>JAPLMQ010000245.1 GCA_026386955.1 Planctomycetota bacterium
ATGCTCGATTCGCCGTCCTTGTAGTGGTAGACCGCGCCGTCGTGGATCGTCGCGCGGGGCTGGTAGGGCACGTAGTTTCCGCAGTGCCAGGCGAAGTTGCGGTAGATCATGTAGTCGCCCGCGCCGAGCTGGGTCTGCACGGCCCCGGGGAAAGCCCGGCAGTGCCGGATGTTGATGATCTCGCGCTCCTCGTTGCAGAGGCCTTCGAGGTCCTTTGAGAGGGCGGGGCTGCCGACGGACTGCACCTCGCCGGGCAGGTCGCGCGTGCGCAGGTGGCTGCCGGGGACGTACCACGTGCAGGCGTCGTTGTAGAGGGCGCAGTTGACTTGGTTCCAGACGCGCATGTTGAGGATGGTGTCGTCCATCTTCTTGCGCAGGATCTCGTCCTGCGCCTCGAGCGGGACCTCGACCGGCCCGTCGCGGTGCCAGCCTTGGTTCCACGGCACCTCCTTGGGCTCGACGAGGATGCCCATGAGGTGGCGATGGCCGTGGGTGTAGCCCGAGCCGAGGAGGCGCGTGAGCATCTCGGCGATGTTGGGCAGCTCGCAGTAGTCCTGGAACGGCTTCTGGTTGATGCGGTCGGCGTATTTCTCGATCGGCTGCAGCCGCTGCGCCGACGGGCCGTTGAGCTCCCACGCCAGCTCGCGGGCCTTGTCGGCCTCCTTGCGCATCTCCTTGAGGAGCAGCCCGGGGATGACGTTGCGGAAGATCAGGTAGCCCTGGGTGAAGTACTGGGAGAACATCTCGTCGCGGAGTTCGATCTTCATGGGAATGCACGGATGGAGGAGGGTGATGATGCCTGCAAGGCCCGGGCGCTGCGGCGCCCGGGGCTGCGCGAAGCGGGGAATATACCCGCCCGTGGGCCGGGAATCACGCGATTCCCGCGGGAAACGCGGCGTCGCGGCTCACTTGCTCCGCGGCGACTTCCAGCCGTTCTCGATCTTGGTCCACCCGATGTGGCTGTAGTACTCCGCCGCGATGCGCGAGGCCAGCAGCACCCATTGCACCTCCGGCTTGCCTTCGCGGGCGAGGTCGAGCAGCTTCGCGCCGAGGCCCTGCTTCTGGAAATCGGGGTGGATCGCCAAGTCGCAGATGTAGCCGTCGAACGCGCCGTCAGTCCACCCGCGGAGGATGCCCGCGAGGCGGTCGCCCGACCACGCGGTGACGACCACGTTCGAGCCCTCGAACATGCGGGCGATGCGAGGGAGATCGTCCACGGGGCGGTTGAGCGGGGCGGCCCGGTAGAGGTCGGCGATGGCCTTCGCCTCGGGACGGACGTCGGTGCGGTAGGTGATCATGGGCGGCATGGTAAGCGATGCGCAAGCCGTCACGCGCGGCCGAAGAAGACCTCGTCGGCGGTGCGATGGAGGATCTGCTCGCGGTCGTCGGTGGAGAGGAAGGGCAGACCCTGCGTGATCAATGCAATCGCGTCGGCATAGTCCTCATGCTGGGTCTGGTAGGGGCAATCCGAGCCCCACATGAGGCGGTTCGGGCCGAAGGCGTCGTAGAGCCGGCGGATGAGCGGGGCCAGCTCGGCGTGCGGCGGCTTGCCCGTGCCCAGGCCGTAGAAGGCGGAGACCTTGACGAAGACGCGCGGCCGGCGGGCAAGGGCGACGAGGCGGGCGACGTCCTCCTCGCGGAAGGCGTTGCCGATGCCGATGCGGGCGAGATGGTCGATGACCACCGTCGCGGCGGGGAACTCGCCGCAGAGCCGGTCGAGCGCGGGGAGGGCGGCCGGATCGATCAGCGGGCAGAGCGCGAGGCCGGGAGATTCGGCGATCGCGCGGGCAATCGCGGCGAACCACGGCGCGTCGAAACTGCGGTCGTTCGCCTCCTGCCCCAGCGCGAGGACGCGGAAGCCGCGGAAGCCGCGCTCGGCCAAGGCCTTGAGCCGGCTGACAGCGATGAGGCTCGTGACGCCCTCGGCGCCAGGGGGCGTGGGCGGGAAGGGGTCGAGCCGGGCGATCCCCGCGAACTTCCGCGGGTCCGACGCGATCACGTCGGTGAGGTAGCGGTGGTCGGGGCCGTAGTTGTCCGACTGCACCAGCACAGCGCGGTCGACGCCCGACGGCCCCGCCTGCGCGAAGAAGTCGGCCGGCTCGTACCGCCGGCGAAACATGTAGGCTGGGCGCGGGTTCGCGTCCGGATACCGCGTGGGCTCGTCGGTCCAGAGATGGACGTGCGAATCGGTGACACGCATGGCGGGGAGTTCCGGCAAGGGGACGCCTACAACACCGTGGTCTTGGCGGCGTTGAGGTGGACGATCTGCCCGTCGTCGCTGCGGACGATCAGGCCTTCATACGGGTCGATGTCGATCACCTGCCCCTGCACGATCCGCCCCTCGCTGCCCAGGCGGACGCGCTGCGAGAAGATCGTGCTCCGGCGGCGCCACTCGGCGAGAAGCTCCTCCGTCGACGCGCGGTCGAGCGCCTCGTCCAGGGACTCGACGAGGCAGTCCGCGACGCGGAGACGGTCGACTGGCCGCCCCTGCATCGCCAGGCTGGTGACGCGTCGGCGCAGCGCGGGGTCGTCGGCGGGCAGATGCTCGGGCAGGACCGAGACGTTGAGCCCCACGCCGATGATGGCCGCGACGAGCCCAGGCTCCCGCTCCCCGGCGCGATCGCGCTCCGGCATCGCGAACGTCTCAACGAGCACGCCCGCGATCTTCCCTTCGCCGACCAACAGGTCGTTGGGCCATTTGATCCGCACATCCAGCGGCCGGGGCGCGGTGGCCGCCTCGATCGCGCGGGCGACGCCCACCGCCGTCGCGAACATCATGCGGTCGACCGAGATGCCGCGGGCCGGGCCCGCCTGGCCGTTCGCCGCCACGCAGGCCCGCGTGAGCAGGACCGCCGACGCCGGCGGGGCGACCCAGCGCCTGCCCAGCCGCCCTCGCCCCGCGCTCTGTTCGTCGGCGAGGACAACCGCGCCGTCCGCCCGCCGCCCGCCCGCCTCGACGATCCGCCGAGCGAGGTCCTGCGTGCTCGCGGTACTGCGGAAGACTTGGATGATCCGCCCGGGCCTCCGCCGCCCCTCGTCGCGCCAGCGGAGGTAGTCGGCCCAGCATTCCAGCGACGACTCCACCAGCCTCACGCCGCGCTGCGGGTGATTCTCGACCGCGCAGCCCGCCTGCCGCAGCCGCTCGATCTCGCGTGCCACGCGGTCCGGGGGCCAGCCCCGTTCGCGGGCCAGAGCCTCCGCCGCCACGGGCTCGGCCGCGCGCAGCAGCCGGTCGAGCAGCTCGGCGTCGATCATCGGCGAGTCGTCGACGGGGGTCATGCGTCGATGTCCAGCCCCAGGTCGAGCGACGGGGCCGAGTGGGTCAACGCTCCGATGGCGATGCGGTCGACGCCGGTGAGGGCGATGGCGCGGATCGTCTCGAGACGGACTCCGCCGCTCGCTTCGAGCTCGACCTTCGGGGCGACCCGGTCGCGCAGCGCCACCGCAGACCGCAGTTGTTCGAGCGTCATGTTGTCGAGCAGGACCAGGTCGGGCCCGAGGGGCAGGACCTTCTCCAGCTGCGCAAGCGTGTCGACCTCGATCTCCACAAACGCGGGCTTGGGCGATTCCCGGCGCGCCTGGGCGATCCCCGCACCCAAGGCCGCGGGCAGGTCGGCCAGCGCGAGGTGGGCGAGGTGGTTGTCCTTGACCAAGACCGCGTCGTGCAAGCCCATGCGGTGGCTGTGGCCCCCGCCGCAGACCACGGCGTATTTCGCCAGCCCGCGCAGGCCCGGGATCGTCTTGCGCGTGTCGTAGACGCCCGCCTTCGCGTCGCCGACGACGTCGACGAACTGCCGTGTGAGCGAGGCGATGCCCGAGAGGTGCGTCACGAAGTTCAGCGCGACGCGCTCCATCGCGAGGATCGAACGGAGCGGCCCGCGGAACTCGGCGACGATCGAGCCAGGCTCGAGCGCCTGCCCGTCGACCCCGCGCAGGTCGAGCGCGATCGCGGGGTCGTAGAGCTTGGCGATCGCGGGCAGCAGGGCGGCTCCGCTGAGCCGGCCCTTCTGCCGGCTGCGCATCACGGCGACGGTGGCGCGGTCCGCGGGCACGAAGAGCCGGCTGGTGATGTCGTCGAGGCGCGGGCCGAGGTCCTCCTCGCGGGCGACGCGGATCAGCCGGGCGACATCGGCGTCGGAGGCGAAGTCCGCGAGGCGCGGGGCGGCGTCGGATGATCGGGTTTTCGCGGGCATCGTCGAGGCTCCGGGGTTGCCGGGGGAGGGCGATTCCGGGGGGGCCGGGGATTCCGGGAGGTCGGCCGCGCGGACAAAGATCACGCGCCACCGCCGCAAGTCTACCGGCTCGAAGCGGAGGCGGTCGCCCACCGCCAGCCGGGCGGCGAGGAAGGGGCGGGCCCATCCGCGCCAGCGGAAGCGCCCGTCGCCGGCGATCAGGTCGGTGCGGACGACTTCGCCGTCGGGGAGGAGGAGTTCGATCGGTTTGCCGGGGCGGCGGGCGTCGCCGAAGGCGTCGGCGGGGAAATGGTCCGTCGCGCGCGGGATGCGCACGACGCGCGTGGTGAAGGCGGCGCGGGTGAGGGGGAGGTCGAAGGGTTGGAGGTCCGCGTCGCGCAGGAGGTCTTTCGACGCATGTTCTTGCGATGCACGCTTGTTCGACCCAAGGATGGACAGCTTAAGCTGTCCATCCTCACAGGCCCGGCGCTCGTCGCCTTCACGTCGCGCAGCGTGATGAACGTCGCGTATCTCGCCTCGCGCTTGGCCCTCCAATACGCGGCGTCGCCGCCGACGGCCTTGTGGTGCTTCCTGCGCAGCGCCTCGACCTTCGCCGGCGTGAGGTCGCGGTGCGTCTCGACCTTCGCGACGACCGCCGTCGCCATGTACGGCCCCGCGGACGCCTTGAAGTGGATCGTGTCGCCGACGCTGACGCAGTCGAGCGGGGCCTTGCGCGTGCGGGTCAGCCGGCTCTCGACGGTCTTGCTCCCCGCGAGGACGAGGCGGATGTAGCGGCGCAGCAGGATGGCGACGTGCGTGGTCATGGTGCAATTGTTGGCCGGACGCGCCAGCGACGGAGGTTAGCCTCTGCGCTAGTGCCTTCAGACCAATCCAACATCCGTCGCTGGCGCGTCCGGCCAACAATTCACGGCTTCGCCGGCTCCGGCACCGCCACGACAGCCGCCTTCACCGGAGGCCTCGTCATCCACGCCACCGCGAACGCCAACAGGCTCACCGTCCCGATCACCGCCGCCGCCGCCGCGTTGGCCTTGAAGAGCAACTGCGCCGCGCTCGCCGCCGCGGCGATGTACATGATCGCCGCGAACGGCTTCTCGGGCACCTTGTGGTGCATCCACGCGCCGAGCACCGTCCCCACCGGGATCAGCGGGATGAACCAGATCGAGTTGTGCAGCGTCTCCCAGTTGATCAGCGGCTTCCCGTCGGGCGGGAAGGGGAGCAGCAGGTAGGTCGGCACCTTGATCGCGTTGCCAATGAGGAAATAGAAGAGCAGCGTGCCGACCATGAGGCGCTTCTCGAGCTTCTCCTGCAGCAGGTAGACGGTGACGATCGGCCCGGCCCCGTGGTTGATCGTCGAGACCGCGCCGGCGAGGAGGCCGACGCCCACCGCCGAAGCCGGGTGGGGCGGGAGCGTGGGGATCTCGCGCCCGGTGAGGCGGTAGGCCTGCATGAGGACGACGACCAGGCAGATGCCGCCGACCACGCCGTTCATGATCTGGTTGAACTCGGCCGGGGGCTTGCCCGACATGGCGTAGAGGATGCCGGTGCCGACGACGACGCCCATCGTGAGCCCCGCGAGCAGCGGGCGGAGGCGGTCGAGAAAGAGCCGTGCATAGGCGTCGCCTTGATACTCGACCAGGCGGGCCACGCCCAGCGTCAGCACCGGTTCGACCGTCGGCGGAAAGGATTGGATCGCCGTTGCGAGTGACGAGGAGGTGGTGACAGGGCGGTTGGCGACCGGGGCCGGCG
>JAPLMQ010000251.1 GCA_026386955.1 Planctomycetota bacterium
CGCCGCGGGCGGCGCGGGCGGCGCGACGGGGGCCGCGGGCGCGGCGACAACCGGCGCGGGCTCGGCGGGAGCAGCGGGTGCGGCCGGGGCGCCCTCGGGCGCAGGGGCCGCGGGAGCGGCCGGGGCAGAGGTGCGCGACTCGGCGGCCGGCGGCTCGGCCACCGCGGTGTGGCCATCGACTTCGCCCGCGCGGCGGCGCGCGGACTTCCTCGCCACCTTCGTCGGGTCCACCTTCTCGGCGGTCTCCACGGTCGTGGTGATGCTGTGCGACTCGCTGAACCACTCCTTGATCGAGTGCTCGAGCCCGATCTTCACCGTCGACATGTGGTTCACGATGCCCGGCACGCCTTCGGCCGAGCACTTGTCCACGATCGACTTGCTCTCGATCCCCAATTCCTTGGCGATCTCGAATACACGCCTTGCCTTAGCCAAATGCATCTCCTTCAAACTTCAAACAGTCGCCTGCAAATCCTGACTCGGTCTCCGACCTTTGCCCCCGACGTAGTCGCTGACGCAGCCTCAAACCCTTCAGACCCGCATGCCGACTTGGATGCCGGCTCCAACCGGGGCACTGCCCCACCGCTCGCCTCGGTTGCCCGAGTCAGTTGCCCGAGGCGCCCGAATCGGTGGCCGCCGCAGCCGGGGGCTCCGCGCCGCCGGCCGCAGCCTGGTTCTGCTTCTGACGGTCCTCGAGCATCGCGACGATCGAGTCGTCGCCCGAGGCGCTCGCGTTTGCCCCTGAAGTTGTGGCCGAAGTTGCGCCCGCGTCGGTCGAAGCCGTCGCGGGGACGCCGACCGGTCCGCCGGGCAGGATCTCGCCCAGCACCGCCGCCGCCTGCGCCTCGCCGGGCGTGGACGACAGGGCCGTGGCGGCGTCGCGCTTGCGGCGCTCCGCCTCCTCCTTCTCGCGGGCCTGCTCCTCGGCGACGACCTTGGCCTTCTCGCCCGACGCCGTGACGATCAGCGCCGCAGCCTCGGGGCTGCAGGGCAGCGACTCGGCCATGAAGTCCGCGCCGACCTCCTCCACGTCGAACACGCTGATGACGCCCAGCGCCGCCAAGCGGTCGATCTGCTCCTCGGTGATGCCCTCGATGGTCTTGAGCGTCGCCTCCATCGTGTCCAAGCCCTTGCTGAACTCGGCGGGGGTGAGGATGTCGATGTCCCACTGCGTCAGCCGGGCCGCGAGGCGGACGTTCTGCCCGCGCTTGCCGATCGCCAGCGAGAGCTGGTCCTCGTTGACCACGACCGTCGCACGCCCCAGCTCGAAGCAGAGGCTCGTCTCGACGACCTCCGCGGGGCGCAGGGCGTTCTGGATGAGGATCTGGCTCGACTCGTTCCAGCGGACGATGTCGATCTTCTCGCCGCCGAGCTCGTCGACGATGTTCTTGATGCGCCTGCCGCGCACGCCGACGCACGCGCCCACCGCGTCGACCTTCGAGTCGATCGAGCTGACGGCGATCTTGGTGCGGTGGCCCGGCTCGCGGGCCATGGCCTTGACCTCGATGATGCGCTCGGCCACTTCGGGCACTTCAACCTCGAAGAGCCGCTTGATGAAGTCGGGGTGGGCCCGCGAGAGGACGATCTTGACCTGGTTGCCCGCGTCGCGGACGTCGAGGATCAGGCAGCGGACGCGCTCGCCGGGCTGGTGCTGCTCGCCGGGGATCTGCTCCGAGCGGGGCATGAAGCCCTCGGCCCGGGGACCAAGCTGGACGACCAGGGCGCCGCCCTCGTACCGCTGGGCCATGCCGGTGGTCAGCTCGCCCACGCGGTCCACGAATTCGTTGTAGATGCTGGAGCGCTCGTCCTCGCGGAAGCGCTGGATGATGACCTGCTTGGCGGTCTGGGCGGGGATGCGCCCCAGGGACTCGAGGGGGATCTCGGTCTCGCCGCGCCACAGGCGGATCTTGCCACCGATGCGGTCGAGCTCGGCCCGGAACTCCTCGGTGTCGACGGCGTTGAAATGCTTGCGGGCGGCGGAAACCATCGCCTGCTCGATGTCTTTGTAGAGGGATTCCTTCTCGACGTTGCGGTCGCGGGAGATGGAGTCCAGTAGCCGGAGCAATTCCTGTGGGTTCATGCGGTCCTCAAAAAAGGGCTGCTATTAAGTTGTCGGCCCCCCGCCCCACGGTGGAGCTTTTCAGGGACCAAGCCGGGTTGTCGGCGGGGCTTTCACGAAGCCTGCCGCCAGGAAACGGGACGCGGACGACGGACACGGACGAAACACGCGGACGTCAGACGCAGACTCGACACGCATCAGGCCCGGGCCGGGCCCTAAAACAACGGGACCACGATTCGCTTGCTCAGCGCTCGTGGCCCAGGCGATTCCCGCGGAGGTTGGCCGGCTTTTCAGCCTGCCTCGGCGGGACGACCAATATGCACGGGGGTGCATCAGGCCATCGCCGCCTCCTCCACCCGAAGGGCCAGCCGTCGGTCGACACCGATCAACGGCTTCCGTTCGGAACGGCCAAGATGGGTCGTTGAACAACCCATCAAAGCCCTCGCACACTCAAGTCAGCCTGGGTATGCATGGTGAGCCTGCAGCGTCGACAGCGCCACCGCGGGACCCATTCCCGCGCGAGCCGTTGTCCAGACTGACATCGTACGACGGGCGATGGGGGTGTCAAGTTGCGGGAAAGGGCCCGAACGAAGGATGAACACAAGCCCATCGATCCCGACGGTACTCCGTCGGGTTCGGTGGGGTCGTTGGCGCGAAGCCCCAACAACTGCGTATTCCGGCACGAGGGGCGTCCGATGACTCATCGACATCCCGGAACCCCACGGAACGCTCCGGCGTACCGTCGCGATCCGTGGGCTTGGGGGCGCATTGTCGGCCCCGCCCGTGCATAGGTAAACTCAAACAGCTTCATCGGGGATTCTCCAGCACATCTTCTTGTTGCCTCGTTGTCACGGACTGGACCTGGTCGGCAGGAACAAATGATGCGCGATCAGGTCAATGAATCGACGCAGCATGGTCCTGCCGTGATCGGCGGAGCCGCGGCCTCCTCGATCCAGGCGCCCTCTGCACCGGACGGCCGGGGCGCCGGCTCGCTGTGGATCCTCGACACCTGGCGAGACCTGCTGCTCTTCATCGGCACGCCGTTGCTGCTGGTTCCGCTCTTTGGACTCCTGCGCACCCGCATGTCGGCGCCGGACATCTATCTCTACGTGAGTGGTTTCGGCGCGATGGGACATCACTTGCCCGGCATGATGCGGGCCTACGGCGATCGGGAGCTCCTGAGCCGTTTCCGTGCGCGTTTCCTCGTCGCGCCGATCGTCCTGGCGCTGGTCGCCGCCTATTGCTCGATCAACGGCCTGCACGTGCTGGAACTGGTGCTCCTCCTCTGGGGAATTTGGCACGGCATGGCGCAGGTCTACGGTTTTGGCCGCATCTACGACGCCAAGGTCAAGTCCTTCGCCCCCCTGACTGCCCGCCTCGACCTGCTGCTGCTGGCCTCCTGGTTCGGCGCCGCCGCGTTCTTCACGCCCCTGCGGATGCCGCAGGTGCTCCTGGCGCTTTATCAGTGCGGCGTCCCTCTTCTCTCGCCAGCGACGATCTCCACGGCGGCGACGGCCTGGTATGCGTGCACCGCGGTGATCACGGCCGCGTTCGCCGCCAACGCCTTCCTGCGCTGGCGGCGAGGCTAGGCCATCAGCCGGGCCAAGCTCTTCCTCCTGGCCAGCAGCATCGGCTTCTGGTGGTACACCTCCGTGGGCGTGACCAACATCATCCTGGGCGTGGCGATCTTCGAGGTCTTCCACGACATCCAGTACCTGTCGATCGTCTGGATCTACAACCGCAAGCGCGTCGAGAAGAGCCGCGACGTCGGCTCCTTCACCCGCTTCCTCTTCCGCAACAGCGGCGTGATGATCGGCCTCTACGTGGGACTGGTCTTCGCCTACGGCTACGTGTTTCTCGTGGGAAAAGGGTCTGATGGCAAGGTCGCCAAGCACGTGTTCGACGTCGGCATCACCGTCTCGACGCTGTTGCACTTCTACTTCGACGGGTTCATCTGGAAGGTGAGGGAGAGTTCCACGCGCGAAGGACTGGGCTTGGCCGAAGGCAAGCCCAACGCCGCACCGGCTCCCAGGCCCGCCGGCCGGTGGGCCCACGGGCTCAAGTGGGCGGCCCTGGCGGGCGTTGTCGCGTTTATGCTGGGGCTGGAATTCCATGGTGAGGCGACGAGGCTGGCCCAGCACGAAAACATCGCCGCCCTGGCGCCTCGATCCTTCGAAGCCCAGCTCGACCTGGGCCTGTCGCTGCTGCACGCCGGCCGCCGCGCGGAGGCCATCGAGCCCCTGCGGCGCGCCGCCGCGATCGATCTCGGTTCCTACGATGCCTCCTACCAATTGGGCGTGGCGCTGGCCGGCGAGCCGGACAAGGGTGCTGCCGTGGCGCCCCTGGAGCGGGCCGTGCGGCTTCAGCCCCGCTCTTTCGATGCACAACTGGCCTTGGGCACCGTCCGGTCGGAATTGGGCGACTCCGCCGGCGCGGTTTCCCATCTGCGCCAGGCCGTGGACCTGCGGCCAACCTCGGCCCAGGCCCATCTCCGCCTTGGCGCGGAGTTGGGCGATCAAGGCCAGGCCCAAGCCGCCTTCGAGCAGTTCGACCGGGCGGCCCAACAAGCTCCCCGCGACGCTTCGACGCTGCTGGACGTCGCCCGGGCCATGATCAAGCTCAACCGCATCGACCAGGCCGCTTCCCTGTTCGAGCGCACGCTGGCCTTGAAGCCCGACCAGCCTCACGCTCACAACGGCCTAGGCATCTGTCTGGCGCGCCGCCAACAACTCGACTTGGCCATCGCCCACTTCCAACGGGCCGTGAGCCTCGACCCGCAGTTCAAGGACGCGCAGGACAACCTGGCCCGCGCGGAGGCCCTGCGGCCAGCGCGGCCTTAGCCGAGCGCCAAGTCAACCCCGTCGCTTGCAAGATCTGGCCCGTAGGCGCATAATGTGCGGCCCAAGATCGGACCCGTTTTCGTGGAAACCCTGCATCATGGCTAACACCGCCAGCGCCAAGAAGAACGTCCGCCAGACCGCCACCCGCCGCGCCCGCAACCGTTGGCGCATGGACCGTGTCCGCACGTCCGTCAAGGACCTGCTCGACACGATGCACAACGGCAAGGTCGAGGACGCCCAGGCCAAGATCACCGCCATCTACAAGCTTCTGGACCAGGTCGCCTCGACCAAGACGATCCACCGGAACACCGCCTCGCGCTACAAGTCGCGCCTGACCATTCGCTTCAACGCGATGAAGGCCGGCAAGGCTTCCGGGGCCGCCGCTCCCGCCGCGAAGGCCTGAGCGACGCTGCGAGGCTGACGCCTTCGGGCGTCGCCGCCAATCCCAGTGAATCATGCAACCCCGCGCCGAGCGGGGTTGTTTGTTGCGCGCGGGATCTGGCCAGGCGGGCGGGGTGATGGTCACCGTCGGCCATTGACAGGCGGCGCCCGCGACGGAGAATCAAATCGCCGGCCGTGAACCTGCTTCCGTGGCGGCCATCGCATCGGCATCACGTCATCCCGCTTCCCATGCCCAACGACGATCGACAACTCGCGCTTGCCTTTGTCACCGAAATGGAAAAAGCCCTCGCGGCCATCCGTTCTGGCGACGTGGACGGGATCGCCTATGCGGAGATGCAGCCGACATCGCTTTACCTCTTGGAGAAATCAGACCGCATCCATGAATTGCTGCAGAAGAGATTCGGCGATCTGGCT
>JAPLMQ010000220.1 GCA_026386955.1 Planctomycetota bacterium
AGAGCAGCGCCGGGACCACCACCGAGAACGGCGGCGTCAAAGACAGCAACGCCCAAATGACCGTGACCAACTGATCGACATCGACCGACCGTCCTGCTTCGCCTCCCGGGAAGGATCCCGCGAGGCCCGATGAGCCCCTTCGCCTACGCTTTCGCCGCCCCATTCATCTCTTCGTCGCGGCAAGGCCTGCACACATTTCGGAGGCTTCCATGATTCGTCCAGCGAGTTCAAGCGAGAACGTGCCTTGTCCGCGCCCTGCAAGATCGAAGATCGCGGGCAGGAGTCCGCGGAACGGTTTCAGCCTCATCGAACTGCTCGTCTGCATCGCCATTATCGCAGTCATGGTGGCGCTGATCCTGCCCGCCTTCTCCAAGGCGGCGGCGCTCAACCAGGTGATCATGTGCATGAGCAACCAGCGCATGCAGTTCGGATCGCTCCTTGTCTATCAAAGCGACTACGGCGGCTTGGGACCGAACCGATCGCAGGTGGCCTACACGCTGAGCACGAACGTGCCGAGTGCTGGAACCACGGAGTACAACAACGACGGCATCGACAGCTATGACCCCGTCGCAGGCGTCTGCGTCTGGGGTTGCCGCAACGCCAACCCCGCCGCGGGCGTCGCGGCGGGCAACGTCAATGTCGCCAAGGGCATGGGCCAGGTCGTCGAGGCGGGATACATGTCTGCGAGCATGCTGTTCTGCCCCGGAGTCGTCAACGACCCGGTCAACCGGAACAACGAGAACGGCCCGGGCACTTCGGGCTACCCCTACCGCGAATGGGCGACCCGCCAATGGGTCTATGGGTCGACCTACAGCGGCACTTACTATTCGACCGCAAACCTCGGCCCGAATTGGGATGGAATCCAAGGCTACAACCAGCTGAGCCTGAACGACACCAACAACTACGGGGTCAACTCCAGCTACGCCTACCGCAGCGGCGACTACTCCTACAGCAACAACAAGTACGACATCTTCGGGACGACCGGGATCACGTTGACGATCGCCCGAGCGACCTGGGGATTCAACAACGGCACCGGCACGCACGGATTCGCGTTTGCCGATCCGAATTTCGCCAAGCCGGACAACAACCTCAACGACCTGAATCGAGCCGTCCTCTGCGAATCCTTCTTCAACCAACACGCCAATTACACCGGCAATTACGATTCCAACATGGTGGCGTGGGCCGACGGAGCGGTCACGCTTCGCCAAAACGTCGGGGTGGACTTCTTCGGCGTGACCAAGGCCGTGATGATGAATACGGGGGGCAGTCCCCCCAACACCGCGCTGATCCATTCCGGCGGCGGGTCGGCGAACGCGGCCTCCATGTGTTACTTCGACGAAAACGTCATCAGGAAAAACCGCCGTCGAGGCGGTGATCGCACCTGGCTCAACGCCGGGACCGTGGCGGGGACGTGGCACGCCGGCGGCGGCAACGCCATGATGAAGAGCAACGTCTTCAACGCCCTCGACTGGGTGGCGAAGATGGGCCGGTGACTCGCGAGTCGATTCCGAAACGACGTCCATTGCCGGGGCGAGCCCGTTCGCAGATCGGACAGCAGGTGCATGGGGTCTGCTCCACCCGATAGCCCCGCGAGAGGCCCAAACGATGACATTCCAGGAATGGAGGGAGGAACACCCCGGCATCATGTTCTTGGCTGCCGTGCTGCTCTTGTCCGTCGGCGCCTTCATGCTTGCCCTTCAATTCGGGGCCATCAAGCAGGCAGCGCCCCGCTGCCAAAGCAATACCTTTGGTATTTCGACCTCAACACGGGCGAACCCTTCGTGGCGGAGGACCAGATGGCGCCCATCGCGACCCCGACGGGGCCCCACGAAGGGGATCTCGCCGGCGTCCGGGCCTATCTCTTCTCCTGCACGGATTGCGGCGACGCCGAGAGCGTGTTCGTCGGCTACCTAGAGAAAATGGACTCTGTGACATTCAACGAAATCCGGCCCGAGGCGAAGAAGAATTGGTATACCTCCAACATCTCTCGCGGCGGCGGAATGGGCTTCGTCGAGACCCCGCTCATCAAACGAATCAAGGACACCGAGTGGATCGCCAAGGAGACGGAGGCCGGCGCGGAACTGATGGCCGCCGCGGTGAAGAAATGCTCCGACCCCGAGACGCTGCAGGAGTGCCCGGCTCCCTCGCCCAAGCAGCCCGGGACGCCTTGAGCCCGCCTGCGGGTTACCGCATTCCCCTGCGATGACGACCTTGGTTGCCACTGCGGCGCCTTTCTGTCAGCCTCAAGCCGATGGCGAAGAGATCCTCAAGTCGCCCCCCGGTCGATCGATCCAGCGCACGCGAGACTTCATCGGGGCCAAGCCGGTTTCGGCTTGCCCCCTCGCCTACTTCGCTGCTCGCCATCCTCCTCGCCGCAGGCGTCATCCTCCTCGCCTTCTCCCCCGTCCTGCGGGCCGGGTTCTTCGAGGTGGACGACCCGATCTACGTCGTGCGGAACCCCAACCTAACCCTGGGCCTGACGCCCGCGGGGATCGGCTGGGCCTTCACCACCACCGGGGCGGCGAACTACCACCCGCTCACGTGGGTCTCGCTGCTGGTCGACCATCGCCTTTTCGGGCTCGACCCCGCGGGCTATCACCTCACCAACCTGCTGCTCCACGTCGCCAACGCCGGGCTGGTCTTCCTGCTCTTCCGCCGGCTGGGGCTCGCGGGCTGGCGCAGCGCGCTGGCGGCGGGGCTCTTCGCGCTCCACCCGCTGCGCGTCGAGAGCGTCGCCTGGGTGAGCGAGCGCAAGGACGTGCTGAGCGCCTGCTTGGGGCTGATGGCCCTGCTCGCCTACGTCGAATACGCCCGCCGCCCTTCGCCCGTGCGGTACCTCGCGAGCGCGCTGCTCCTGACGCTGGGCCTGCTCGCCAAGCCGATGCTGGTGACCTTTCCCGTGCTTTTCCTCCTGCTCGACGCTTGGCCCTTGCGGCGGTTCCGGCCTGCTGGCGAGGCCGACGGGGGCACGAGCGGGCCCGCCTTCCCCCCCGCCTCCGCGCGATGGCTGGTCGTCGAAAAGCTCCCGCTGCTGGGGATCGTCACGATCTTCAGCGCGGCCACGCTCGTCGCGCAGCACGCGGGCGGGGCCGTGCGCAGCCTGGGGCAGCAGGGCCTCGCCGGGCGGTTCGCCAACGTGCCCATCGCCTACGTGCGCTACCTGGGCAAGACGCTCTGGCCGCGCGACCTGATTGTCTTCTACCCCTTCCCTCTGGGCGGGTGGGCGGCGTGGCAGGTGGCGGCCTCGGCCACGGTGCTGGTCGCCGTCACCTTCCTTGCGTGGCGGATTCGCCGGACGAGCCCGTGGCTGCTCGTCGGCTGGCTCTGGTTTTTGGTCGCGCTCACGCCGGTGATCGGGATCGTGCAGGTCGCGACGCAGTCGCTGGCCGACCGCTACACCTACCTGCCCTCGCTGGGATTGATCCTCATGGCCGTGGGCTCGCTGCCCGACCGCTACGTCCGCACCGCCCGCGACCGGGCGATCCTCGCATTCACGGCTGGCGTCGTCCTCGCCTCGCTGGCGGTGCTGACTTTCGCCCGGGCCCGCGAGTGGCACGACTCGCGCACGCTCCTAACTCAGGCGGTGCGCGTCTCGCCCGAGAACACGATGGCGATCTACTTCCTCGGCGTCGTCCTGCAGGACGCCGGCGAGAACGGCCTGGCGTGGGACCACTACCAGCGCGTGCTCGACCTCATCCCCGACGATTCCCCGCGGGCCTGGGAGTGGAACGCCCTCGCCCACCACCGCCTGGGCGTCATCCTGCAGGCGACGGGGCGCGAGGGCGGGGCGACGTACCAGTATTTCCGGGCCCTGGAGGTCGACCCCGACCTGCAGGACGCCCGCTACAACAGCGCGATCATCCTGCAGAGGCACGGGCAGCTCGGCCCGGCCCGCGAGGCTTACGAGCGCGTCCTGCGCGCGGCCCCCGAGAGGACGGACGCGCACAACAACCTCGGGCTGGTGCTGCAGGCCACGGGCGATTGGGCCGGCGCGGAACGGCACTTCCGCGAGGCGCTGCGGATCGCCCCGCAGAACCGGGCGGCGGTGGTGAACCTTGAGGCGTTGGTGGCGGCGCGGAAGGCGCCGCAGACAGCGCCGGCGTCGCAGCGCGGGGAGTGAGGGCGGGCGTCGCCTCATAGATGCGTGCTCGAACCGAACCCAAGCCCACTGATCCCGACGGTACGCCGTCGGGTTCGGTGGGGTCGGCCTCGCGTCGACGCCAAATCAGTGCGACGCGCGTCACATGCGTGAGCGACATCCAAAGGAACCCCACGGAACGCACTGCGGTGCGATCCGTGGGCTTGGCGCGAAGAGATTCATCCAACCGCTGGCGGCACGGGCGGCGTGGCGGCCGCGGCGCTCGGGGCGACGCGCGGCTCGTCGCCGTCGACCACCGAGTGGCGCGGGCGTCGCCGGCGGGCGAGGAGGAAGACCACCATCAAGCCCGTCACGGCCAGCATCGCGCCCAGCGAGAGGACCGGGAGGAAGATCGCGAAGAACGAGAGCAGCGTGGCGAGGATCGCCTCGACGGTGGAGACGAGCCAGTTGCCCAGCCCGCCCGTGACGGCGGTGGAGACGACGCGCACGCCCGCGGTGGCGAGCTGCACCGTGCCGGCCGCCCCGCCGCCGGCGATCGCCGCCAAGGCCCAGCCGAGCATGGGGTCCATGTAGGTGATGAACGAGGCGGTGAGGACCGTGCCGGCAACGATGGCCGCGGGCATGGCTAGGACATCGAGCAGGTGGTCGAGCCAGGGGATGTAGTAGGCGGCGATCTCGAGCGCCGTCGCCAGCGCGAGGACCGCGAGCGTGACGTCGCTGCCCATCCAGTCGAAGCCGGGGCTGAGGGTGATGTAGCCGGCCTTGACGGCGATGCAGACCACCAGCGGCGGGACGAAGACGCGGAAGCCGCAGGCGGCGCTCAAGGCCACGCCGGTCATGATCGCGAGCACCCATTGCATGGCGGGGGTCTCCGGGGTCCGGGGGTTGCGGGCCGGCGGGCGGACGGCAACCGGATGGTTGGCAATCGCTCCATTCTACTCGCGGCAGGGCGCATCTCGCATGCCCAAACGGCGTGAAAGGCCGCGGAGGCGTTTCATGCGTCGAATCCTATAATGAACGCGAAAGCGTGCGGCCAAAAAGGCCCGATACGAATAGGACAGATGCCCCGGATTCCGCCAAGGCCCCCGACGGGACTGGGACGGCTTTCTGATGGGGCCGATTCCACGCTCGGTCGACCCACCTCACGAGACGCACGCATGAACGCCGGGGCCTCGAACCAACATGCCGATGGTGGCGGCGACAGGCCGATGGCCAGCGGGCCGGTCAGCGAGTTGATCCGCGCCCGCGACTGGGGCGCGACGCCGCTGGGGCCGCGCGAAGATTGGCCGGCGGCGCTGCGCGTCGCGCTGGACATCTGCCTCAACTCGCGGTTCCCGATGTTCCTCTGGTGGGGCCCGGAGCTGATCCACCTCCACAACGACTCCTTTGGCCGCGGCCTGGGCGAGGGGCACGCCGCCACGATCGGACGGCCCGCCCGCGAGGCGTGGCGCGGCATCTGGCCCCAGATCGAGCCGATGGTCAAGGCCGTGGTCGAGCGCGGCGAATCGACCTACAACGAACGGCTCCGGCTGGCCATCGAGCGCTACGGCCAACTCCACGAAGGCTATTTCACCTTCTCCTTCAGCCCGATCCTCGACGACGCCCGTCGGCCGCTGGGGCTCTTCTGCGTCGTGATCGACGAGACCCGCCGCGTGGGGATCGAGACCGACCGCAACCAACTCGCCCAGCAGCGCCAGCTCGCGCTCGACGCCGCGAAGATGGGCTGGTGGCACTACGACCCGGTCACCAAGGTCGCCAACTGGGACGACCGGTACAAGGAGATCTTCGGCGTCACCGGGAGCGAGCGGCCCAACGAGGAGATCCTCGCCCGGCTGCACCCCGACGACCTGCCCGGCGTCTGGGCCGCGGTGGAGCGGGCCCTCGACCCCGTCGCGCCCAAGCCCTACAGCGTCGAGTACCGCATCCGGCTCGACGACGGCGCGATCCGCTGGGTCGAGGCGCACGGCTTGGCGACCTTCGAGGGCGAGGGCCCCGGCCGCAAGGCGGTGAGCTTCGTCGGCACCGTGGCCGACATCACCGGGCGCAGGCAGGCGGAGGAGGACCTGCGGCAGCTCAACCGCACGCTGGAGGAGCGCGTCGCCGAGCGCACGGCCGAGGCCCGGCGGCGCGCGGCGCAGCTCCAGGGTCTCGCGGGCGAGCTGACGCGGGCCGAGAGCCGGGAGCGCCAGCGCGTCGCGAAGGTGCTGCACGACCACCTCCAGCAACTGCTCGTCGCGGCCACGATGCGGGCCACGCTGCTCAAGAACGAGGTCTCCACCGAGGCGGGGCAGGGCTACCTGCAGGTGCTCCAGGAGGCGCTGACGCAGTCGATCGAATCGGCCCGCACGCTCACCGTCGAGCTCAGCCCGCCCGTCCTGCACAGCGCGGGTCTCCCGGCGGGGCTGGCGTGGCTCGCCCGCTGGATGGGGGAGAAGCACCACTTGGAGATCCACGTGCAGGCCGACGACGCGGCCGACCCCGAGACGGAGGACCTCCGCTCGTTCCTCTTCCAGTCGGCCCGCGAGCTGCTCTTCAACGTGGTCAAGCACGCCCGCGTCGCCCGGGCCCACGTCCGGCTCACCCGCACGGACGACGGGCAGATCGAGTTGACGGTGGAGGACGACGGCCGCGGGCTCGACCCCACCCGCGCCGCGGAGGGGCAGGCGGGCGTCGGCGGCTTCGGCCTCTTCAGCATCCGCGAGCGGGCCGACCTCCTGGGCGGACGGCTGACCATCACCGGCGCCGCTGGCAAAGGCACGCGCGTGAGCCTGCGCCTCCCCACGCATTCGCCCGCCGACCTCCTCGGCGACCCGGCCGCAGCGACGACGGACAAGGCCGCCGCGCCCAAGGCCCTCATCGCCCAATACCCCACGATCCGCCTCGTCCTCGCCGACGACCACAAGATCGTCCGCCAAGGCCTCGCGAGCCTGCTGGCCCGGCAGCAAGGCGTCACCGTCGTGGGTGAGGCCTCCGACGGCATCGAGGCGGTGGAGCTCGCCGGCCGGCTGCGCCCCGACGTGATCCTGATGGACATCAACATGCCCAACATGGACGGCATCGAGGCGACGCGCCAGATCACCGCCGCGGGGCTCACCGGCGTGCACGTCATCGGGCTGTCGATGCACCAGGACGCGGAGGTCAAGGCCCGGATGCGCCAGGCCGGCGCCGTGGCCTACCTGCCCAAGGACAGCCCCGCGGGCGAATTGATCAACACGATCCGCCAGAGCGCCGCGGGCATCGCCCCAGCTTGAGGCCGATTGATCGCCCTGTTCACACGCCCTTACGCAACGCCCCGCCCCGCCGCGGGCCGTAAACTCAGGGCATGATCCGCAAAATCCACCTCGACTTTCACACGCTCCCCTCGACGCTCAACGTCGGGGCCGCGTTCGACCCCGCCGCCTTCGCCGACACGCCCGCGCGGGCCCACGTCAACGCCATCGCCACGCCCGGCAAATGCCAGTACGGCGAGACCTACTTCGACACGAAGCTGGGCCACCCGCACCCGCACCTCGCCCGCCCCGACCTCTTCCCCGCCACCGTCGCCGCCTGCGCCGCCCGCGGCATCCGCGTGCAGGCCTACTTCACGCTCGGGCTCGACGACGTCGCCGCCGCCAAGCATCCCGAGTGGCGGCAACGCTACAAGGACGGCAGCTACGCCGCGTGGGGCGCGAAGCACATCTGCTTCGCCTCGCCTTACGCCGAGGAGGTCGTCATCCCCGAGGCGCTGGAGATGCTCGAGCGCTGCCCGGGCCTGGTCGGCTTCTGGTTCGACATCAGCCTCTACTGCAACGGCGCGTTCCACTCCGAGTCGTTCAACCGGGTCGCCCGCGAGCGGCTCGGCTCCGAAGCGAGCTCCGACGCGAACGACGACAACCAGCGTTGGCATCTGGGGCGCGAGCTGATCCGCGATTGCTGCCGACGGATCGACCGCGCGATCCGCAAGCGCCTCCCCGACGCCGAGAACTACTTCAACTCCCTCGTCGTCCCCGGCGAGCAGGCGAACATCCCGCTGCAGCCGATCCAGGAGGTCGAGAACCCCTTCGCGTTCGGCGGGCCGGAGCTGATGACCGCGCACGCCCGCTGGCTGCGCTGGCACGGCAGCCCGGTCATCGGGCTGGTCAGCCGATTCATGGGCCCGTGGATGGACCCCGGCACGCTGCGCTCGCCCGACCAGATGCGCTTCGACGTCGGGCGCTCGCTCGCGCTGGGCTGCCACGTCTCGATGGGCGACCACCGCCACCCCGACGGCACGCTCGACCCCGAGGTCTACAAGCGCATCGAGCCGATCTACCGTGACGTGAGGGCCTGCGAGCCGTGGCTCGAGGGGGCGACGCCCTGCCGCGAGGCGGTGCTGCTGAGCGAAGTGGAGACGGGCTCGCCGCACATCATCCCGGTCTTTCCCGCGGCGACGCTGCAGGCGGCGCGGCTGCTCGAGGAGATCGGTCTGCAGTTCGACATCGCGGCCACCAACGAGCGCCCACCCGAGGCGAAGCTCATCATCACGACGGGGAAGATCCCACGCATCAAGGATGGCTCATCGCTGCTCGTCGTGGGCGGCGGCACACCGAGCAGCGATGCCGGCAACTCTGCCGCCAATGCCGCGGGGCATGTCGCCCAGGCGGGCAACGCCTTCTTCCGCTGCAGGCCGGCGCTGGGCCTGGGCCCGTTCGCCCACGCGCTCACGCTGCCGTTCAGCCCGCTCGCCAAGGCCATCGCGAAACCCGGCACGAAACGCGGCGAGTCCGTGCAAACCCTCGCGGAACTCCTCTCCTCCGCCAGCACGATGCCCCCCACCGTCGGGCGCGGCGTGCTCGGCCCCGCGATCGTCCAGCGCGGGCGCGTCATCCACTGCGCCCCGCGCCTCTTCGACGAGCAGCGCGAGACCGCCGCGCCCTTCCTGCGCGAAGTCCTCCGTTCGCTCTGCGATCGCCTGCTCGTCCGCCGCCTCGTGCGCCACTCCGCAGGCACCTCCGTCGCGGCCCACCTCCACCGCGTGCCCCACGGCTACGCCCTGCAGCTCGTCCATTGGGCGATGGAGCGATGGGACAAGAAGCTCAACCCCGTCGCGGAGTTCCCCCCGCTGGGGCAGATCGAGGTCGAGCTGGCGATCACGGAAAAGGTCCGCGAGGTCGCTCTCTGGCCCGCGAAGAAGCCGATCGCTTTCAAACAGAAGGACGGCCTCTGCACGTTCACCGTCCCGCGGATGCACGTCTGGCAGTTGGTGGCGGTCAGGACGGCGGCGAATGAGAGATGATGCCTGCTCGCGCTGCGACTGGTGCCACATGTCATCGTACTCGTGACATGTGTCTTGAGAGGACGTTGAACCCAGGTCCAACCGATTGCGTTGAAAGCCCTTGAAACGCAGGCGTTTTGCGTCAGTGCGGCGGGTTGCCAAGTCATCCTGAACTCGTCGTTGACCGGCACATGTCACGAGTACGATGACATGTGGCACCAGACAAGGACCTTCAGCAACCTACTTCTCCTTCGGCACCGGGTTCTCCTTGACCAACTGGTCCAACGACACCGTGACCGTCTTCCCGTCGGCCAATTCCGCGGTGATCGCGTCGCCCTTGACGGTGATTGCCTTGACGCGCGGCGAGCCGGTGTGTGGCTCGAGCACGGTGAAGAACTGGGCGTTCTTGCCCTTCACGCGGTGGAAGAGCGACGGGGCCGTGTCGGGGATGGTGCGGGTGTTGCCGTTGTTCATGCCGGTCGTGCCGGTGTAGACCTCGCCGCCCTCGACCGGGGCCTGCCAGAGCGCGAGGCCGATCGCCTTGGGCCCCGTCCACGGCTCGTCGGTGGGGATTTGGTTGGCGAGGTCCCACTCAAGCCGGATCGGGCCCGGGCCCGTGAGGCGCTGCAGGTCGACGATGTTCTCGTAATTGCCGGTCTTGGCGAGCGGCTCGGCGACGGGCTTCGCGGTCCAGCCGGATTGCGGGGGCTTCAACTGTCCGAGGTTGTGGTAGACGAAGTCGAAGGTGTGCTCCTTCTCGGACTGCAGGCGGTCGAGCACGAAGACCAAACCCTGCGCGAGCACCACGCCGCGGGTGTGGCTGACGCCGGGGCGGACGGCATCGACCGTCGCGACGGCGACCTGGCGCTCGGGCTTGTCGCTCCAGGCGAGGAGGCGGCCGATCGCGAGCGACTGGTTGGTCGAATCGACCACGACGAGGTTGGAGCTGAGCGAGTCGTGCGAGCAGAAGCTGTCGAGGCGCTTGTCGGTGGTGCGGGTCATGCCGCCCGTGCCGACGTTGTAGAGGCTGCCCGGGCCGTGGCTGAAGGTGCGCCCGAAGGCGAAGAGCGTGAACTGCAGGCGGTCGAGCCCGGCGTGGAAGAAGTTGCGCCCGTAGTCGAAGGTCGCCATCACCTGGGCGTCGGCGGTCGCCCCTTGGCGGAGGATGGCCATGCCCGCCTGCGGGAAGAGGCGCGGGGCGGGCTCGAGGAGCGAGCGCCAAGCCTCGGGGTCGGGCTTCGCGCCGGTGCGGTAGATCAGCACCTTCTTGGCGAGCGTGCTCGACTCGCCGACGTCGAGCAGCCACTTCTCGTCGGGGAAGATGGTGACGAGCTGGTCGGCCAGGGCCTGGGTGCGGACGGACATCCCGCGGCCGCAGTCGCCGGTGTTGGGGATGACGCCGGTGAGCGTGGCCCGCTGGTAGGCCATGCGGATCGCCGCGGGGATGCGGGTCTTGGGGTAGTCGATCTTGAGGCCGGAGTTCTCGATGTAGTTGATCGAGGGGAGATACTCCGACATGCCGGCGAAGTGGTATCCGACGGGGCGGCCCTCGGAGGAGAAGCCCTCGTCGGTGAGGTCGAGGAGGCGCGAGGCGATGCCGGGGTCGCTTCGGGTGGCGAAGCGGAGGAGGCCGGCGTCGTCGAAGAGCAGGCCCAGGAGGAAGAGGTTGTGGTTGGTGATGTCGGTCATGTTGCTGATGCCGCCGTTGAACTTCATCAGCTCGGTGGCGTAGGGCAGGACGAAGCCGTTGTAGATGGCCTGGCGGTCGGCGGCGGCCCAGGCCTTGGAGCCGCTGACCATGGCGAGCATGCGGAGATGGCCCTTGAAGAGCCAGTTGGTGCCGTAGGTGCTGCCCGCGGAGACGCGGCTGTCGCCGAAGAGCGTCGCGCCGGGCGGGTTGCTGAACCAGATGTTGAAGGGCAGCTCGCCGTACTGCTGGCCGTAGAGGGTCATGAGCTCGACGGCCTTCTGGGCGTATTTCTCGTCGCCGGTGAGGAGGTAGGCCATGCCCAGGTGTTCACAGGCGAAGCCGGGGACGGCGAGGTAGGACTTCCAGAAGTCCATGGCGTCGGCGGTGAAGGCGCGGCGCTCGCCGGTCTTGGCGTTGACGATCTCGGGCATGAAGTCGCCGGGGGCCCACCCCGCGGCCATGTTGTTGCTCACGTGGTGCGGGGTGTGGGGGATCGCGAGCAGCTTGATCGGGAGGAACTTGTCGGCGGCGGCGATGATCTTCGCCGAGTCGGTGATGCGCTTCATCGCCTCGTCGCCCGAAGCGAGCTTCTCGCGGACGAAGGCCAGGTCGGCGTCGGAGAGGAAGACCTGCGTTCGGGCGCCGGGGCTGAGCGGGCGCACGGCCTGGGCGAGGTACCACGCCTCCGCGGCCGGGGAAACGGCGCTGGCGAAGGCGACCTGCACCGGCTCGGCGTAGAGCTCGGACGTGGCGTCGATGTCGGCCTTGCTGATCGTGGTGGTGAGCTTGAAGGGGACCCACGCGGCGTTCTTCGCCTCGATCTTCTCGGGCTCGATCGCGACCTTGAATTTCGCGTGCTTCGAGGCGACGCGGCTGGTGATCGTCGTCGGGCCCGCGGTGGCGTTGAGCACCTGCAGCGTGGTCGTGTAGGTCACGCTGCCGTCGGCGGCGACGGTCTTCACGGGCCAAGTGATGGGCATCTCGAAGTAGGGCTTGACCTGCACGAGCCCGCGCACGAAGCGCAGGTTGCGCAGCTCGACGACGGTGTCGGGCTCGAGGGCGAGCGCGCTGAGCTGGAAGAAGGCGTCGGTGCCGTCGCCGTCGGGGTTGTTCCACGGGAGCCAGTTGGTGCGGTTGAAGTCCCACTCGCGGGTGAGCCACTGCCCGCGCGGCGTGGTGAGGACCGCCACCTCGCCCTGGTGCACCTTGTGGGCCCGCGGGCCCGAGACGTGGCCCAGGGCGCGGACCTCGATGGTGTTGACCGCGCCCGAGGCGACGCGGAAATCGAACTGCAGGCGGTCGAAGTGGCGCAGCCGGGCGAAGACGGGGTGGTCGCGCCGAAGGGCGAGGTCGGAGGATTGCCCGGGGGCGATGTGCCAGCGGAAGACGTCCTGGCCGTCGACCTTGGCCTTCTCGACCGAGCCGTTGACGACGTTGAAGAGGGCCGCGGGGTCGTAGGCGATGAGGTCGTCGACGGGCGGGACGGCCGGCGCGGGTGAGGGGGCAGGCGCAGCTTCCGGGGCCGCGAATGCGAAGGAGGCGAACGCGAGCGAGAGGCTCAACAGCAGGACTTGCCAGGGGAGGGAGTCGTTGGGCATGGGGTGCTCGGATCGAGGGGGAGGGATCGGACGAGTGAACAACGCGGGGTGGCCGTGGCGAGGAGCGAACGGAGAATCAGCGAGGCTACCCAACGCCGGGGATGTCGGCAATCGACGGGGCGGTGTGAGCGTTGAGCGAAAGGAGCATTGCGATTCACAGGGTCATTGCGCGCCGCGCCCAGACTCGCGAGATCGCCTCTGGCCCCTCTCCCGCGGGGAGAGGGGCAGAGCCCGTGCCGCGAACCACGGCCACACCTTGCTACCACACGGCCCCTGCCGCGTCCCACCCGAATCGCGATAATGAAATGATGCTCAACCCGATGACCCAATCCACGACCGATGCGGGGCATGGCGCCACGTCACATCCGAATCGAACCCACCTCGGCGGGCTCGGCCTCCTCGCCGCCCTGCTGCTCGCGTTCCTCGCCACGGTCTTCGCCCCCGCTGCCCCGGAGGCCCGCGGCGAGGATTGGCCGACCTACATGCACGACAACGCCCGCGCGGGCGTCACCGCCGAGCAGGCCAAGCCCACGCTCAGCGAGGCCTGGGTCTACCGCGCCCCGACCGCGCCCAAGCCGGCCTGGCCCATCCCCCAGCCGGGGTGGACCGAGCTGCCCAAGTCGCGCTTCGACGACGCGCTCTACGCCGTCGCCGACTCAAAGAACGTCTACTTCGGCTCGTCAATCGACCAGCAGGTCTACGCGCTCGACGCTCAGACCGGGCGGGTGCGCTGGAAGTTCTTCACCAGCGGGCCCGTGCGCCTCGCCCCCTCCCTCAGCGACGGGAAGCTCTACTTTGGCTCCGACGACGGACAGGTCTACTGCCTGCGCTGCGAGGACGGCAGCCTCGTCTGGTCGTTCAACGCCGCCCCCGCGGCGACGCGCGTGCTGGGCAACGGGCGCGTGACCTCGCTCTGGCCGGTGCGGACGAGCGTGATGGTCGCCGACGGGCGCGTCTACTTCGGCGCGGGCGTCTTCCCGTACCACAAGGTCTACGTCTTCGCGCTCGACGCCGCGACGGGCAAGCTGGCGTGGAAGGCCGACGACGCCACCAGCTTCGGCGGCTTCTCGCCCCAGGGCTATCTGCTCAGCGCGGGGAAGGCGCTGGTCGTGCCCGCGGGGCGGGCGGCGCCGACCTTTCTCCAGCGGGCCGACGGGAAACCCCTCGACCTCGGGCCGCCCGCCAAGTTGCCCAAGGGCGAGGCGACGGGCGACTACGGCATCGTGACGGGCAACACGGTCTGGGTGGGCACGCAGAACAGCCTCTACGGCAAGAGCGTCGACGGCAGTGGCAACGGCGGGTGGCGCGACACCCTCAAGCTCCTCGCGACGCCCACCCATTTCCTCACGCTCTGCGGCCCCCCGCCCCCCGCCTACGGGCGCAAGTCGACCTCCACGGAGAACAACTTCATCACCTGCATCGACCGCAAGGCGTATCAGGCGCTCCCGCGCAAGGACGCGGAGTCGGTCGCGAAGATCAAGCGTTGGCGGCTCACGCAGCCGGGGCTGACGTCGATGATCGCCGCGGGCGAGGTGCTGATCGCCGGCGCGGACGACAAGGTGACGATGGTCAACATCGCCGACGGCAAGCAGGCCTGGTCTTCGAAGGTCGATGGGGCCGCGGTCGGGCTGGCCTACGCGAACGGGCGGCTGCTGGTGAGCACAACCAAGGGGACGATCCACTGCTTCGCGGAGGGGAGTTTCCCGCCGGCGGCACCGCCGGTGGCAACGGCGGCTAACGATCCTTCCATCGAAATGCTGGAAGCCTCCGCGATCGTCTCCACCGCGCTCGAGGCCACGAGCGTGAGGCGGGGCTACGCACTGGTCGTCGGACACAAGATGGAGAGGGCCGCCATCGAGTTGGCCCGCAGCTCGGAGCTGGTCATCACCTACGTCGAGCTCGACGCGAAGAACCTCGCGGCAGCGCGGGCCCGTGTCGACGCGACCGGGCTCTACGGCCACCGCGTCGCCGTCGAGGCGGGGACGCGCGACGCCTTGCCGTTCCCCGACTTCGCCGCCAACCTGGTCCTCTCGGCCGACAAGCCCGATTCCCCGCCCGGCGGTTCGCCCCGCGAGTTACTCCGCGCGCTCAAGCCCTGCGGAGGCGTGCTGCTCGACGCGCGTCCCCCCAAGGCCGGCGAGGAGCTCGACGCGTGGAAGGCCGCGGGGACGTTCAAACGCGACCCCACCAGCAACCCCGGCGGACGCTATGCGATCCTCGTGCGCGGCGAGCTGCCCGGCTCGGGCTGGTGGACCCACCAATACGCCGACGCCGGGAACTCCGGCTCCTCGGGCGACAAGGCCGTCAAGGGACGGCTGGGCGTGCTCTGGTTCGGCGAGCCCGGGGCCGACGAGGCGCCCGACCGCCACCAACGCGGCTCCGCGCCGCTGGTCGTCAACGGGCGCGTCTTCACCCAGGGTTGGCAGTTCCTCGGCAAAGTCACCTCCGTCATCTGCTTCGACGCCTACAACGGCCTGCGCTATTGGGAGACGCCCGTCCCCAACGCGCTGCGGCT
The DNA here is from genome assembly GCA_026386955.1 of Planctomycetota bacterium. GTDB lineage: Bacteria > Planctomycetota > Phycisphaerae > Phycisphaerales > Phycisphaeraceae > JAPLMQ01. The sequence goes on from JAPLMQ010000220.1 coordinate 15,136, forward strand.
GAACCTCCCGGGCCTGACGTCAAACCTGGCCGCAAACGCCGACAGCCTCTTCGTCGCCGCGGGCGGGACGTGCCACCAGCTCGACGCCGCCACGGGCGAGATCAAGCGCAAGTTCGAGGTGCCGCCCCCGGAAACCCCGGAAGCCCCGGAAGGGCCGAAGGGCGGAAAGCCCGAGGGCGGCAAGGCGAAAAGCGACGTCGCGTGGGGCTACGTCTCGGTGGTCGACGGGATGCTGCTCGGCAGCGCCTCGACCGAGGCCCGGGCCGCCTTCTCCGATTCCGTCTTCGCCTACGACATCGCCACGGGCAAGCTGCGCTGGCAGCACGCGGGGCGGGAGATCCGCAACACGACGATCGCCTACGGCGGCGCGCGGATCTACTTCGCCCAGAACCTCCACGGCGAGGCGACCTATCTCCCCCCGCCCGGCTTCGTGCCCAAGAAGAAGCCCAAGCCCGCCGTCGCCGCCAAGCCGACGGCCGACCAGGACCACGACCAGGACGGCCCCGACGACGACGACACGGAGGTCGACCGCCTGGGCAAGCCGGTGAAGGCGGCCCCGATGGTGATGCGTACCGTCACCGCCCTCGACGCCGCGACGGGCAAGCCCATCTGGGAGCGCGAGGCCGACATGACGCACTGCGGCACCTGGGGCGCGGGCACCTTCGGCACGATGCAGGCGCTCTGCAAGGACGACGTGCTGCTCTTCGCCGCGGCCAACACGCCCTACGGCGGCGGGCCCAAGCCCGAGAAGGGGCCGCAATGCGGCCTGGCCCTCTCAGCCAAGACCGGCTCGACGATCTGGGCCCTGGAGCTGGGCAACCGCTCGCGCCCGGTCTTCATGCAGGACGTGCTCCTGGTCGAGCCGCACTTCATCGACATCGCCAGCGGCAAGCAGTTGATGCGCGGCCCGGAGGGCAAGGAGAAGCCGTGGGTCACCGGCGGCCGCGGGGGCTGCGGATCAATCTCCGCGTCGGACTCGATGATCTTCAGCCGCAACGGCGTGACCACCTGGTCCAACGTCAACGGCCCGGGCGGGGGCGGCCAACTCGTGGGCGTCCGCCCCGGCTGCATGATCAACATCATCCCCGCGGGCGGCGTGGTCGTGCAGGCCGAGGCGAGCTCGGGCTGCGCCTGCTACCAGACGGTGCAGTGCACGGTGGTGCTCAGGCCGCTGCCCTCGGCGGGGCCGTGAGCGGGTGATTCGGAGAGCGTCTCGTGATGAAGGGACAGGGCTATGGAAGCCAAGGGACTCACGCCGATCCTCAACGTGTCCGACATCCAGCAGAGCTTCGCCTGGTTCGAGAAGCTCGGGTGGAGGAAGGGCTGGGAATGGGGCAAGCCGGCCACGTTCGGCGGCGTCTGCTCGGGCACCTGCGAACTCTTCCTCTGCGAAAACGGCCAAGGCGGCCGCGGCAAGAGCGACTTCAAGAACACCTTCGGCCCCGGGGGCAGCGACCGCGCCGAGAAGGGCGCGTGGGTCTCGATCTGGGTCGACGATGTAGACGCCGTCCACCAGCGCTGCCTCGAGCAAGGGCTCGACGTCACCTGGCCGCCGACCAACATGCCTTGGGGCATCCGCGAGATGCACGTCCGGCATCCGGACGGCCACGTCTTCCGCGTCGGCCGCGGGCTGGGGAAGGATGAGGAGGAGCCGGGGGATGACAAAGTCGGCGAATAGCCATGCGTCAGACGAGGAAGCGTGTGTCGCGATCCGGCAACACCGAAGGCCGTGCCACATCGCAGCCGAAGGCTGCTATGTGCGATGAATCGGGACGTCCAAGGATGGCCAGCGTTTTGTCGCACGCCGAATGCGAGCAAAGCCCGCATCGCCCGCGCGACTCGGCTTTCTTGGTTGACCGACACACAGCAGCCTTCGGCTGCGGTGTGGCACGGCCAAGGACTGCCTGGATCGGCGTCACCTTCCAGCTCGCAACGTCGCCCGCCAAAGAATCTGGCTCACCCGCACAATCTCCACCCGCCCCGCCGCCGCCTTGAACTTCAGGTCGATCACGATCCTCTCTTCACCCCACTCGCGCACCTCGAACGTCCCCTCGTCCACCCGCTTGACCGTCCCGCGCGGCGAGCCGTCGCCGTCCGGGGGCGGGGCCTGGGCGATCGGGCCTTCGTAGGTCAGGTAGAGCCGGCGATGCGGGGCGATCGGCTCCAGGTCCCACGTCCCCAGTTCGGCCCATCGGTCGCTGGGGAACTTCACGCGGGCGGCCCAGAGGCGGGGCTCGGCCTCGCCCGGGAGCGCCGCGGCCGTGGGGTCTTCGAGCAGCCAGTCGTAGTGGTCGCCCGCGGGCGTCTCGTGGAAGAGCAGGACGGTTTGCCGTGGGGGCATGGGGAAAACGCCAGCGGGGTGATGCGGGAGGCCGGGCGGGGCGATCAACTCGAAGGCTACGGCGAAGGCCTCGGCTTGTCAGGCCGGGCGGGCGTTCTTATGCTCCAACGCACGGCTTGTCGATCAATAGAGCACGGAGCAAACCGACCAGCCGCGCCGGAAGACCGTTAACGGCCCCAAGGATAATGCCGATGCACGCCACGAGTCGAGCCTTCGCCCCCCGAACCCTCGCTGCCCTCTTGGGCGGCCTCCTGCTGACCCTGGCCGTGGGCTGCCAAGAGCCCAACTCGCTCCTGCGCCGCCAAGGCATGGAGGCGCTGTGGGCCAACGACGTCGCGCGGGCCGACAACCGCTTCACCAAGGCCGTCAAGCAGGACCCGACCGACTGGAAGTCGCAATATTACGTCGGCGTGGTCCGCATCAAGCAGGGGCAGGCCCTCGAGGCCCAGCTCGTGCTGGAGAAGGCCCTGACGCTCCGCCCGCGTGAGGGCGACGAGACGCAGGACATCCTCGACTCGCTCGCCGAGTCGATCTACGCCCAGAACCAGCCGGCGAACCTGAGCGCGATGCTGCAGAAGGCGGCGGACGAGTACGGCACGGTGCGCGACTACACCCGCCAGGGCACCTACCTCGGGAAGATCGGCGACGTCGACGGCGCGAAGCTCGCCTTCCGCAAGGCGATCAAGATGGCCCAGAAAGACGACCCGCAGCCGTTCATCGCGCTGGCCGACTACCTCGAGTCGGCGGGCGACACGCAGGGCGCGATCCGCGCCCTCAAGATGGCCTACTCCATCATGCCCCGCAGCGAGCGGCTGGCGGAGCGGTTCCGGCACTACGGCATCGTCCCGGGGCCGACGGTGCCGATCGAGCCGGAGCGGTGAACCTGGTCCGATTGGGACCTGCAAGTGAAAAACCCAAAGCCCAGGCACCGCGTGCCTGGGCTTTTTTGTTTCACTGCGCGTCCACGATGACTTGATCGACGAAGTCCGATGAAATCGGCGCTATGACGTAGTTAGACGCTTTCGGCGCGCCTACTTCGGCTCCGCTACTTCGGATAGTTCGGCTTCTGCTGCCAGTCCAGCTCCGTCGTCCCAGGAATCCCGTGGTATTCCCGCGGGAAGACGTAATCCTTGCGCAGCGGGTGGCCGACCCAGTCCTCCGGCAACAGGATGCGGCGGAGGTCGCCGTGGCCGGTGAAGTCGATGCCCATCAGGTCGTAGGCCTCGCGCTCGTGCCAGTCGGCCGCGGGCCAGAGGTCCATCACCGAGGGGATCATCGGGCGGGCCCGGTCGACGTAGACCTTGACGGCGAAGGAGTGGCCGTGCCGGGTCGACCAAAGCTCGTAGGCGGCGCAGAGCTGGTTGTCGGCCACGTAGTCGATCGCCGTCAGGCAGCTCAGCCAGTCGAAATCGAGCGTGGGCTCGTGGCGGAGGAACTCGGCGATCGCCCGCCAATGCTCGGCGATGGTGTGGACGCGCGGGTGCTTGTCCTGCGGGAGCGACTTGGTGATGGCCGGCCCGAACCGGGCGACGAGGGCCTGGGCGATCTGCGTGGGCGTCATGGCGGGATTCTAGTGGGAGGGAGGGTGGAGTCCAAGAGTCGAGGCGAGGTCGGCATGCGCCGCCCGCCTCCATTTCACCAGCGCACCACGCTAAACTGAATCCACGAACTTGAGCGAGACTGCGGCATGGACAAATCCCTTCTCTCCAGCTACCGGATCGACCGGAACGTCATGGTGGTGGCCTCGCTCCACGAGGAGCCCAGGGACCGCGCCTATTGGATGGCCCAGCCACCCGAGGCGCGTTGGCGGGCGATCGAATTGATGCGGCAGGTGAACTATGGAATCGATGCGACTTCCGGACGACTTCAAAGAGTTTTTGAGATTGCTCAACTCGGAGAAGGTTGAATACCTGCTCGTGGGTGGGTACGCCGTGGGGCATTACGGGCATCCGCGGGCGACGATGGACATGGATGTCTGGACGGCGGAGACCAGGAATCGCCGTCACGCCTCCGCCGCCCGCGCGAGCAGGCCCAACGGCACCACGCGCCCCGCGAACATCAGCGCGATGAGCACCCCGCGCCCCATGGCCGTCAGATCGCCCGTCACGCCCAATGAGAGGCCCGAGTCGCCCAGGGCGCTGCTGGCCTCGAACGCGAGCTTGAGCACCGGGAACGGCTCGCTCAGCGAGAGCAGATAGACGCCCGCCAACCAGCAGGCCAACACTGCGAGCAGCGCCTTGCCGGCCCCCGCGACGAGGCGCTGCCGGGCGGGTGATGGGGCGTCGGCGGAACCATCCGAAGAACGAATCCGCCCCACGCCCAGCAGCACCGCGAGGGCCGCGAGCCCCAGCCCCCCCGCGGTTCCGCCGGGCAGGCCGCCGAGCAGCATGAGCGGGATCAGGGCCCACTGGGCCGCGGGGCGCAGTTCGTCGGGCGGCTGCGTGGTGAAGCCGCCCGCGTGGCTGGCGGCGGAGAGGAAGCTGGCGTCGGCGAGGAGGCTGCCGAGCGTGCCGGCGGTGAGCGGCGCGTAGACGGGCTGGTTCGGCTCATTGCCCAGGGCGAGCGCGTGATACGCGCGCGGGGCGAGCTGCGCGAGCAGGATCGCGCCGACGCCCAGGAGGTAAGCCATCGCCCAGACCGCGAGCAGGCGCATCGCCGCGCGGCGCGGGCCGGCGCGAGAGGGCCCGGAGAGCGAATGCAGGAGTGGGACGCCCAGCCCGCCGAGGACCGCGAGCGGGGTGAGAACGCCCAGTGTGAGGTAGCCGTGGCGGTACTCGCGCAGCCCGTCGGGAGCGATGGAGAGGCCGCTGCTGCAGACGGCGCTGACGCTGTGGAAGAGGCTCTGGCCCAGGCGGTGGAGGAAGGAGAGGTCGCCGCGCCACGCGGGCAGGAGGGCCGCGACGCCGATGAGTTCGAGGGCGAGGATGCCGACGATGACGTGGGCGGCGCGGAAGTGCGTCGGCGTCTGTGCTGATGCGTGTGCCGTTGCATCGGCTTGCAAGTCGCCGTTGTCGCCTTTCTCACCGAGCGCGTCGAACCACGCCCCCGCCACCCGCGCGCCGGCCAGTGCGTAGGCGATGCCGCCCGCCTGGATGAGTAGGCCGAGGATCGTCTGGCCCAGCGGGCTCCAGCGCGTCGCGGGGTCGCGCAGGCTCAGGCCCGCGCCGCAGACCGCCGCGGTGGAGGTGAAGATCGCCTCCAGCCAGGGGAGTGGCCGGCCCGGCGCGGGCGAGCCGGGCGCCTTGAGGAGGATCGCCCCCAGCAGCACCAGCCCGCCGAGAATCCACGCCAAGTCGCGCATCGGGCGCGGCCGGGAGGCGACGGATCGGGGTTCGTTCGACATGAGGCCTTCTCGCTTCGTCACGGGGGACGATGGTAACGCAACGGGGGGAGGGCGGTGGCTCATCTGCCCCTCTCCCGAGGGGAGAGAGGCACAGCGGCTGCACGCATGACTTCAACAGAGACGTGCCACATCGCAGCCGAAGGCTGCTATGTGCGAGTGAACAATTCGTCCCCGACTACACAATTGCGCGATCGCTCTCGCTGCCGTGAATAATGAGGATCCAACCGCCCGCAACCCGTGCGCCTCCGGTTGACCGGCACACAGCAGCCTTCGGCTGCGGTGTGGCACGAGACATCCGCACGGCTTACGTCATCCTTCCCAAGCCGATCGCGCTCTCTGGCGACCGCCGCCACGCCCCTCTACAATCCCACGGCAGCGCCCCGCCCCGCTTCACCCGCGAGTTCGCCATGAGCTGGATCGAAAACCGCTTTGAGGAAGGCCTGATCATCACCAGCCTCGACGCGGCGATGAACTGGGGCCGCAAGAGCAGCCTCTGGCCGATGACCTTCGGCCTCGCCTGCTGCGCGATCGAGATGATGGCCTTCGGCGGGTCGCGCTTCGACGTCGACCGCTTCGGCGCCGGCGCCTTCCGCGCCACCCCGCGCCAGGCCGACCTGATGATCGTCGCCGGCACCGTCACCTACAAGATGGCCTCGCGCGTCCGCCGGCTCTACCACCAGATGCCCGACCCGAAGTACGTCATCGCCATGGGCGCCTGCACCGTCGGCGGCGGGCCGTATTTCAAGTACGGCTACCACGTGGTCAAGGGCGTCGACATGGTCGTGCCCGTCGACGTCTACGTCCCGGGCTGCCCGCCCCGCCCCGAGGCGCTGCTCGAGGCGCTCATGCGGCTGCAGGACAAGATCAGCGCCCAGACCATCGCCCGCCCGGCGACGCGACGCGCCGCGGCCGCTGCTCCCGCGCCCGAGCCGGCCGCGGGGCCCATCGCCTCGCCCGCTCCGGCGGTGTAAGTGGCGATTGGTTTTGCTGCTGACGCAGAAAGCCCCTAAACAACTCAATCAAGCCCATCGATCCCGACGGTACGCCGTCGGGTTCGGTGGGGTTGGGCTTCCGGTGCACGATGCCCGCTCTGTTGGAAACAGGGGGTTTCTGTCCATCAACGGCATCCCAGCCCCCCGGAAACCCCACGGAACACGACGGCGTACCGTCGCGATCCGTGGGCTTTGGGCGCGGGGTTGTTCGGAGGGATCATGTGACACTCGGCCGCTCTTTCCTTCTCCCGGAGTTTCAACCAAGCACGTCGCTGCCGGAATTCGCTCGCCCCCCGTCCCGTCGCTTGCGCTTCCGGCTAACAACACCCCCTCCCCCGCCGGTACAATCTCCGCCAAGACCCCCACCGAATCCTCCACCCCCCCCGTCCCCCCCGCCCCCCCCCTCGACACCACCACCGCCCCCCCCGTCCCCAAGCAACAGCCTCCCGCCCGAGCTTCGCCACACCTCCGCCGGCGCGGTCGGGGCCCTGCTAGACCACCCCGTCGCCGTGGGCATCCTCCGACAGATCCTCGCCGCCGACGCATCTGTCAACGGCTACGGCTTCCGCTGCGACGGCCACTACATCCAGAACCGCGGCTACGGCGACCCAGGCATCGACCCGCACGGCGGCGGGCCTGCCGTCGGGCCGATCTTCGCCTACCAGTGCAAGAACCGGCAGATCTACTCGGGCCTGACCCGCGTGGTCTGGGAGCTCAACGAGGTCGAGCGCGGCAACGGCGGCACGCTGCTGATGTCCGGCAGCCACAAGGCCAACTGGAACGTCCCCGACGCCCACCTCAAGAAGGACTCCTGGCTCTTCGAGACCTACGCCTGCCCGCCCGGGTCGCTCCTCTTCTTCACCGAAAACCTCTGCCACTCCGGCTCGCCCTGGCTGAACAAGAAGCACAACCGCCTCGCGGTCTTCAACGCCTACACCGCGGCCGACACCCAATACCACAAGCTCGGCTGGCCCCACGAGGTGATCGAGGCGATGCCGCCCAAGCGCCAGTCGCTCTTCCGCGGGGTGTGGCGCGCGAACTTCGGGGTAAGCCCGACCGCGATCAACGACACCTATTCGCCGACGAACCGGGCGCTGTGAGGGGCAGATCCGCGGGCCGTTCGGACGGAAGCGCCGACAACCCCTGAACGGGTCGAAAACAGGCGAGCCTCGGCTTTTTCCGATGACTCCGCCCCGCTCCCCCGACCACGCTAAGGATCGATCTCAAATGATCCTCCAAGACCAAGTCAAGCCGGCGGAGCTCAAGTACCGCCACGAGTTCAAGCCCGGCGAGCACGAGGCGACGATGGACTGCGTGAACCAGCGCGGGTTCGCCGTCATCAAGGGGATGATCTCCCGCGCGTTCGTCGACGAGTTGGTCGGCGCGATCCGCGAAGCGCTCAACCCCGACAACGACCTGGGCCCCGGCGAGTCGCGCGTCGGGCACGCCTTCATGGAGCGCTGCCCCACGCTCCTGAAGTTCCTCGACCACAAGCCCTGGCTCGACTTCATCAGCCACAGCGAGGGCTCGGCCGACCTGCGCTTCCACCGCAGCGCCGCGATCATCCGCAACCCCGGATCGCCCCCGGTCGCCTGGCATTCCGACTGGAGCTTCCGCTCGGGGCTGCACAAGCTACCGCCCCGCAGCATCGACGACGTGCTCAATGTCCACGAAGGGCTCGGCGGCCGGTGGTTCTACCTCACCGGCACGCACCCGATGCGCGGCGGGCTGGCCGTCATCGAGGGCTCGAACAAGATCGATTGGCCGGGGCCCGAGGGCTTCGAGTTCGGGAACGAGCGGCGCTTCATTTACAAGAAAGGGGCCGAGCCCAAGGCCCACACCGGCTGGGACGTGCCCGGCATCGTCCCGTTCTTCACCGACCCGGGCGACATGATCCTCTTCGCCTCGCGGACCTACCACTACGCCTTCTCCAACCTGGGCGACCAGCCGCGCTATTCCTGCGGCGGGCCGGGCCTGCGGGCGCGGTCGAAGCCGAACTTCTGCCCCTGGCCGCTGCCCGAGTCGTCCAAGCGCTTCATCGCGAGCCTGCCCGAACGCCACCGCCGCTTCGCCGAAGGATACGGCGGGTTCGACAGCACCTGGAAGTTCGACGCCTCGCAGGTGGAGGCGGATGCGATGCGGTGAGAGGCGGGGTTGGCTTGCGATTCGGTTCCCGGCAACTTTCTGCTTCCTAAGCTTCACTTCATCGTAAACGCGAAGGTGTTCGACACCATCTCGTAAAGGCGCTCCTGATTCTCAATCCGATCGAAGGATCTGTAGGTGCAATCGTATGGCCCGGGGTCCGCGATCGCGTACCACTTTGACAGGCGCACCGCTGACTGGATTTGACGGCCCGGCTCCAAGATCACATATTCATCGGGACGATATGGGCCTCGTTTCACGAGGCGGCCGATGTATTGGACTTTCACCCCGTTGCGGCGAACCGTGAACCATGAATTTGTCATCTGCTCCTCCATCAGGAGATTCTGGCGGAGCAGCCTCAGCGGAGCGTCCGTCGTGTTGGAGAATGTGACCACGATTTCCGAAGAATCGACACGGCCCGGGCCGCCGCTGATGACGCAAGTGACCCAGCCGCGCGTTGAAGGCTGAGTGGGCACGGGCAGCGAATCCGGCTTGTGCGCCCCGGGAACGCCCGGCGAGGCCGACTCATCGCTCGACCGAGAGCACCCGGGCAAGGCCATCGCGGCGCAGAGCGCGAACACCCCAAGCTTGCGTGACTTCATCGCCATGAGCGGCATCCATCCGTTTCGAGTCGCAAAAGCGCAGGGAACACCTGTCATCTTTTCCCCCAACGAGGCTCTCGCGTCATATGGGCCTCTATGCAGAGGCAATCTGTTTCTCAATTGCGCCCCTTCAGTCCCGCCCCCTCGAGACAAGCGGCGCCGCCCGAACAAACTCATTGGCCACGGATTCCTCCAGCATCCACCTGCCCATCGCCGCATAGGAGACCGGCAGCCACGAGTTCCGTGCGCCTGGCCAGTCGGCGGAGGCGACGGGATGCTCGTCGCTGCCTCGGGAGTTGACCGCGGCCCGAACGAGCGTCCAGCGAAGCGATGCAAAGACGCCCGCACCCAGGGCATCGACGACAGCCTGCTGTTCCGCGGCTCCACGCCCTATGTTGCCCGGCATCCACGAGAAGAATCGCATGAGCCGGCTTGCCGACATCCCCGGCAAGGAGGCAAGCAGTGTGTTGACCAATACGATGCGGTCGACTCCTGCGGCCAACATGGATTCCCTGACGGTGGCCATGTTCACGGAGAGCAGCGCGGGGCGATCATGCGTAGTCGCCGTCACTCCGAGGGCAGTGAGCACTGCGTCTGCCCCGGAGAATGCCTCCGCGAGGGAAGCTCCATCAGCCAGAGACTCGACCACGACCACACGCGAGCGGCCCGGCAGATCGGTGATGCGACCCGGCCGCGAGCGGACGATGGCGGTGAAACCTATTCCCTCGGCGCGGCAGACGCCGAGAATGCCTTGGCCGAGGCCACCTGCGGCCCCGACGACGGCCACATGCCGAGGCAGAGGCCGGGATGGGTTGGTTGCAGCGGTTGCAGTCATGGTTGACGCCATGGTCAGGCGGCAGGCGCAGGCCTTCGAACAACAATCAGCGCGGCCAAGTATGCGGCGGCGACGACATCGTAGGAAAGGCACCAACCCGGCCACCACACCGGAACGCCGGGGTTCGCGATCACGGCATGGTGAAAGAAGTCGAACACGCCGTGAAGCGCCAAGCCGGCGACCACGAGCCACGGAGTCTTCCGGAACCCGATCACGGCCATCGCCACAAACAAGAGCGCGGGAATGACCTCGGCGACAAGGGAACCTGTGGACTCGGCCATCACCGCAAACAGGAGATACAAGGCGGCGATGACGATCAACACGACCGGGTAGAAGCCTCGTTCCTTGTCGAAGCCGACCGCGGTGGCGAACAATCCAATCGCAACTGCAGCGGTGATTCCAATGGCGTATTCCATGCTGTTTCTTGCAGGTGTGGTGCCTGTGCCGCCTGACGTGAAAGGCTCAGTTGCCGGCCTTACCCCACCGGATTCGTCAACTTCCCGATCTTGTCCAAGTCGATCGTCACCTCATCCCCCGGCGTGAGATAAACCGGCGGCTTGCGGGCCGCGCCCACGCCCTGGGGCGTCCCGGTCAAAATCACCGTGCCGGGCAGCAGCGTGGTGTCCTGGCTGAGGAAGGCGATGAGCTGCGCGACGGTGAAGATCATGTCGCCGGTGGTGTGGTCCTGCATCACCTGCCCGTTGAGGATGGTGCGCAGGCGGATGGTCTGCGGGTCGGGGATCTCGTCGGCGGTGACCAGCGCGGGGCCGAGCGGGCAGAAGGTGTCGAAGCCTTTGCCGCGGACCCACTGGCCGCCCCCGCCGTGCTTCTGCCACATGCGGGCGGAGACGTCGTTCGCGGCCGTGTAGCCGAAGACGTAGTCGAGCGCCTTGGCCTCGGGCACGTCGCGGGCCGGCTTGCCGATGACGACCGCGAGTTCGCATTCGTAGTCGACCTCCGGCCCCTTCCTGCAACACGCGGGGATCTTGATCGTGTCGCCCGGGTTGATCTGGGCGCTGGTGGGCTTCATGAAGACGATCGGCATCTCGGGGACCGCCACGCCCGATTCCTTGGCGTGCTCGCGGTAGTTCGCGCCGATACAGAAGATGTTCGTGGCCGCGAGCGGGGCGAGCAGCTTGGCGACCTTGGCGGTCTTGCCCGTGGGCTCGAGCTTGCCGAAGAGTTCGCCTTTCAGCAGCTCTGCCAAACCCCCGCGGTCGATGCCCAGTTGCGTCTGCCCTTTGTCGTCGAGGAAGCGGATGATGCGCATGAAGCCGGTCTCCTGGGGGCTGCAGCCCTTGAGGGGCCGTGCCCGATGATATAATCCAACGCACTTTAACCGGGCCTCTGCACGACACAAGGCACGGCACAAGAGCGGCGGCGCCCCGTCGAATCCCCGGCCCCCGGGCCTCCCCCGGCCCGATCGAACCCTCCGGAAGGTCACGCGTTTGGCGAAATCCCCGGCATCCCCCGACCCCGCCCCCGACGCATCTGCCACCCCGGGCGTTTCCGGCACCCCCGGAACTACCGGAACCGCCGGACTCGCCGGCAGCGCCGCCGAGCCCGAATCCGGGCCGCCCATCGCCGACGCCCCCGCCCCGCGCCCGGACGGGCCGCGGTCGTGGCAGGACGTGGTCGACGTCAACAAGAAGACCGACGTGCCCGAGGGGCTCTGGCTCCGCTGCCCCGAGTGCGAGACGATGCTTTTCCGCAAGAACGTCGAGGCCAACCTCCACGTCTGCACCAAGTGCGAGGCCCACTTCCGCATCAGCGCCGACGAGCGGGCCACCCAGCTCTGCGACCCCGGCAGCTTCGAGCCGCTGTGGGAGAACGTCGCCCCGCTCGACGCCCTGGCCTTCTCCGACGTCAAGCCCTACAAGGACCGCCTCAAGTCCGAGCAGCGCAAGACCGGCCACCGCGACGCCATGCTCTGCGGCAAGGGCTTCATCAAGGGGCGCGGCGTGGTGCTGGGCTGCATGGACGGCCGCTTCATGATGGGCTCGATGGGCTGCGTGGTGGGCGAGAAGCTCACCCGCGCCGTGGAGCTGGCGACCAAGGCCAGCCGCCCGCTGGTGGTCGTGAGCTGCTCGGGCGGGGCCCGCATGCAGGAAGGGGCGATGAGCCTGATGATGCTCGCGAAGGTCTCGGCGGCGCTGGCGCGCTTCGCCGCGGCGGGCGGGCTCTACGTCAGCGTGCTCTCCGACCCCACGACGGGCGGGGTGACCGCGAGCTTCGCGATGCTGGGCGACGTGATCCTCGCCGAGCCGCGGGCGCTGATCTGCTTCGCCGGCCCGCGCGTCATCGCCAACACCGTCCGCCAGGAGTTGCCCAAGGGGTTCCAGACCTCGGAGTTCCTGCTCGCCAAGGGGTTCGTCGACCGCGTGGTGCACCGCCGCGACCTGCGCAGCGAGATCAGCCGCATCATCGACTTCGCGGGCAAGTGAACCCCAGGGGCGAAGTGAAGCCCAGGGAAGAAGTGAAACCCAGGGGCGAGGATTTGTTTCAGGGATGACGCCACCCCCGGCCCGATCAACATCAGCCTCCGCTTCGCCTCGCGCGATCCCCGCGCGGGCGTTGCCGTTCCTCCTCGTCGCGGCGATCGCGGCCTTGGCTTTCGCGCCGGTGTCCTTCGGCCCGACGGCTCTGGAGCCCTCGGCCGCGCTCGCCCAGGCGCAGACCGTCGCCCCCCCCGCCGCCGAGCCGGACCTGACGACGTTCACCACGAAGTTCTACACGATCCACACCAACCTCAACCGCGAGGAGACGATCCCCTTCGGGCGGCACATGGACGCGGTCTACGCCGAGTACCAGAAGCGCTTCGCGGGCTTCCGCGCCGGCACGCCCGGGGCCATGTCGCTCTACCTCTTCCGCACGCAGGAGCAGTACGAAGCCTTCCTCATGCGCCACAAGATCAACGGCGCCAACACGGGCGGCATGTTCTTCGTCCAGTCCCGCCTCCAGGGCCTCGCGACCTTCGTCCAGGGCAAGAGCATCAGCGCCACCTTCTCGGTCCTCCAGCACGAGGGCTTCCACCAGTTCGCCTTCCACCACATCGGCCCCGACCTGCCCAACTGGGTCAACGAGGGCATCGCCCAGTATTTCGAGGACTCGGTGCTCGTGGGCGACCAGATGTACCAGGGCCTCGCCAACGCCCGGCGTGTCGCGGCGGTGAAGGCCTCGATCGCGTCCCACTCGACGATCCCCTTCGACAAGCTGCTGCCCATGTCGCAGGACCAGTGGCACAAGGCGGTGGTCGCCGGCTCGGACGAGGCGGCCCAGCTCTACGACCAGTCGTGGTCGATGGTCTACTTCCTGATCCACGCCGAGGAGGGGCGCTACCGCGCCGCCTTCGAGAACTACCTGCAGCTGGTGAGCAAGGGGAAGGACGGCGGGACGGCCTTCAAGGAGGCCTTCGGCGCGCCCGACACCGCCGGCTTCCGCCAGCGCTGGGAAGAGTATGCCCGCACGATCGAGCCCGACCCGGTGAACGTCGCCCTGGAGCGGATGGAGTTCCTGGGCGAGGCGATGCGCTTCCTCAAGAAGCGAGGCGAGGCGGTGCCCACCACGATGGATGCCCTGCGCTTCCGCCTCAAGGCCATCCGCTTCCAGGCCGTCAAGCGCGACCAGCACGGGCTGACCACGAAGGCCTCGGGCACCGAGGAATCGCTCTACCGCTACAACCGCTCCGACGGCGTGGAGGCGACCTTCAAGATGCTGCCCGCCGACGGGAAGGACCTGCTCCCGCGCATCACCGCCCCGGGCCTGCGTCCCGAGCCGACGCTGGTCTGGTGGCGCGACAGCCAGAACCAGCTCATGCAGGATTTGAGTTTTCGGTGAGGCGCGAGGCGCCCAATCACATCACCAACGAATCCAACGACCCCAACCCCAACGGCTCGCGCGTGAAGAAAGGCTCGGCGTACGTCGCCCCGATCCGGCTGCCCATGTAGCCGTTCATCTGCCGCAGCCACTGCACGACCTTCTTGTTCTGCGCCGGCACGACGAACTGCGACTCGTAGGCCAGGATCGCCTGCTCCTTGCGGTCCATCTGCTCGCTGATGTCGACGCAGAAGCTCGGGTCGGCCACGTGCCTCAGATGCGTGCAGTAGTAGTAGATCATCCACTTGGGGTAGATCGGCGTGCCGGGGATGTTCGACTTGGTCAGCTTCGCGTCGAACCGCGCGTCCTCGACGATGCGCGTCGTGGCGAGGTGGTCGGGGTGGGCGTCCTCGAAATAGGGGAGGAAGACGATCGACGCCTGGTGCTCGCGGATGACCGCCGCCACCGCGTGCCGGGCCTCGAGGGTGTGTTGCACCTCGCGGTTCTTGAGCCCCAGCAGTTTCCGCGGGACGCCCAGGATCTCCGCCGCCCGCGTCCATTCGCGCTGGCGGATCTCGGGCGAGCCGTGCGGCGTGGGCTCGCCATTGGTCATGTCGAGCAGCAGCACGCGGTGCCCCTGCCCCGCGAGGCGGATGATCGTCCCGCCCATCCCCAGTTCCTGATCGTCGGGGTGGGGCCCGACCACGAGAATGTTGGCCATCGCGGAAACTCCTTGGGAGGCGGGCAGTCTACTCGGCTGGGGCGGGGGCGTGCGCTCATTCCTCCGCCAACAGCCGCCGCGCTGCGACGCCGGCGGCGTCGAGCAGTTCCTGCGGCGTGCCCCCGCGCGCGGGCATCTCGTTCAGGCACCGGCTCAGCACCGCCAAGTCGTTCTCGTGCTCGCCCCAGAACGAGCCGGGCGTCGGGCCGAAGAGCGATTGGCCCAGCGCCAGGGCGCCGTCGTCGGGCAGCTTCGCCAGCCGCGGGCCGAGCTGGATGTAGGCCTCGCCGGCCGCGACCAGCGCCACCGGCAGATCGGGCCGGTCGAGCTCCAGCGTGCCCAGCGACGAGGCGGGCAGGCCGACCACCGCGTCGACGATGCGGTCGCACGCGCGCAGGGCCCGGGCGACCCGCGGCGCGACCACGGCCGGGTCGAGCTCCACGGCGGCCCAGCGGTTGAGCGTCGCCAGCGCGGGCTCGGCGTCGCGCAGGGCCTCGAGGTTGCGGATCGTCAGCATCAGCCTCGCGAGCGTGGCCAACGTCTTCTGCGCGGCGGCGGGGTCCTGCCCGGTCGACCACGCCTGGGCCCAAGCCGACCGCTGCTCGTCGATCACCTGCAGCAGGGCTTGGGCCCGCGCGCCGACGCAGGGCCAATCCGACTTCTGCGAGCGGTACTCCTGCCCGCGCAGGGCCGCCTCGCCCGGCAGCGATGCGAAGCGGTCGACCTGACGCGCGAAGCGCTCGAGCAGCGCCGCCGCCTGCTGGTCGTTGTCGGTCAGCAGCTCCCCCGCCGCGGCCCGCAGCCTCGCACTCATCTCGCCCGGGGGCCGGCCGGACCACCGCCCCGCCTTGGCGACGCGGTCCGACAGCCGCGCGACGTTCTGCAGGCTCGCGCCCATCTTCCGCAGCGCCGCCAGCGGGGCCGTCGCCTCGGGCGTCGAGGCCGCTTGGGGCTGGATGCCCACCTGCCTCGCCGCGACGAGCAACGCCGCCCAGCGCTTCATGAACTCCAGGTCGAGCTTGGCGTAGACGGGGCGCATCTCGCCCACCGTGGCCGGGTCGACGTTCGACCGCTCGACCTGCGCCGCCGCGGCTGCGCCGACCCACTCCAGCACCGCCTCGCGCCCCGACGAGGCCGCGGGGTCGTCCGGCAAACTCGCCGCCGCGCCCACCGCCGCCTCCAGAGGCCCCGACTCGATGTGCCGTCGGCGCAGTTCACCCAACGCGCGGATCGCCGGCAGGAAGGCGAGCGTGTTCTCCACCCGCGTCGTCGCCTCGCGGCGCTTCCCGGGCTGGACGTACATCGCCAACCCGCGCGACAGCTCGCGCACCAGCGACGACCGCCTCGCCGCGCCGAACCACGGCGCCTCGTCGAGCGCCTCCGCCAGGTCGGCCACGCCTCCGAGCAATCGCAGGGCCGCCTCCAGCCGCGGGCGGAGATCGGAGAATTCCTTGGCCGCCCGGACCTTCGCCAGCATCTCCTCCGCCGCGAGCTTCAGGTCGGCGTCGGCGATCTTCGCGACGCGCGTGGTCACCGCGGCAAGTTGGGCCTCGAGCGCCGGCGCCGCGGCCGGCACGACAATTTCCGGGGCCGAGCCGGGGTTCGCCGCGAGCCACGTCGTCGCCGCGTCGGGGCGACCCAGCGCCTCGTAGATCGGCAGCAACAGCGACATCCGCTGCGCGAGCTGTCCGCGCACCTTCGCCGCGTCGGTCCAATCCAGATCCTGCTCCTCCGCCCCCGCGCCGAACTTGGCCAGGCTCTGCGTCGCCTGCCGCCAGCGGTCGACCTCGCCCTGCGACTTCTGGTCGGTCGTCGTCACCTGCGCCGCCTGCGGCACCTCCGCGAGGACCGCGTCGATCTCCTCGGCATGCCCCGCCAGCTTCAATCCGAGCAGGGCCGACGTCGCGGTGCGCTCGCTCCCGTCCTTCACCGCCGTCCGCAGCAGGTCTGCCGCGAGCAGTCGGACCTCGCGCGACGCCGCCCAGACCAGGGCCCGCATCTCCTCGCTCGGGCGACGGTCCGGGCCTCCCAAGCGATTCAACTCGCGCTCGACGCGCTCAAGCCGCTGGCGCAGGTAATCCGTAGGCAGCGTCGCCGCTTCGGGCGCGTCGAGGTTGAGCACCTGTGCGGATGCGGTCCCCTCGCCGGCGAGCAGCATCGCAACGAGTATCAGGGTCGAAAGGAATCCCTGAACAACCCTGCGCCCAAAGCCCACGGATCGTGACGGTATGCCGTCGCGTTCCGTGGGGTCCTGGACGTTGTTGGAACTCAACCCCACCGAACACGCCGGAGTACCGTCGTGATCGATGGGCTTGTTTCGATTGTTCAGAGGGTTCATGTGGCGCCTGGACTTCGCGTTCACGTGGGTCATCGCCCTCCCCCCTTCCCCGCCAGCGCTTCCGTGTAGATCTCCTCCAGCCGCCGGATCATCGCCCGCACGTCGAACCGCTCGCGAGCATAAACCCGCCCCGCCTCCGACATCCGCTCGCGCTCCGCGGGATGCTCGAACATCCAGACCACCGCGTCGGCCAGCGCCTTTCGGTCCCCCACCGGCGCCAGCCGCCCGGTCTTCCCGTCGATGCAGATCTCGGGGATGCCCCCCGCCTCATAGCCCACGATCGCGCAGCCGCTGAGCAGCGCCTGCACCATCGTCCGCGGCTGCCCCTCCTGGTACGAGGGCAGCACCTTCACGTCGATCGCCCGGAACATCGCAGCCACGCGCTCCGGCGGCACCAGCCCCGTCATCACCACGTTCGGGCCAAGCCCCTCCGCCTTCACGCGATCCTCCAATGCCTTCTTGTGCCACCCGCCGCCGACGATGAGCAGCCGCACGCCCGGCAGGCGCCTCGCCAGCTCCGGGAAGATGTCGAGCATGTCGTCCTGCCCCTTGAGTTTGTCGAGCCGGGCGACGATCCCCACCACCGGCACATCGAGCGGAATCCCCAGCTCCCGGCGGATCTCCTCGCGCGTCACGCCCGAGGTCTCGAAGCTCGAGATGTCCATCCCGCTGGGCACCACGTCGAACTGCGCCGGCTCGCCGATGCGGTTCTCGCGGAACGCGTCGCACATCGCCTGCGTCACGCCCAGCAGGCGGTGGCAGCGTTTGGCCGCCCAGCGCTCGGAGCGGACGTAGAGCCCGTGCACGAGGGCGAGCTGCCGCTCGTGGAACGGCAAGCCGTGGATCGTGTGGATCACCGCGGGGACGCGCTCGTCCCACGCGGCCGCGCGCCCGACGATCCCCGCCTTGGTCGAGTGCGTGTGCACCACCTCCGGCCGCCACTGGCGGATCAGCCGGCGCAGCTGTGCGTAGCAGACCACGTCCGTCGGCGGGAGGATCGGGCGCAGCATCGTCCTGACCTCGATCAGCTCCGCGCCGCTCTTGCGGGCCTCCTCCAGCAGCGAGCCCTCGGGGCCGTAGATCGGCCCGTAGACGAGGCCCACGCGGTGCCCCGCCTTCACCTGCGCGGCGCAGCTCATGATGGTGTTCTGCTGGGCCCCGCCCAGGATCAGCCGCGTGATGACGTGCAGGATGTCCATCGCGTGCAGAGCCCTTGTCTCATCGACCCCGCATCAGCGCACCACCCGCGGCGCCTTCGGGTGCGCCGGCTCCGAACGATCGACCAGCACGCCCTCGCCGCCCGTCGCCAGCGCGGGGTCGCGATACTTGATCCACTCCAGGCAAAGCCCCTCGGGCGGCAGCGTCGGCCCCGCGAGCCGCCGGTCGGCCGTCGCGAGGATGCGGTCGACCACCTCCGGCTCGAACCGTCCGCGCCCCACCTCCACCAACGTGCCCGCGATGATGCGCACCATGTTGTACAGAAACCCGTCGCCCTCGACGACGATGTGCACCTCGGGCTCGAACCCGACGGGGCGCTCCACGCGGCAGGCGAGGATCGAGCGCACCGTCGTCTTGCGGTCGTGGTCGATCGCCGCCAGGCCCGCGAAGTCGTGCCTGCCCAGCAAGCGCGCCGCGGCGTCGTTCATGCGGTCGACGTCGAGCCGGGTCCAGCAGTGGTGCACGGCCGTGCGGCGGTCGAGCGGTCTGCGCGTCGCGTTGAAGAGCCGGTAGCGGTACTGCTTGGAGGTCACGTCGCTGATGGCGTCGAAGGAGTCGGGCACGACGCGGGCCGCGAGGATGTCGGCGTCGTCAGGCAGCCGGCTGTTGATCGCCGAGGCGAGGCGTTCGATGGGGATCGGCGTGCAGGCCGAGAAGTGGGCCGACTGCCCGCGGGCGTGGACGCCGGTGTCGGTCCGACTCGCGCCGACGAGCCCCACGGGCTGCTGGAGCGTGAGCTGCAGCGCCGACTCGACGACGCCCTGCACCGTGCGCAGCGGCGCGAGCCCCGGCGGCTCCTGCTTCTGCCACCCGTGGAAGAGCGTGCCGTCGTAGGCGATGACGAGCTGGTACCGCCGCATCACCGGCTCGGGGCGCACGCGCACAGGCGGGTTGGCGTCAGCGGTCGCGGCCGGCTCGTCGGTCATGCGGGGCAGTTTACCGCAGGGGCGAGGGGGCGGAGGCCGCGAGAATCGGGGCGGAATTCGTTTTCCAAAAAGCCTCGCAATCGGGGACACCGGGCGAGCGGGTCTTGGCTCGTAGTTCCGCCTTCAGGCGGGCATTTTCCTTCCAACGAAGACCGCATAGACGCGGAACTATGAACCCCAGGGCCGCGGGATCCCAGGGGTTTTGCAGTGCGGGCCCGCGCCCACCCCGCCCCTTCGGCATATCCCGCAAATAACCACCCCTCGGCGGTCGAGTCGGGCTCGCTTTTGGCCGATGTGAAACCCGGAGGGGCGATCCGCCCGCCGCGACGGCGCGACCGGCACGGACGGCCCGTGCCTGCCTGCACCGAACTCACGGAGAGCGTCATGACCACCGACGGCGCCACGCCTGCCGAAGCCACGATCCCCAGCGGCCAAGCCCAGACTTCCGGAGGCCAGACCGCCGAGGCCCAGGCCGTCCCCTTCATCGACCGCAACCATTACTTCGGGCTCTCCTATCCCGTGGGCTGGATCGTCAACGAGCTGGCCGACAGCGTGGGGCTGGTTGTGCAGGCGCCCCAGGCCGACGACGCCTGGCGGGCCCGGCTGCGCATCAACGTGCGGGCCTGCCCGCGCTCGCAGACGCTCGACCGCACGCTCTACCTCTTCCGCAGCGACATGCTCGCGAAGGAGGGCGTGAAGTTCGAGGGGCAGACGCTCGAGACGCACACTTGCGGGAAACCCGCGGGCACGCTCGCGTGGTCGATGCTGCGCGACCAGACGCCGCTGCGCATCCGGCAGTGGTTCATCGCCATGCGCGCCGGGATCATCGTGCAGTTGACCGCCTCGGCCGACGCGGGGGCGTTCGCACGGCACGAGGCCGCGTTCAACCTGATCGCGAATTCGCTGCGCCCGTTGAAGGCGCTCGACCAGCTCGCGCTGCTCTTGCCCAAGCCGACGGGGACGGGCGCGGAGAGCGCTGCTGCGACGAATCCGGCTGCGACCTCGGCCGCGAAGACGCCGACGCAAGCTCCGACCCAGAAGCCGCAGATCCAGATCACGCGCCCGCAGACGCCAAGCCCGGCGCCGCGGGCGACGACGGTGAACCGCGCGGAATCGCCGATCGCGAAATCGAACACCGACGCGCCCAAGCCGGCGCCCAAGTCCGAGCCCAAGGCGTCGACGCCTGCGCCGACCCAGGTTCCGGCTCCACACAAGACCAAGCACATCGGCGCGACGCCGACGGCACCCGCTGCCGCGTCCGTTCCCGCGCCCGTTGTCGCGTCGGCCCCCGCTCCCGCCGAGCTCGAGCCGATGGGGCACGACGAGGCCGACGACGCCGCGGCGGTCATCGCCGCCGCGACGGCCACGCCGGCCCCGGCCCCGCTGGCTGAAATCGATCTTTCGCTCGAGCCTTCCGAACCTGTGGCGACTTCGGCCTCGACCGCGGGCGATTCCACGATCGCCGGCGGGGTGACGGCCGCGAAGCCGGCCGAGCCTGCGACGACCACCGAGCCCAGCGCGGCGACCACCGCCGAATCCGACAGCAACGAGCAGGCCTCCGACGCCGACGACGAGTCGTCGAACGTCGCGGGGACCCCCGCCTTCACGCGCCTCTGGGTCGCGCTCGACTTGGCCGCGAAGGATCTGGTCAAGGACGTCCGCAAGGAGGCGAAGAAGCACGGGCTCAAGCCCTGCGGCAAGGCGTTGTTCGAGGCCCGGGCGTTCGCGCTCGACTCGCTCCGCCGGGGCGTCGAGCAGGCCTCGGCCGGGGACCAGCCCGCCGCCGCCGAGTTGGTTTCGTTCATGGAGGCGAAGGTCGCCGGGCGCACGCGCCTGGCGAAGCTGACCGTCGCGGAGCGCTGCGAGGCCTACGCCGCGGCCTGCCCCGTCAACGATGGCTCGTTCCCGAATCCCGCCGCGCTCGAAGCCCTCGCGCGGAATCTCGCCCAAGGCACGGGCGACTATGCCGGCCTCACCTCGGGCCTCGTGGCCGTGGAGGCGTCGGCCATCGCGCCGTTCCGCAAGCGGTTGGCCGCGCTGATCGCAGGCAACAGCGCGGGCTGGCAGACGCTGGACGCCGCGAGCGTCGACAAGGCGATGAAGGCGGGCTGATCAGAGCCGGACACTGTGTGTCCGTCGCTCAGGCGCAAGGCGGTACTCCGCCGCGCGCGAAGTGCCGCACTTGCACGCCCGCCACGATCCACGTCGGCGCTGGATCGACAGCATTCCGTCAATGACGTCTTCGGCTTGCCGCGGCTTGGATGGCATCCGATGAGTCGTGCGAGGCGGAGCACCGCCTTTCGCCCGAAGATCGGGGACACAGTCCCCGGCTCTGACCTGAATCGGATCAGACTTCGTCTGATGAGAACGAAGAAAACTTCCGTCGCCGGAGCGCCCTGCCAACAATGCGGGCCGCCGTCGGTCAGCCCTGCGCCGCCAAGCCAGCTCGCCTTTCCAGGCAGGTCCCCGCCGCGCGGAGGGCGACGTCGAGCCGGCCAGTGACCTCCCCCACGGCGACCATCATGATCGTCGCCCCGGTGAAGACCGGCTGGTCCATGCAGCCCGCGAGCGTGCCGCCGGACGCGATCGCATCGTGCATCACGACGATGGCCTTCTTCAGTTCAGGGTCGCGCGTCTCGCGGACCATGGCCTTGAGGCACGTCAGCACGGGCAGGCCGACATCAAGCATCGAGGCGAGGTTTTGGAGGAACACCGACTGGGCCTTCAAGGAGGCCGCGCTCTGTGACATCGGATCGCCGCCACGGTTGAGGTGGTCGGCGGCGCGAAGCTCCTTCGTGCGGTTGTCGCTCATGGGAAGACTCCGATTGTGGGTGGTGCGGGGCCGGGACGACGGGTGATTCTATTGCGGGGCGGGGGAGGCCGCAGGGAAGTCCACGAACGCGCAAGCGGCGGATGTTGGAATTGCATTTTTGAACCGCGTCGTGGAGCGCGGTCCTAAAAGGATAACCTCCGTCGCGTGCGCGTCGGACTGACAAATGCGGTCGCCTTGGATTTTGGCGCGGGATGATGGGCTGAGCGCCCTGCTTCCGTCCCGAGCCTGGAAAGAGCGGGATTTTCGGCCCCAACAGCGCGATTCAATGGCCGCGTCGGCGGGTGCGTTGAGCCGCCCCTACAGGGCTCGGATTCGAGGAGACGCCGCAAGCCCAGGGTGTTGCCTTGGGCTCTGGCTGAGGCGCCCCGTTGGGGCTACGGAACGGGAGGCTTGGTCGGCATCTCCACACACACCGTCCATCCGCACACAGCAGCCTTCGGCTGCGATGTGGCACGACTACGGTGATCGCGGACTGCCCCTCACGGCGGCAGGACATATTTCGGCCCGCGCGGGTGGGAGGCGGGGCCGCGGAAGAGCTTGTCGAAGCATTTCAGATAGGCGGCCTCGGCCTGGGCGTCGCCGAAGCGGCCGACGCGCACAGCAGCGACGATTGAGGTCGATGCCTCCTTGCCCGGAGCGCCTGGCCGCCGCCACGCGATGATCGTCGCCTCGCGCCCGTCGGGGAGCATCGCGGTGATCCGCGCGATTTCGCGGTTGGTCGGCGCGGTGGCGGAGGTTGTGGTCGCGGGTCCGCCGGGCTTGGTGGAGGTCCCCGCCCCTTCGCCGCGAGCCGGAGCCCGCACGATCGCCCAGTGCGCCTCCGTCACCGCCAGCCGGAGATCGAAGGCCGCACGGTCATGGCCGGGGGTCCATGTCGCCACGCTGCCGCCCGCCACCTCCGCCCGGGAGTCCGCCGGGGATCCGCTGGACATCGATGCCGCCGGGGCCACCCGCTCGATGCGCAGGCCCTGCCCGCATCCGCCCGCGGCGGCGACCAGCCCAGCCAGCGCCAGAGCGAGCGCAAAAATCCGGCGATCGGGGATGCTTTCGGGGAGCATGTGGGGCTAAAATGGATCGTTTCAGGAATCGGTCAGAGTCGGCCGTTGAAGTCGGTCGAAGATCGGTTCGCGCCGCGGCCTCAACGTCCAGCATCGACGCAAGCCAGGAGTCTAACGACATTGGAACTGACGATCAGCCTGCCTCACGGCGATGAACGACTGGGCATGACCGGCTCGGCCGAGCGTAACCTCAAGATCATCCGCGAAAGCCTGGGCGTGCACATCGCCGCCCGAGACGGGGCCCTGCGCATCAGCGGCGAGAGCCGAGCGGTGAGCCAGGCGGCCCACATCCTCGAGCAGCTCTCGCAGGCGGCCCGAAGGCAGCAGCCCATGAACCGCCAGCAGCTCTTGGAGACCATCGCCCAGTCGAGCATCCACACCGGCTCGCACGCGGGGAGGCAGGCCTCGGGGCATGCATCGCGCGACGAAGCGCAGCGCGGCCCGCACGCCCCGCGCCCGCACGGCGACCACGTCAACGACGGCATCGAGGTCTACCTCCGCAGCCGGCAGATCAAGGCCCTCACCGACGGTCAGCGGCGGTACATCCAGGCGATCCACCAGCACGACATGACCTTCTGCATCGGCCCCGCGGGCACGTGCAAGACCTACCTCGCCGTCGCCGCCGCCGCGGGCATGCTCCGCCGCGGCGAGGCCCGCAAGCTGGTGCTCGTCCGCCCCGCCGTCGAGGCCGGCGAGCGCCTCGGCTTCCTCCCCGGCGACATGCAGCAAAAGGTCAACCCGTACCTGCGCCCGCTGCTCGACGCCCTGCACGACATGATGGACTTCGAGCAGATCCAGCGCTTCATGGCCTGCGACCTCATTGAGATCGTCCCCCTCGCCTTCATGCGCGGGCGCACGCTCAACGATTCACTGATCATCCTCGACGAGGCCCAGAACGCGACCAAGCAGCAGATGCTGATGTTCCTCACCCGCCTGGGGCACGGGTCGAAGATGATCGTCACGGGGGACACGACGCAGATCGACCTGCCCGACCCGACGCAATCGGGCCTGATCGACGCCGCCCGCCGGCTGATGCGCGTGCCGGGCATCGCCTTCGTCACGCTCGAGCAGACCGACATCGTCCGGCACAACCTGGTGCAGCGCGTCGTCGAGGCGTATGGCGACCAATCGCGCCGCCGGACCGAGGAGGCGCACGGGCTCGACAATCAGCACGGCGAGAATCATGGCGACGAGGTCGGCGACGCACGCGACGCCGACGACCGCCGCAACCCGGATTCGCTGCGCTAATCGACCCGAAGCCGTCGCCCTTGGGAGAGGCCTGTGACGCCTGGGAGGGTCCTGCGGCCGAAAATGTCCCCGTCCACCCCACAAACCCCGAACGCAGGCCGGGACGGGTACAATGAAAGTCCCCAATCAGTCGATGGATGACTTGATGGGCCTCGATCAGCGCTAAGGATGGCGACCCGCGGACCTTTGAACGAGTCCGACGGCGACGGCGTCCTCCCGCACCCACCATGAAAACGGTCCTCCGACTCTTCCGCACGACCACCGCCCGGCGGCGCGAGCTCCGCCGGAAGATGCCCCGCCAGCCGGGGCCGCTGGGGCTGTGGTTCGCCCGCAAGGAGGCCTTCTGGGGGACGCTCTTCTTCGGGGCCTTCGTGCTCCTCGCGGGGCTGATCGCCCTCGCGGCCGACCAGCGGCAGCGCTGGGCGGTGCAGCAGGTCGTGCCCCACACGATCGTCGCCCGCGTGCCCTTCGCCGCCCACGACGCCGACGCCACGCAGAACCTCCAGCACGACGCCGCCGCCCGCGAGCCCAATGTCTACGCCTCCAACCCGGTCTTCTTCAAGCAGATCCGCGACAGGCTCAAGTCGCTGGTGGTGCTCGCCTCCGACCCGAGCGTGCGCTTCGAGCAGATCGCCCCCGAGACGCGCGAGATCCTCCAGCTCAGCCCAGAGGGGCTCGACGAGCTGCGCGAGATCATCGTCAACGGGAAGCCCTCCGACTGGTGGACCGACAGCACCGAGCAGCTCGTCAAGGACCTCGCGGGCATCGTCATCCTCAACCCCGAGCGGGCGAGGATCGAGCGCGACCCCACGCAGCGGGCCCCCAAGATCGTCATCCAACTGCCCAGCAACGCGGAGGCGGAGCGGTTCGACAACGTCGTCAACTCCACCGACGACGTCGACGCCGTGCGCGACGCGGTGACGCGCATCGTCGACAACATCTACCGCAAGCCGCTGCGCCGCTGCATCGTCGCCCAGGTGATGCGCGGGCTGGAGCGGAACTACGACTACGACGAGGCCACCTCGCGCGAGCGCCGGCAGCGGGCCCAGGCGGTCGCCCCGGTCGAGGTCAGCTACGAGACCAACCAGGTGATCGCCCCCGCGGGCAAGGAGCTGACGGCGGTCGACATCGAGCGCCTCGAGCTGGAGAAGCGGGCCTACGAGGCGAAGCTGGTCAAGGAGAACCCCTTCTACCCGGCGCTGATCACGCTCAGCCGGTTCGTGATGATCGCGCTGGTGGGGCTGATCGTCTGGGGCTACATCTTCGCGTACAACCCGCGCGTGCTGCGCAACCCGATGCGCGGGATGGCGATCACCGGGCTGATGCTGCTGGGCCTGCTGCTCGCGGTGGTGGTCACCGCCAACAACCCGCGCTGGCTCTACCTCACGGCGACGTGGCCCGTGCTGATGGCGGCGATCGTGCTCGCCATCGCCTACGACCGCCGGTTCGCCATGGCGGTGGGCGCGATGGAGGGCTTGCTCGTCTCGGTGACCCTCGGGCTGCCGATCGACTTCGTGCTGGTCACTCTGGTGGGCGTGGGCGCCGCGGTGGGGCAGCTCGACGAAGTCCGCACCCGCTCCAAGCTCGTGCTCACCGGCTTCTGGTCGGGCGTGGCGATGGCGCTCGCGGCCCTGGCGACAGGCGTGGCGACGCGGCCGCTGCTGGTCCCGCGCGAATTGCTGCAGGTGCTCAACGACGCCAAGCTCGCCCTGGGCACCGGGCTCGCCACCGGGCTGATCGTCGACGGCGCGCTGCCGTGGATCGAAGGCCTCTTCAAGGTCACCACCGCGATGACGTTGAAGGAGCTCAACGACGCCTCGCACCCGCTGCTCCGCCGGCTCGCCCAGGAGGCCCCGGGCACGTACCAGCACTCGCTGCGCATCGCCGACATGTCGGAGGCGGCCGCGGACGCCATCGGCGCCGACGCCCTGCTCTGCAAGGTCGGCGCGATGTACCACGACGTGGGCAAGATCAACAAGCCGCTCTACTTCGTCGAGAACCAGGCGGGCGGGCCCAACCGCCACGACAAGCTCTCGCCCGCCATGAGCCTGCTCATCATCGTCGGGCATGTGAAGGACGGCGTGGAGATGGCCCGCGAGTACGGGCTGCCCACCACCGTCCGCCACTTCATCGAGTCGCACCACGGCACGACGCTCGTGGAGTACTTCTACCACGCCGCCCGCCAGCAGCGCGACGCCCAGGACGGCCCGGCCCCCAGCGAGTTCGAGTTCCGCTACCCCGGCCCCAAGCCCCAAACCCGCGAGGCGGCGATCCTCATGCTCTGCGACGGCGTGGAGGGAGCCGCCCGCGCCATGGCCGAGCCCAGCGCGCCGCGGCTCGAGGCCCTGGTCCACACCATGGCCCAGAAGCGCCTCACCGACGGACAGTTCGACGAGTGCAACCTGACGCTGCAGGAGCTCCACCGCATCGAAGCCGCGGTCGCCAAGACGCTGCTGGCGATGTACCACGGGCGGATCGCGTATCCCAAGGACGCCACGGAGGCCGGGACGGGCGAGGCGAGGACCGCGGAGGCGTCGTGAGCGGGCGCGGTGTCTGGTGCCACATGTCATCGTACTCGTGACATGTGCCGATCAACGGATGGCCCACGGCCTTGCGACAACCTCGCCGCGCCATCCCGAAAACCCGGTGATTCGGAAGGTCTCGCCCCTTCTTGTCGGGTGTGGATCGCACGGCATTCCAAGACACATGTCACGAGTACGGTGACATGTGGCACCAGACA
The DNA here is from genome assembly GCA_026386955.1 of Planctomycetota bacterium. Taxonomy (GTDB): domain Bacteria; phylum Planctomycetota; class Phycisphaerae; order Phycisphaerales; family Phycisphaeraceae; genus JAPLMQ01. The sequence goes on from JAPLMQ010000220.1 coordinate 42,289, forward strand.
AATCCCCTCACCCCTTCGACCGGAACACGTCCGCCTCGGGGTTCTCCGCGCCGCAGTAGATGCAGCGCAGGTGCCGGCTGTTCACCGGCCTGTTGCAGCCGCTGCAGGTCCTGACCTTCGCGCCCGACAACTTGCCGTCGAGCCGGCCGTCGCGGAGGTCGATCTCGTTGACCTTGTCGATCAGCGCCTGCTCCTCGATGCCGCCCCGCTCCTGCTGGATCTCCCAGAGCGCCTGGGCGATCAACTGCAGCTTGGCCACCGCCGCCTCGAGCTCGGCGACCCGCACGTTGGAGTCGCGGACCTGCCGCTGGGCCTCGCTGGCGTCGGAGCGGACGGCGTTGATCTGCTGTGATTGCCGCATGTTCCAGGCGATGTCGAAGAGGTCCATGTCCGGCTCCTTGTCCAAGCTCCCCGTTCCAATTCACCGACGCCGCGCAACGGCCTCACTTCAACCTCACCTCGACGATGCGGAAATCGTTCCCGCGCACCTGCAGCGTCGCCGCGGAGCCCTGTGTCTGGATCGCATACGCGGCCTTCTTCTTGTCGCGCTCGTCCTCGAGGCTGAAGCCGTCGAGCGTGGGCTCGCCCTGCTTCGCCCCAAGTTGCGGGACGTCCTTGAGCAGGTTCTTCTCCGCGGCTGCCATCTCGGTCTTCGAGGCCGTCTGCGAGACCGGCGGCTCGATCGACGAGTCGACGTCGCGGAAGACCACCTCCCCCGCCTTGCCCAGCAGCTTGGCGGCGTCGATCTCCACCGTCACGAGCTGCTCGAACTTCGCCAGATTGCTCACCAGCATCAGGGCCTTGCCCTGGCTGGGGCGCGTCCAGAAGCTCACGAGCACCTGCCCGGGCTGCGGCGGCTTGGGCTGGGCCGCGGGCGCCTCCCCCGAAGGGGGAGACGGCGACGTCACCGACTTCACCACCGCGGCGCCGCCGAGGTTGAAGTACGGGACGAATTTCACCTCCTTCTCGTAGATGCCGAAGTCGGTCATCGGCGGCGAGATGAACCGCCCCGAGGGGTAGGTGAAGAGGTACCAAAAGTCGTGCTGGAGCGCGAGGGCGTGCATCGCCCGCGACTGCCTCCAGACCCAGGCGTCGAGCTTGTGCGACATCGGGTTGTCGGTCTTGATCTCCGGGATCCAGAGCGTGGTGAAGCCGAACTTCTTCCCGCCGCCCATCACGCGCATCTCGTCGCGGCTCCAGAGGTCGATGAAGGTGTGCTCGGCGTTGGGCGGGATGGTGCGGTCCTCGCCATTGAGCCCGCTCTCGATGAAGGAGAAGGCGGGCAGCTCGAAGCACCAGGTCATGTGGGGCATGATGTGCGTGCGCTTGCCGTGCTGGTCCATGTAGATCCAGAGGCGCTTGAAGAAGCGTCGCAGGCCCAGCGAGCCGAAGCCGGGCTGGGTCTTCCCGTCGGGCAGCGTGTACGCCCCGCATTGCTCAAGCAGCGTGGAGGCGAAGGAGACGTCGTCGATGTAGATGCCATCGACCATGTCGCGCTCGAGGTACTGGCACATGGTCCAGACGTAGTAGTCCTCGACCTCGCGGGTCCATGCGAGCCGGCCTGTCCAGAAGAGGGCGGCGCGGTAGTCGTCCATGGTCGGGCCGAGCTTGGGCCAAGAGGCGCAGATGTACTTCCAGATGGGATTCTGCGCCCCGAACTTGTCCTTGCCGAATTTCCGCCACTTCGCGGCGTCCTCCCAGTTCGTGGGCTCGAGGGCGAAGGTGAGGCTGGTGGGGGTGCCGACGTATTTCTCGGTCAGCGGGAAGCCGCAGAAGTCGTCGATCGCGTCGTAGGCGGAGAGCGGCTGCTTCTGCGGGGCGCGGTTGTAGGCCCTCCAATCCTCCTGCAGCGGCTTGCTGGGCGTGGGCAGGACGTAGAAGACGAACTCGCGCGGCTTGTCGAGCGTGACGGGGAGGGTGATCACGTTCATGCGGTAGGTCACGCTCCCGTCGGCGCGGAGGATCTCCTGGGCGGGCTCGGCGGGGTTGGGCGTCCAGCCCTTGTCGTTCTCGCCGAAGAAGCAGAGCCCGCGCTCGTCGTCGCCGATCCAGACCATCGGGCAGAAGTGCCCCACCGCGACGGCCTTGGGCATGCCGGGCTTGGAGTTCTTCGAGTCCCAGACGCGCCCCGTGCCTTGGGGGACGAGCCTCACGTCGTACGAGGCGCGGAAGTTGTTGTGCCCGCCGTTGACGATCAACTGCTGCCCGTGGGCCTCGCGGATGGGAAAGTCGAGCGTCAGCCGGTCGACTTTCGCCGGCGAAGCCCCGTTGCTCTTGAGCGTGACGGCGAACTTCATGAGCCCATCGAACTCGATCGAGGCGTCGACGTCGGCGTCGATCCCCGCGGCGGCCATCGCCCCGCGCCAAGCGGCGAGGTCCGGCGCGGCCTCGCCCATCGTCGCCCCCTTGCCCGCGAAGGAGACCTCCGCGCCGTTGACCTTCGCCTGCATCCGAGGCGCGCCGGCGAGCACCTCCTCGCCCACGGCCTTCACCTGCGCGGGCAGGCCCGTGGCGTCGAGCGTGATCGTCCGGCCCCAGATGTCGAGCGTCTTCTCCTTCTCGCCCGCCTTGACCACGATCGGCGTCCAGGGCTTGGGGACGACGCGGGCCTTGCCCAGGTCGTTCTGCCACCAGTCGGGCTTCTCGCGGACGTACTTGCTCGCGGCCTTGTGCAGCGACTTGCCGTCGGGGCCGAACGACTCGATCTGCACGTCGTAGGGCAGGAACTCCAGGGCGAGCGGGGCCTTGATGGTCACCACGCCGTCGGCGGTCAGCGCGAACGGCTCCGATGTGTAGACCGGCTTGGAGGCGCTGGGCGTGGTCATGACGACCTTCGCCGTCGCGGGGTCGACGCCGCCGACGGGCAGGCAGGCGAGGCTGATGTGCGTCTCGGGGCGGTAGGCGAAGTAGGCGTAGGTCGCGCCGATCAGCGGCAGCTTGGCGAGGCGCTCGCCCGCGTCGGGGAAGTAGCGGGCGAAGGCGTTCGCGGCTTCCATCGGGTTGAGCTGGCGGTCGTAGACGCGCAGCTCGTCGATGAGCGTGCCGGATTGGTCGAGCACCAGGCCCCACGCACCGTCGTCCTGCTTCTTGGTTTTCTCGCGCCATTCCTTGTAGTTCTTCATCGCGCCGGCGTCGCCGTGAAGCCCGATCTGGGCCATGGGCTGGGGCAGGCCGTTGAGGTAGACGCCCGGCCCCGCGGGGCCCCAGGTGCAGAGGACGTGCGTCCACGCGCCGGGGTGGATCTGCACGAAGGGGGCGTCGGCGACGGCGCCCGCCCTGCCCAGCGCGATGGAGAGGCCCAAGGCGTGCTGCGGCGGCCCGGCGACGGGGCCGACGTGCAGCAGCGTCATGCGCGGGATGTTGGTGCCCAGGTAGTCGCCGATGAAGAAGTTGTTCCAGTCGGTGGGCTGCATCCAGAACTCGAGCGAGCCGCGGTCGGGGGGGAAGACGTTGCGACCGGCGACGACCGGATGCGTCTCACGGGCGCGGGCCAGCGAGAAGGACTTGCCGCGCACGCCGGGGAAGAAGTCCTCCGGCTTGGCGTCGCCCGGCGCGGCGACGCCCTGCGACTGGGCGGGCTTGAGCGTGTCGTCGAAGCTCCAATAGACGTTGGCCGGGCGGTTGCGTACGAAGAAGGGCGGGCCGTCGGAGATCGGACGGGCGGCGGCGGGGTCGTGCCAGCGCTCATCGGCGAGTTCGAAGAAATAACGTCGGCCACGGGTGATGCGCAGGACGTCGACCTAGCCGCGCAGGCCGCGGGCGACGGCCTTCGCGTCGTTCTGAACGCCGCCGACGCGGATCGGGCCGCCCAGCAGCGCGATCGGCCCGGGCGCATGCGGCCCGAGCACATCGGGCCCGACGATCGCGGGCTGCCCGTCGATGAAGAGCGTCGCGGTCATGGCCCGCTCGACGCCGACGCTCAGGCAGACGTGCGTCCAGACGTTGGTCGGCACGGGGCGCGGGTGGGTGAGCAGGATCTTGTCGCGGGCCCAGAGCGTGACCTTCCCGTCGTCGGCCCGCTCGACGTGCAAGGCGTCGGGCGTGGAGATGCCCGAGAGCGTCAGCAGCGCGGCGAGATTGTCGGCCGAGGTGGGCTCGGCGTCGCCCCACGGCATCTTCTTCGTCGCGACGTCGGACTTCACCCAGACGTCGACGGTGACGGCCCCCTCGCCCTCCCACATCTTCGCGGTGTCGAGGCCGGTGACTTCGACGCAGCCCGCGCCGGCGAGCTTCACGCCGCCGCCCCAGCGGCCATCGGGCACGTTCTTGGCGTCGCCGCGAAGTGCGAATTTGGGCGTGCCGTAGTTCCCGCCGCCGACGGACATCACGCCCAGGCCGTCGCCGCCCGAGGGGGCGGGCGCGGCCTTGCCGCCGGGCCCCTTCTTCTTGCCGCCGATGGCTTCCTCGAGGTCGTCGATGGCGACGGCGGCGTCGGCGGAATCATCGAACTGATAGAGGGCCGCGGTGATGGGGTCGTTCTGCGGGCGGGCCTGCCAGAAGGCCTCGGGACGGAGGCGCGGGTCGGGCCGTTCCGCGCGGGCGACGTTGACGCCAGCGCCGAGGCCGACGCCAGTGCCGGCCCAGGCCGCGACGAGAATCAGCAACAACCACGCCGCACGCGCAGGCCAAGAGCGGTTCATCACAACGTCGAATCCCGTTAGATCGTGTGGAACGGATGCGCCGCGGCGGACGCCGAATGTCCGCCGCGAATCGAGGCGAATTGTAGCGTGAACGGATGGTCGGCCGGTGCGTGTTTGGACGGAGGCGCGAGCGACGGGACGGGGGTGTGCCGGATCACCGCAGCGCCGGAGCACGCGGCACACCTGTGGACGGATGCCACCCGTCGATGCAATCCTGAACTGCACGATCGCTGCGTGCTCGGTCGAGGCTGTTGCTTGATCGACCCCCGTCCCGTCGCTTGCGCTTCCGGCTAACAAGACCGCGCCCAGATGGTTCCAGATTGACATGTCGCGACCTTTCGCAATGGGTGACCACGGAAAAAAAAGCTCGCCCCCCGTAAGACCTGCACAAGTGTCCGGCGGAATCCGGACAAGAGCGCGCAACTCCTTATTTTGAATTTCGGGATTTCAAGGATGTCCGGATTTTTCCGGACGCTGGTACCTATGTCTGGCGCGGGAAATTGAGCTTCCCCACGAATGGTGGGCGCGCCGAAGTGACTAAACGAGGCCGGCCTCGAACGCTTCGGGGCTGAGATAGCCTAACGAACTGTGCAGACGCTTGCGGTTGTAGAACACCTCGACGTACT
>JAPLMQ010000189.1 GCA_026386955.1 Planctomycetota bacterium
CCCGGAAATATCCCCCGGAACCTCCCCCGGAACCTCCCCCGGAAACCTCCCTGACACCCCCGGAAACCCGGCCACGCCCGCCCATACCCTTGGAATCGGGCCGGCAAGGCCTTGGCCGCAATGGGCGATGTCGGGCTCGAACCGACGACCTCATCTGTGTAAAAGACGTGCTCTGACCAACTGAGCTAATCGCCCGACGGGATCATCAACCATCGACCATCAACCAAGAATCAGCGGATCATAGCCCCATCCGCGCTTTCTTCGTCTCCCACTCCGCCTGCTCGCGCTTGTTCTCCGACGCCAGCGGCTGCTTGCTGCGCAGCGCCTCGATCTCCAGCCGAGTGAGGTGCTCGCCGCCCAGGTCGTAGTCCATGAAGGCCTCGGCCGTCACCGGGACGATCGGCTGGATCAGGGCGAACATCGCGTAGGCGTAGTCGCGGATCTCCAACTGGGCGTGTTCGTCCATGCGCAGCGAGAGGAAGCGGAGCACGTTGTGCAGGTCGCACTTCCAGTACCACTCGGTGTAGACGTTCACCGGCAGGCCGATGCGGGCCAGCTCCCGGCTGACGCCGCGCTCCAGCAGCCGCTCGTACTCCGCGTACTGCGTCTGGCAATGGTCGAGGTATTTGAGGAAGTCCTCGGCCGTCGCGGCGTCGACCGGGGCGTCGCCGCCCTGGCGGTTGGTCTCCGACTGCTTGCGGACGGCGTCGGCGCTGGGGACGTAGAAGCGGTCGGGCACCACCGAGTACCGGGCCGAGTATTCGTTGACGTTGGCGGTGCGGTGGCGGATCCACTGGCGGGCGATGAAGATCGGCATGACCACGTGGAACTTGAACTCGATCATCTCGAAGGGCGTGGTGTGCCGGTGGCGGAGCAGGTAGCGGATCAGCCCGCGGTCCTCGTTGATCTTCTTGGTGCCCTGGCCGTAGCTCACGCGGGCGGCCTGCACGACAGCGGCGTCGGCAGTCTGCCCGTTGGCGACCAGGCGGGGCATGACGTCGACCAGCGCGACCAGGCCGTGGTCGTGGACCTTGACCTCCCAGCGCGAGGCGCCCTGCATGACGTCGGTGACGGCGGACTCGAAGGGCTTGCGCTCGATCGGATTCACGGTGGGTTCTGGCATGGGCGACATCATACAATCGGACGCGAGGGCGTTTGGGGCCCTCTCTTGTGGGTTGGACCAGACCCCACCGAACGCGACGGCGTACCGTCGCGATCGATGGGCTTGGGTGCGGGATGGGCTTGGTTTACAGCGTTTCACGGGCATTCGGAGGCATCGTCATGAAGGCATCGGACAAAGCCAAACCTGACGCGGCCAAGCCCGTCGAACTGCGCTATCACACGGGGCGTCTGCCGCTGTCGGTCCCCGCGTCCGCCGACGTGCTCTGCGGCCCGGGGTCGAAGCCGGCCCCGGACGCGCTCGCCGCCGTGCGGGCCGCGCTGGCCAAGCCGATCGGCTCACCCCCGCTCGCCGAGCTGCTCCGCCGACGCGGCAAGCCGCCCGCGAGCGTCGCCATCACCATCAGCGACATCACCCGCCCCGTGCCCAACGAGCCGGTGGTCACGGCCCTCCTCGAATCGCTCAACGCCGCGGGCGTGCCCGACTCCGCCGTGGTCGTCATCATCGCCACGGGCATGCACCGCCCCAGCACGCCCGAGGAGCGGCGGATCATGCTGGGCGAGGCGCTGCTCCGCCGCGTCGAGGTGATCGACCACGTCTCGGACGACACCGCCAGCCACGTGCCGATCAGCGAAAACCCGCCGGTGAGCGTCAACGCGCGGTTCGTCCGGGCCGCGTTCAAGATCGTCACCGGGCTGATCGAGCCGCACTTCATGGCCGGCTACTCCGGCGGTCGCAAGGGCGTCTGCCCCGGGCTGGTCGACCTGCGCACGGTGCAGCGGTTCCACGGCTACAAGACGATGGCCGACCCGCGCAGCACCGAGGGCGTGATGGCGGGCAACCCCTGCCACGAGGAGGCCGTCCGCGTCGCGGGGCTCGTCGGCGTCGACTTCCTGGTGAACGTCACCATCACGCACGACCGCAAGCTCTCGGGCGTCTATGCGGGCGACATGGCGGCCGCCCACGCGCAGGGTTGCCGCGAGGTCGAGCACGCGACCGGGGCCGTGGTCGACCATGACTACGACCTGGTCGTGACCTGCGGCGGGGGCTACCCGCTCGACCAGAGTTTTTATCAGACGGGCAAGGGGATGGTCACCGCGATGCCGGCGCTCGGGCCGGAGTCGACGCTGCTGATCGTCTCGGCCTGCACGGAGGTCGGCTCGCCGGAGTTCAAGGGGCTGCTGCTCAAGTACGAGAACGACTGGCGGCGGTTCCTGGTCGACGCAAAGGCCGACCCGAACGTGATCAAGGACCAGTGGCAGTACCAGATGATGTCGCGCGTGCTGGAGCGCGTCGGGCTCGAGCGGATTTTGCTGGTGAACGACGGGCTCGACCGCGACCTGCAGCGCAAGCTGAGCGTCACGCCGCTGACGGGCGAGGGCGACGTGGCGACGCGGACGCAGCGGTTCATCGACGAGTTCGCGGCGAGCAGGCCCGGGGCGCGGATCGCGGTGATCCCCGAGGGGCCGTACACGATGTTGAGGCGGGGGTGAGGGGGGGTGTTGTCATCCATCAGGCGTGGCCTGATCAGAGACGGACACTGTGTGTCCGAAGACCGGGCGAGGCAGTATTCCGCCCGCGCGAAGTGCCGGCTGCCATGAACCGTTTGGTTTCACGCGAGGCCTGCGCCAAAGGCTTGTTTCCGAACGCCTCATCTGCGCTCAACGGCGTCAACGACGCCCGCACGTCGCGCGGCGGAGTACCGCCTCGCCTTGGCTTCGGCGACACAGTCGCCGGCTCTGATCAGAAAGGCTCAGATGGAGCGTTTCAACGGGGCACCCGGAAACGGTCGCCGCACCGCCGCAACTTCACTTCCCCGCCAAGTCGCCGAGCTGCCTGAAGAGGGCCTCGTACGCGCGGAGCGTCTTGGCGACGCGGTCGATCATGCCCTCGCCGTCGAGCTTCTCGGCCGAGGCGAGCACGATCGGGGAGCGGAAGACGTACTGCTTCGCCTGGTCGCGGAAGTGGTCGACGGGCAGGCGGGTCTCGAAGCCCTTGTCGTAGAGCTCGTCCTCGAGCAGGTCCTCGAGCGAGTCGCCGCGGTGGAGCAGGTCGGCCTCGATCGATTCGCTCAGCCAGCGGTCGGGCGTGTAGAGCCCGACCCAGACCAAGTCGTGCTTGGGCCCGACGGAGACGCGATAGTTGGCGTCGGCCTCGGCGCCCAGCACGCGGCAGATCAGGGCTTCGTCGGTGCGGCGGACCTTCGCGAAAACCTTGTTTTCGCGAACGAGGTCGCCGACTTCCTCATACAGCAATTGGCACTTGTCGCAGATCATAAAACGATCTCCTCGCCTGATTATACGCCCCTTGGGGTTCATCGGGCGTAATCAGGGCCGACTTGCACCCCCGGCCGCCCCGGAAGCCCCCCCGGAAGCCCCTCCGGAAGCCTCTTGGCGCTGCCGGACGGCCTCGAAAAGCAGCACGGCGGCACAGGCGGAGGCGTTGAGCGAATCCACGAGCTTCCCCCGCATGGGGATGGCGATCAGGCCCGAGGTCGCCGCGGCCCGCCAGCGGTCGTCGAGCCCGCTGTCCTCCGGGCCGATGACCAAGGCGGTGGGGCCGACAAGGTCGACCCGGCTGTAGGGCGTGGTCGCCTCGGGGCTGGCGGCGTAGACCCGCACGCCCCGGCCGGCGAGGAAGGCGAGGATCTCCGGCGTCGTCCCGCCCAGGATCGGGAAGGCGAGCACCGCGCCGGTGCTGCTCCGCAGGGCGTTGGGGTTGAAGGCGTCGACCACGGCGTCGGCGACGAGCAGCCCCGTCGCCCCGGCCGCCTCGGCGCTGCGGGCCATCGCCCCCAGGTTGCCCGGCTTCTGCGTCCACACTGCGACCAGCCACAACTCGGCCAACTCGGCCGATCCCGACCGCGGCGTGGTGAATTCATCGATCGTCCACCTCGGCTGGGGGAAGACGGCGAGCAGGCCTTGCGGGGTTTCGGGCCGTCGGCGCCCATCAACTCCGGGGAGATGAAGACGCAGACCGGCTCGAGCCCCGCGGCCAGGGCCCGCTCCACCTCGCGCGCTCCCTCGGCGACGAACTGCCCCGTCGCGCGCCGCTCCTTGTGCTCGCGCAGCCGCACGATCGCCTTCACGCGCGGGTTGTCCATGCTGGTCAGGTCGATCGGCTCGGGCATGAGGGGGTCTCGGTCAAGGCGGGGGCGGAATATCGTATCCGGATCGGTCGGACGTGCGGGAACCCGTATTGTTAGCCGGAAGCGCAAGCGACGGGACGGGGGTCGATCAATGCGCAGCCATGCCGGAGTTCCTGAATGCCCGTTCAATGACGACGTATGCGTGAGGATGTGGGATTGAGCGCGGGCCGTGAGGCCCATCGGGGCCGTGGATTGGAACACCCCCGTCCCGTCGCTTGCGCTTCCGGCTAACAAGACGCGTTGTCCAGAGGCTGCGCCGGGTGCCACATGCCATCGTACTCGTGGCATGTGTCTTCGGCCACAACGCCCTCAACGGCGCATGGTGCCGTTCAAACCGCTTGAAAATCAGGCTTTTTGAATGATGTCACGAGATCATCACGAGACCATGGCGGCTCGTTCACCGGCACATGCCACGAGTACGATGGCATGTGGCACCCAGCGAACGCGCAGTGTCGCTCATCTCACCTCTTCCCCGCCGCCGCCTTCGCCGCCGGCTGCTCATGCCCCTGCGAGATCGGCGTCTCCGAGGCCTTGTCGAGGACGATGCCGTTGTAGCCCAGGCTGCCCATCTCGGGGATGTCCAGTCCCTCGAGCTCGACGAACGTGCCCACGCGGTTGCCCACGAGCTTGTCGATCAGGAAGAAGACGATCAGCGAGACGAGCCCGACGTAGACGAAGGCCGCGGCGCAGCCCACGGCCTGGGCGATGAGCTGCCCCGGGCCGCCGCCCGAGAAGAGGCCGACGACGCCGCCCTTCACGCCGTTGAGCCCGTCGCCGTAGGACTTGTCGGCAAAAAGTCCCACGGCCAGAGTGCCCCAGATGCCGTTGACGCCGTGGACGGAGATGACGCCGACGGGGTCGTCGATGCGGGCGACGCGGTCGAAGAAGAAGACCGACTCGACCACGAGCACGCCCGCGACGATGCCGATGATGCAGGCCGACATCGAGTCGATGTACGCGCAGGGGGCGGAGACGGCGACCAGCCCGGCGAGCATGCCGTTGGCCATCATGGTCGGGTCGGGCTTGCCGGTGCGGACCAGCCACATGTAGAGGCAGGAGGCGGCCGCGCCGGCGGCGGAGGCGAGCACGGTGTTGACCGCGATGACGGCGATGCGGAGGTCGGACCCCGGCAGCGCCGAGCCGGCGGTGAAGGCGAACCAGCAGAAGGCGAGGATGAACGTGCCGAGCATGACCAGCGGGATGGAGTGGGCGGGCATGGCGTTGATGCTGCCGTCCTTGTTGTACTTGCCGATGCGCGGCCCGAGCATCCACGCCCCGACCAGCGCGATGACGCCGCCCTGAAGGTGGACGACCGACGAGCCGGCGAAATCGACCACGCCGTGGCCCCAACCCCACCACGCGCCGAGCCGCGAGCACCACCCGCCGCCCCAGACCCAGCAGCCGTAGATCGGGTAGAGGATCGTGCCCAGCGCGCAGCCGTAGAGCATGAAGGCGCTGAACCGCCAGCGCTCGGCCATCGCGCCGGTGGGGATGTTCGCGGTGGTGTTCATGAACACCATCTGGAGCAGGAAGAGTGCGTAGACGGCGACGTCGAAGTGGCCGCCGAGGAACCAGCCGGTCTGGCCGAAGAGGCCCACCTCGTGCCCGGCGATGGAGACCGTGAACATCTTGTTCAGCCCGGGATAGCCGCCCAAAAGGCCGGCCGCGCCCGCTCCGCCGAACATCAGCCCGAAGCCGCAGGCGTAGAAGCCGAGCATGCCCAGCGGGTAGATCATGAAGTTCATGGCCATGGTGTGGCCGGCGTTCTTCGCGCGGCAGAGGCCCGTCACGAGGAGGGCGAACCCGGCCTGCATGAACATGACCATGAAGCCGCAGAGCAGCGTCCAGATGAAGTTGATCGCGATCTTGTTCTGGGCGACGCGGACGATCACCTCGTCCATCGTCGGCTTGTTGTGGTCGGCCCCGCCGATGTCGCCCGGGACGCCGTAGGAGAGGCCGGTGGAGTCGGGGAGGGGGACGATGACGGAGGCCGGCGCGGCCGCGGCTGGGGTCTGCTCGACGGTCGCAACGGGGATCGACACGGCCGGGGCGGCCGCGGCCGGCTTCTTCTCCTCCATCATGACCGGGGGGGCGGGGGCGGGAGTGGGGGCCTCTTTGGCCGCAGGAGCCTCTTTCGCCATCGGCTCGGCCATCGGAGCCGCCATCGGCGCGGCCGCGGGGGTGTCCTTTGCCACGGGCGCGGCCATCGGCGCCTCCGCCGCCGGCGCGGTCATCGCCTCTTCCTCCCCGGCAACCAGCGTCGAGAGCGCAAACAAGGTCAGGAAGACGGCCAAGCCCGCCGCCGCCCGCCGCTTCGTGGGCGCCAGACCTCGCAGAGAGAACCCCATCAAACGCCCCTTTCAAAGGGTGGACTTGGCCCGGTTCCCCACCACGGCTAACGTTCGCCAAGAGGCCAGCATACGCATTGCCGCCTCGATTTCATCTCCGTCGACCGGATGGCAGACCGGATAGCCGACCTGATGCCCGGCCGGATCGCCGCCTGATATAGACTGCGTTCACGTCGCGTCCGCCCCCAAACCCACAGCCTCCCCGGATCGCCCGCCATGTCGACCCGCCCGCCCGCGCGTCCCAACGCCCTCACGCCGATCTGCGCCCGCGAACTCTACGCCCGCTCGCCCGCTCCCGGCAGCGCCCTCTGGATCAACGCCGGCTACCTCGACGCCGGCCTCACCCGCGTCGAGCTCGCCACCGTCAGCCGCGTGGACGACGCCTACGTCGACTGGACCCGCCGCGTCTCGCCCGACAACGGCCGCACCTGGTCCGACCCTGTCGTCATCCCCGACGCCGTCCGCGAAACCCCCGAGGGCGGCATCGTCGTCTACCCCGCGGCCCCCTTCATCGATCCTTACACCGGCAAGTCCTACCGCTTCTCCATGCAGCGCCAGTGGCCCGGCCAGAAGTGCTACACCTACGACTGGAAGACCGGCGACTTCCGCTACACCGACCACCTCTTCGTCTCCGAGGACAACGGCCCCGACCAGCTCCTCCGCTACGAGCCCGGCCCCGACTTCAATCCCGCCCGCCCCTTCGACCCCGAATACCTCCACACCAACAACGCCTACTTCGGCACGCACCCCGCCTTCTCCCCCGACGGGCGCGTCTACTACGCCGGAACCTGCTTCGGCAAGAAGCCGACCGACCGCCGCGGCGTTGGCCTCTTCACGCGCGACCCCAAGAGTGGGAAGTGGTCCGCTTCAAACCTCCAGCCGCTCGCGCCGGAGCTCTCCGCCGTGGGGCTCGAGGAGCCCGCCAGCGCCCGCCTCGCCGACGGCCGGGTGCTCACCGTCTGCCGTGGCCACAAAACCCCGACGATGGAGGGCGTGAAGTGGATGACCCTCGCCCCCGCCGACGGCAAGACCCTCGCGCCGATGCAGGAGTTCCGCTACGCCGACGGCTCGCGGCTCTACTCGCCATCGAGCATCCACCGCTTCTACCGCTCCACCCGCAACGGCAAGCTGTATTGGTTCGCCAACATCCTCGACCACCCGCCCGCCGGGCAAGACCCGCGCTACCCGCTGAGCGTCGCGGAGATCGACGAAGCCAAGGCCGGCGTCATCAAGTCGAGCGTGCAATCCCTCGACGACCGCCGCGAGGGCGAGCCCGAGGCCCTGCAACTCTCCAACTTCTCGGTGATCGAAAACCGCGAGACGCTGAACATCGAGATCTACATCACGCTGCTGGGGCTGAACGCGCAGGACTTCTGGGGGGCGGACGTCTATCGCTACGTCTTCTCGCCGCCGGCGCGGTGACGATTGCGAAACCCCACCCAAAGCCCAGGCAGTGCGGTGCCTGGGTCTTCTAACGAACGATGTCTGGCGCTCTATCCCCTCGAGCAAACCTGTGAGACGGCAACGAAACCGGCCTTAACGCAGGTGCATAGAAATGAATCGAATCGATACGGGTCATTTTGAGGTGAGCGTCCCGGATCGAATCCGCCCCCGGGTGGAAATCATTCCTGATGGCATGGGTAACAAATATATTTACCATGTATTTGACATTGACAAATACTTCAATATGCGAATCTGGGAGTGCGCCGGGCGCGGGGATTTCAGGGACGTGGATCGTTTCCTGTCATGCATGTCAAGGGAGAGGCCCAATTTGCAAGATGTAAGCTGCGGCGGAATTCGGGGTGTTGCCCATGAATCGATTGGTACGTTTCAAGGCGTCGATTACTGCGTCATGATGTGGTGTTTTGAAGATCGTGGATTTAGAATTGAACTGCTGATGCAGGGTTGCCGATTGCCTAGTAATAGAATTCGACATATGACTCATGGCGTTGTGGGAAGTCTTATAGCGAAGACCTGAGAAAGAATAAAAGCAGAGAGATTTGCTCTGTCGCAAGCTTGGTCCGTTTTTCCTCTCATGCCCCAACCCCGTCGTCGGCGCGCAGGCAATGCGTCTCTCCGCTCCTCACCCGGAAACCTCCGGCATGAGCAGGATGCCAACCCAGGCACACATCAACCCGACCCCCATGGCCACCGCCGGCCGCGCGTGCAGCCTTCGCGCGACCCACAGGCCGAGCAGCGCGAGCGGCAGGGTGACCACGTGGCGGTGATCCACGGCCCGCCAGTTCCACGCCTCCCGATGCAGATCGCCGTGACGAAGGAAGAACACCGCGTCGGTCGCCAGCACGACGACCAGTGATGCCAACACGGCGTCCACCAGGATAGGGGTCTGGCGAGGCCGTTTTGAAGCGGGTTCTTGCGTCATGGCCATGCGTGGTCCGATTCCGCGCTGCGGTTCCTGCAACTCATACGCCCGCACACCGCCCGGCGTTGCAAGCGATGCTTCACGCGCGGCCCCCCGCGCCCGCCGGCCGCTTCGCCATCGCCGCACTGCACTCGGAGCATAGCTCGTTGCTGCCGCGGGGCGGTCGATTTGGATTTGCCCGTCCAGCTCCGCCGCAAACCTCCCCGTTTGGTACGACAATCGCTCCCGCAACCGCCAGATGCGCATGCAGGCGGTGGTCCACAACATCCCGGCCTGCAGTCAATCGGCAATTGTCGGCTTGCAGGAACCCTTCGATCAGGAACCCCCCCTTGAAGATCACCCGTCGGACGTTCATCGAACTCGCGTCCATCGCCGCCGGCGGCTTGGGCATGACGAGCCTCGCCGCCGCCGCCGAGCCCGCGTCGGCGCCGGTCGATGCCGACGGCCGGGTCATCCCGGGCTTCGAGGAGGCCCAGCCTGCCCCAGGCGAGTCGAAGGGCTGGCAGCCCTTCTCCGACCGGAAGATCCGCGTGGGCATCGCCGGCTATGGCGTCTGCAAGTTCGGCGCGGAGTTCGGATTCCAAAACCACCCCAACGTCGCCGTCGCCGCCGTGACCGACCTCGACCCGGACCGCTGCGCCGCGCTGGCCAAGGCCTGCCGCTGCGCGAAGACCTACCCCTCCTGCGAGAAGATGCTGGAGGACGACGCGATCGAGGCCGTCTTCATCGCCACCGACGCGCCCAGCCACGCTCGCCTCGCGGTCGAGGCGCTCAAGCGCGGCAAGCACGTCGCCTCCGCCGTGCCCGCCGTCTTCGGCTCGATCGACGACGCGGCCATGCTCCTCGACGCCGTGAAGACCACCGGCCGGAAGTACATGATGTTCGAGACCTCCTACTTCCACGCGGAGGTCCACGCCTGGCGCGAAACCCACAAGGCCGGCGGGCTGGGCAAGATCATCTACGTCGAGGGCGAGTATTTCCATTATTGCCCCACGCCGATCGACTCCTACAAGGGCTGGCGCGTCGGCCTGCCCCCGCAGTGGTATCCCACCCACTCCAACGCCTATTACGTCGGCGTCACCGGCGGCGGCTTCACCGAGGTCTCCTGCATGGGCATGCCCAGCGTTGTGCCCCAGTTCCAGCCGGGCAACAACGCCTACAAGAACCCCTTCGGCTCGGAGGTCGCCCTCTTCCGCACCAGCGAGGGCGGCACGGCCCGCATGGCCGTCTGCTGGGACATGCCCGGAGCCGGCGGCGAGACCGGGCGGGTCTACGGGCAGAAAAACGGCAAGGTCCCGGCGAGCGCCAAACGCCCGCCCCTTCCCCCCGGCGTCCAGCCCGGCGGCCACGGCGGCTCGCACGGCCACCTCATGAGCGAGTTCGTCGATGCGATCCTGCGCGACCGCAAGCCGCTGGTCGACGTCGCCCAGGCCCTGGCCATGACCGTCGGCGGCATCGTGGCTCACCAGTCGGCGCTCAAGGGGGGAGAGCTGTTGAAGATCCCGCAATATGTCCTCTGATCAGCCGGAAAGAAGGCCGCAGGAATGCTCCGTTGAACGCCTTTTCTGATCAGAGCCGGCGACTGTGTCGCCGAAGAACGGGCGAGGCGGTACCCCGCCCGCGCGACGTGCGGGCGTCGCTGGCGTCATCAGCAGCGGCTCACGCGCTCGGAGACAAGCCCTCGGCGCAGGCCTCGCGTGAAGGCCGAGGATTCGTGGCTCTTGGCCGTTGGAAAATGACGTCGGGAACCAATTCATGAGATCGGTTCCTGGCTCCCTTTCATCTCCTTCGCTTTCTCCTCTTTCATCCGCCGCGGCAGCGTCATCACGGCGAACGCCAGCGCGACCGCGGCCGATCCGATCAGGACGCGCGAACTTCCCACAATCAACGCCTCGTCGATCCGCGCGAAGACCGGTTCATGCCCGAACCAGAGGACGTCGACCATGTTCTTGCAGAATACGAGGCCGGTGACGACGGCTGCGGCGGCAAAACCGGCGCGGAGCAGCAGGCGCTTGCCGCCCTGACGGAGGGCGCAGAACCACGCCAAGCCGGCGGCCGCCAAGCTGCCCGGCAGCCCCTCGAGCCCTACGTGGCCGCACGCGCAGCCGAACATGCTGGCGTTGGCCAGCGAGAAAAGCGTCGCGGTCAACCCCGCTCCCAGACCCACCCCCGCCCCCGTCCCCGGCCCCGGCCCCCGGAGGCGGCGAAGCGCTTGATGGCTCATCCATGCCAGCGATTTCATGATCCGCGATCTCCAGAAGTGCCTAGCCCCCGGAGCCCGGTCCCCGGAGCCCGAATGTTACGGAGTTCTCGCCCGCATCCTCTCCGGACGGATTTCCAAGGCTGATACGCCGTGGGGCTCGCCGGCGTTGCCCAAATCGTTCCGCCCCGATGGTCCCGGCCCCTGGACACCGGCCCCCCGGAACGAAAAGTCATGCGGGCGGAGTCGGCTGCGTGGCCGGGATCGCCTCGCCGCACTCGGGGCAGGCATTTTTGCTGGCCCGCAGGTCGTAGCCGCATTGCCGGCACATGCCCGGCTTCGGACGCCGCCGCAGCAGGCCAGGCAGCGCCCAGAGAGGCAAAGCCCCTGTGACAAGGATCAACACCCAGTAAGGCGCTCCAATCCTGAACTCTGCTGTTTCTGACGGACGTCCGCCGAACCATTTGAAGCCGGGTTTCCTGCTGTACTTGCCGAAGAAGCCAAAATCGTTCCACGCCGAGTCGTTCCGCACCGTCCGCAAATCCTCATAGAGACGGTGGTATCCAACAAACTGACGGCTAGGAGCAAAGCTCCCCTGCCGCCAGACCGAGTCGGTCGGACGAATCCACCCCCGCTCGAACAGCAGAAAACCCCGCTCGGAAGTCAGCAACCACCACGACCACAAACGCTCCTCGCCATCCGGGTCGAAGGATGAGAAACCGGCGTTGCCGACCCGCTCCGAGCCGTGCCACGTCCGGGCCCGGCCCACGCAAACCGCAACGCAGAGCAGCAGCGACAGCAGCGCAGCCGCGTTGAAGAGCCATCGCCGGATTCCGCCGCCACCCAATTTCATCGTTTCTCAATCCACCCGCCGGGCGGGGTAGACCGACTCGAGGGCGAAGCGGGCGTAGTCGCGCAGCCACGGGTTGTCCGACCCCTCCAATTCATGCAGCACCGCCGGCGTCCGGGGCGAGTCGCGCACCGCTTCGTAGACCCTCGATTCCTCCACGCTCTCGCGCCGGTCGCTCTTGCGCACCGACGACACGCTCGCCTCATGCCCGCCGGTTAGCCAGATCAGCCCCGTGAGCCGCTCGACCGGGTCGGCCGACTCCAGGCGGGCGATCCACTGCTGGGCCGTGAGCCGGTGGGGCGCGGGCCCTTTCCTCAACGGGCGGTTGGTGACGTAGGCGTGCACGAGCTTTCCCTCGTCGTCCTCGAGGCGCACCATGACCAGCTCGTCGCCGCGCCGGGCGTAAAACTGCCGTTCATGGATGCCTTGCTCGAAGGCCGGGCGGGTGGGCTTGCCTTCCACCGTCCAGAAGGGGCCTTGGCAGTAGGCCTTGATCATCAGGAGGTCCCGTCCCAGGGGATTCTCGCGCAGCAGCCGCACATGGCCGATGCCGAACCGATGCCCCACGGGAAAGGTCTGCGTGAAGAGCGGACGCCACTGGGCGTCGAAGCAATGGAGCCGGACCACCGACTCCCCCGGAACCATCCGGGCGGGACGGCACTCCATCACCATCCACGTGGCCGACCCTGCATTGAACTCGGCCACCCACCAAGGCAGGAACGCCTTGAAGAAATTCTTGTCCAAGCCTGATTGGTCCTCGAACTTGCGTCCGCTCAAGGCCGCGAGCCGCTCGTGGAACGCCGCCATGGCGTCGTAATCCAGAAAGCGGAGGTTCTGGCCGACATAGGCCTCCAGCCCACGCGACGGACGCTCCCCCGGAACGTCCCCCGAAGCATCGCCTGCAAGGGCCTTGCCCGGCACGGGTCGGAGCAGCAAATCGCCGTGGATATGTTCGAACGCGGGCCACCGTATCACCTCCGGCTCATAGCCTTCCCGGTTCACCATCAGCAAGCCGATGAATCGGGGCTGCGCCGTCGCGGGCTCTTGCGCTCCCGTCGCGGACTGGGTGGCCGCCGGTAACGCTTCGGAGGGCACGTCCGGAGTTTGAAACGCGCCGTCGGGGCCGGTGAGGTTTGATCTTGAGAGGAAGGTGGCCGACGGGGGCACTGCGGCGCCAGGGGTCAGGTCGTCGGTGGCCACCACCGCGACCATCAATTGCACTCCCGCCAGCGGCAGATGGGAGTGGGCGTCGAGGA
This sequence comes from Planctomycetota bacterium, assembly GCA_026386955.1. Classification (GTDB taxonomy): domain Bacteria; phylum Planctomycetota; class Phycisphaerae; order Phycisphaerales; family Phycisphaeraceae; genus JAPLMQ01. The sequence continues at coordinate 13,306 of JAPLMQ010000189.1, forward strand.
CGACCCCTTCGACTCTTTCCCGGTAAGGCTCGGCCCACCTCCAGACGTTGGGGTCCGCGGCCTGCGTGGCGGGTCGATGGGGCGGCCCTTGGCACCCGGCGCCAAGCAGCGTGATGGCCAGGCAGACGGCTGCATGTCCTAACGTTCGCATCCCAAGCCCCCTGTCCATCAGGATCTCGATCGTCGACGGAAATTCGCCACGCGGGTCGTCCCGTGCGGATGTTACTCTGGCGTGGGGGAGGGCTCGAAATCACGGCGAAGGTCGCCTCGCGGCACTCCGAGAGGGGAAGGGGAAAGGCGACAGGCCCATTCATTTACCGTTGACACGGATTTGTCAGGCCAATGAACCTGTTCCATTCCCTCCCCCTTTGTGTCCTCCCCCGTCCATTCATTCTCTTGCCCCCTTGGTGAAGACGATGAAACACGTGCTTGTGACCGGCGCTGCCGGGTATTTGGGTTCGCACCTGATCCCGTTGCTGCAGCGCGAGGGCTTCCGCGTGACGGGCATCGACATGGTGCCCCCGGCGCCCCCGGTCCCCCCGGTTCCCCCGGCCTCGCCGCTGGCGGACGTGGCCTATCGGCAGGTGGATCTCTCCGACGCGGCGGCGGTGAAGCAGGCCTTCGCCGCCGCCCCGGTGGACGCGGTCGTCCATGTCGCTTCGGTGCACCCTTGGAAGCCCTACACCGACGATCAATACCTGGACGCCAACGTGAAGGGCGGGTGGCACCTCTACGCGGCCGCCGCCGAGGCCGGCGTGAAGAGCATCGTGCTCACCAGCAGCATCGCGGCCCAGGGCTACGGATTCGCCCCGGCGCAATGGCCCGTCGGCGAGGACGCGACCGGCCGGATCGCGGACATCTATGGTTTCACCAAGCACGCACAGGAGGACATCGCCCGCATGTTCGCCGCCGCTCGGGGCGTGCGCACCATCGCCCTGCGTCCCCCGGCGTTCATGCCATGCCCCACGGCCTTCGAGATGGGCAGTCGCCTGGTCGGGAGCTACGGCGTCGTGGCCGACGTGGCGGCGGCGCACGTGGCCGCGGTGAATGTGGTCACCGGCAAGCGAATCCCCGGGGCGCCGCCGCAATCCTTCGAGGCGGTCTGCGTCGCCGGGCGCCTGCCCTACACGGCCGCCGACGGCGACCTGGTCGAGAACGGGACAGCCGGGAAGAAACTGCTGGAAAAGCACTGGCCGCACGCCAGCGCGAAGATGATCGCCAAGGGGTTCGCGGGCTACTGGCTGGCTGCGGTCTACGACCTCTCCAAGGCGAAGCGCCTGCTCGGCTGGGAGCCGCGTTTTGGGTTCGACGAGTGGTGGGCCGAAAACGAGGGGACGATCTGAATTGGAAAAAAGTTCGGGATGCGGGGTCATCAGGACAAGGCGCCAGGGGCCGAGATTTCGTTGATCGGATGGCGGGATCGAATTGGAAGAGCGACACCCGCGCCTATTTCGAAGACCTCGCGGCTCTGGGGTTCGGAGTTCCGCGTTCACGCGGTCTTCGGAAAACGATAGCGCCCCATCCACGCGACTCTGGGGTATGTAGTTCCGCCTTTAGGCGGCTCTTCGAATGGCGAAAGCGCTCCGCACGATCGGGCGAAAACAAATGCCCGCCTGAAGGCGGAACTACATACCCCAGACCCCCGGAACCGCTCGCGCGGCGCATCCCTGCGTTCCAGGGGCGTTCCGGGGCGCGAAAATTTTCTGCCCGAATTTGAAAATATTTTTACTACCCATTTCCCGTCTGGGTTGGAAGACCCACCCCTCTGGAAACGCTCAAAACGAGGCTCGCGCGCGTAGGCGGCACTGGAGCAGGCGAGCCGCGGCACAGGAGCGGGACAATTTGACGCTCCCTTTCACTCAACGAGCGCCGTCGACCACGCCCGGCCGGAATGGCCCTGAACAGCCAAAACGGCACCACGATACGCAACGAATGAAGCCGTCGTTGCTTACAGGAATTCGCCCCAAAACCGCTCCCAAGCCCTCACGCCCAGGTCGCGCGCGCAGCGGCGCACCAGGCCTCGAATCGATCCCGAAGACGTACCGGACCGGTGTCGACGCGTAACCCCACCGGAACCGCAGCGCATCAGGAGCGGCACCTTTTAGAGCATTTTAGAGGGCCGATTTCCCGCGCCAAAGATAGGTACCAGCGTCCGGAAAAATCCGGACATCCTTGAAAACCCGAAATTCAAAATAAGGACTTGCGCGCCGTTGTCCGGATTCCGCCGGACACGTGTGCGGGTCTTACGGGGGGAGAGGTTTTTTTCCGCGAAGCCGGCGCGACGATTCGCGCGTTTGACCCGCAGGATGGTTCGGCGCGGACGATCCGCGCGAGGGTTTGGCGCGTCGATGCGGCGCGTCGCGGACGACGCGGGGCGGCGAGGTTTTCACCGACGTTTGAATCGGCCCATAATGCCCGTTCGCCCACGCGGCCAACGCGGCCAATCGACAGGGGGCTTCAAAAAAGGGATTTCCGATGAAGGCAACGGCTTTGTTTCGCGTGGCGTTTGTTCGTGCGGCGCTGGTGATGTCGTGGGCGTTGTGGGCCGCGTCGGCCGCGTTCGCGGGCGAGAAGGTCATCACGTTGCCGGAGCTGTTGAACCGGCCGTGGCAGCGCGAGTTGGTCACCTATCCGTTCGCCGCGGAGAAGGGGGCCTGCGTGGCGGACTCGGTGCGGTTGACGGGGCCTGGGGGTTCCGGGAATTCCGGGGGGCCGATGCCGGTGCAGTTGGCCGGCGTCGAGTTCTGGCCCGACTCGAAGTTCGTGAAGTCGGCGACCGTCGCCTTCGTCGTCGACGATCTCCCGGCCCTCGCGACGCAGACGTACACCGTGACCTACGGCCCCGAGCTGATGAAGGCGAAGGCCCTTGATTCTGATCTCGCCGTGAAGCTCGCCGCCGACCGCGTCGAGGCGACCACCAGCCGCTTCGGCCTGCGGCTGCTGCTGGGCGAGAAGAGCTACAGCCCCGCGGCGGCGCCGGCGAGCGTGCCCGGCCCCGTGCTCGCGATGCGGCTCGCCGACGGCACGTGGTTCGGCGGCAGCCGGCTGTTCGGCGAGACGCCCGTCGCCGGGTATTCCGCGCGGGTCACCGAGAACGGCCCGGCCTTCGTCCGCGTCGAGTGCGTCTACCGCTACGCCGACGGCAAGAGCAACACCGTCACGATCCAGCTCAACGCGCAGGCCAACCGCGCCTACTACGCCACCCGCGTGCCGCAGGGCTCGCCCGCCGATGGGTGGGACCTCCTCCTCGCCGGCCTGCCGCCGCTCGCGTTTCAGTTCATGCCCGAGCAAGGATCGAAGCAGGAAGGAACGCACGCGATCAAGGCGTGGAAGGAGCGCGAGATCAGCGCCTATCCGGCCGGGCTCGTCTCCAACCTGGTGCCTTGGGCCGATTGGACCAACGAGTTCACGCAGACGACGCTTTTCCTGGCATTCCTCGACACCCGCGCGAAGCCGGCCGTTCCCGTGCCGGGTGACGCGGCGAAGCCCGCCGCCGAGGTGCCGCAGGCCGACGGGCGCGAGCTGGTCATCCGCCGGCTCGACGCGGGCGCGTGGGTCACGCCCGGGAGCGGGATCAACTACCTGCAGGCCGGCGCGCCGCTGAGCAAGGCGGAGGACGGCACGCTTTTCCTGCGCGTCAACAACAAGGTCGGCGACCGCCGGTGGACCCTGGGCGAAAATCCTTCCTATCAAGCGAAGCTCGCCAAGGCGTTCACTCCCAACAACGTGATGCAGGACGAGATGGAGGACCTCGACGTCGTCAAGGAGATGGTGCTCGATTGGCCGAGCGGCGGGCCAAACGCCGGTCCGAAGCACCCGAGCCTGTTCCTGGGCGCGGAGGATTTCGCCAAGGCCGGGGCCCGCGCCCCCGAGGCGCTCAAGAAGCTGCTCGACCTCAAGACGCTGCGCAGCGACCTGGGCTCCTACGTCTTCTTCGACACCATGCGCCGCTCGGCGGGCGTGATCTGCCTCTACGACGCGCTGATCGACTCCGACCAGGTCACCGCGCAGGAACGCAAGATCCTGCGGGCCCAGATGGCCTACATGGCCTACCGGCTGGCGAGCCCCGCCAACTGGTCGCCCGCCCGCGGCTACAACTCGGGCAACCCGAACATGACCGTCGCCCATCTGGTGAACCAGGGCCTCGCGGCATGCGTGCTGCGCGACCACCCGATGGCGAAGGAGTGGGCCGCGGCGCCGATCGCGGCCATGGGCGAGTGGCTCGGCCGGATCGATCCCGCGGGGCATTGGCCCGAGAGTTCGGGCTATGCCCGTGTCGCGGAATCGAAGTTCGTCTACTTCGCGATCGCGACCGACCGGGCCGGCCTGCACCCGTTCCTGGAGGATCCGCGCTTCAAGCGGATGGTGATGTTCTACGAGCGGACGATGACGCCGCCCGACCCGCAGCGGGTGGCGGCGGGGAGCCCGAAGGACGAGCCGCGCTATCCTCGCGTGACGCCGCCCTACGGCCGCGGGGGAAACGGCCACAGCGCGGGCATCGGCGGGATGGTCGCGAAGGCGACCGAGAAATCCGACCCCGCCTTCTCGCGGATTTTGCAGTGGAGCTTCGCCGGCTCGCAATTCAGCGACCACTTCGGCGAGGTCATGTTCGGCTACGACCAGCTCCTGACCGACCCCGGATTGCCCAAGGAGCAGCCCGACTGGCGCTCGGAGCTGCTGCCCAGCATCGGCGCGCTCTTCCGCAGCGGGGTCGGCTCACCCGACGAGAACTATCTCCTGCTGGTGAGCAAGAACCCCACGAATCCCGACGGCGAGATCTGGCTCTCGGAGGTGGGGGCGCTGAACCTCTGGTACGACCACGGCAAGCCGATCACGCGCCAATTCCCCGCGGGCAGCCTCTATCCCTATCTGCACGGGCTGATGCTCAACCGCGTCATGCTCGCGTCGAACTACACGCGCGGGAAGAGCGTCCCGGGCGGATACGTCAACGACGAGAAGATGACCGGGTTCGCCGCGCTGCCGCGGCTCGACTACATCGGCGAGCGCTACGTCTGGAGGCAGCCGTGGAATTTCTTCGCCGCGCCGCCCCCGGCGGTGGGCGACTTCCCGCCTGTCGCGAAAGAGGGCGCGATCCCCGACGGCGGCGTGACGTGGCACCGCCAAGCGCTCTACATGCGCGACGCCCTGCCCGGCGGGAAGAACTACGTCGTCCTGCGCGACACGGTGACGGGCAAGCAGCCGACGCAGTGGCAGTTCTGGACGCTCTCGAAGGAGATCGTCCCCGTCGACGGCAAGCGAGCCGGCGCTTCCGGGGGCGGGGGCGATCCGTTCGCCGCCTCGGCTCCCGAGGGCGTGAAACCCACGGGCCCTGTGGCGCTCACCGGCAACCGCTTCACCGCCAAGGGGCAGTTCGGCCGCGACCTCGACTACTACGTCGCCAGCCCCACCGACACGCCGCGGCACACAATCCGCCACGGGTATGACGCCCCGGTCTCCGCAGCCGTGAGCGGGTTCCGCTGCGAGGAGGATCTCCTGCACCTGCAACTGCCGGGCGACGGCGCCTACTTTGTCGCGCTGGTGCCGCGCTCGCCGGACGAGCCGGCGCCGACGTTCGCCACGTTGGGCGATGGAAAGGTGATCAAGGTGGGCGGCCTCTTTGGAGCCGATTACGCGTTCCTGTCCGACGCCTCCGCCTCAACGAAGGCCGAGGGCGCGGCTTTCACGGGCACGACCGCCAGCGTGCAGGACCGCAAAGATGGCCTCGTGCTCGCGCTGGGGGCCGAAGGGTCGGTGGCATACAAGGATCATGGGATTCAGGCCGCGACGCCGGCCTCCCTGCGCGTGGATGTCGAAGCGCTCACGGTCAATCTGGCCGCGTCCGACGCCGAAAGCCGTGTGACGATCGTGGCCCCCGGCGGTTGGTCGGTCGATCCATCCGCCAAAGGCGTGGCCGTCACCAAGCCGGGGAAGAGCGAATACCAACTCGTCATTCCCGCGAAGGTGTCGCAAGTGAGGCTGGTGAAATCGAAGTGAGACGCCACTCCGAATCGGTCCTCCCCACGAGAGACGGGATGCATTGTTTGGATCCATGAATTTGCCCCCAATTCATGGGCTGAGCAAGTAAGGGTTTTTGTCGATTGTCCGCCTCGGACGCGCCATTAGCATGGCAGTTGTGCCTGACAACAGCCATCCATGGGGGCGCCGTGACCACGCCGATTGAACAACGCAGCCAATGCCCCAATTGCGGGATCGCGGTCGGGACCCATTCCGTGGCGTTGATCGGGACGGGACGGTACTACGTCTTCACTTGTCCGCGCTGCATCGAATCGGTGGGGGACGAGCGTCTTTCGCTCCTGTTCTTCACGGACGAGGGCGGCCGGCGGTTCAAGCTGGGGGCCGCCGCCAAACCCATCCCGTTGCGGGCTTGAATCGGGCCGGCTTCGCCCATTCGCCGGGTCTGCTCCGAGGAGCTATCTCCGCTCCATCTGCCACTGGATGGCCTGGCGTATCAACTCCGGATTCGCGGTCACGCCGAGCTTGTGCTTGAGGTTCTGCCGGTAGGTCTCGATCGTCTTCACCGAGAGGTGCAGCCGGTCGCCGATCTGCTGGGACCCGAGGCCCTGCCCAAGCAACTCAAAGATGCTCAGCTCACGGTCGGTAAGGGCTTCCAGCGGATCGGCGGCCGTGGCGGCCTCGTTTCCGACGAAACGAGACAAGCACAGATCGGTGGAGAGCTTGCTCAGGTAGACATGTCCGCCCAGGACTTGGCGGATCGCCCGCGAGATCTCCGTGGCCGACGAGGATTTGTTGAGATACCCGGCAGCGCCGGCCTGCAATGCCCGCCGCGCGTAGAGCCCCTCGGCGTGAAGCGAGAAGATCAGCACCTTGACCGATTTGAACCGCGCCTTGATCCCCTTGGTCATCTCCAACCCTCCGCCGTCCGGGAGATTGATGTCGATCATGACCATCGCGGGGCGGAGCTGGTCGATGAGGGCCAACCCTTCGCCGACGCTCCCGGCCTGGCCGACGACCTGCATGTCGGCTTCGGCGTCGATGAGCGAGGCGATGCCCTCTCGGACCAGGGGATGATCGTCCACCAGCACGATTCCGGCCTTCTCCTTTTGCGGGATCGTGCGGTTGCCGCGTGCGGCGCTGAAGGGCTTTGACTCGTGCGGCATCCTCATTCCTCGGCGGCTGGCGGTCAGGGTGCTGGACATGGGCGACCTCCTTGGCATTGGCGTTTGCGGTGCAGATCGCCTCGCGCTCCCGCGAGGCGGGTCGGGATGGCCTCAGGCCGAGGGGAGTTTGCGGGCTTCATGGTCCCCGCCGCGCCGATGCGGAATCCAGAGCATCGCGCGGGTCCCAGTTCCCGGTTCGCTGTGGATGGTCAGGCCTCCGCCTGCCGCGTCCATGCGTTCGCGGATGTCCGACAGTCCACTCCCGCCGATCAGCCCGGCGGCGGGCTTGACGCGGGGATCAAAGCCTGTGCCGCGGTCCTCCACGACGACTCCAAGCAAGTCGCCGTCCACCGCCAGCTCGACGCGGGCCTCGCGCACGCGGGCGTATTTCACGACGTTGAACAGCAGCTCTCGCACGGCGGCGAAGACCAGCCGCTTCATCGGCATGGAGATCTCGCCGGGGGCGTTCTGCGCGACGACGGTGGTGGTCAGGCGATGCCGCGCATGCATCAGGGTCCCGAGCCATTCCAGCGCCTCGAGCAGCGTGCCCTCGCGCAGGATCGGCGGGTCCATGTCGGTCGTCAGCGAGCGCGAGGCGTCAAGGGATTGCCTCACCAAATCGTTGGCCGACGCGAGGGCCTCGCGCAGGGCCTGGGTCCCCGAGTCCCGCTTCGCCAGGTCCAGGTGCATCTGGGCGGCGCAGAGGAGCTGCTGCAGGTCGTTGTGGAGCACCAGCGCGAGCTTTCGCCGCTCGTTGTGTTCCGCGTCCTCCGCCCGCCCCGCGAGGGCCTGCAGTTGTCCTGCCTGGGCCTTCGCCAGGTCGGCCGCGACCTTCAGCTTCGCCTCGAGCCGCCGGACGTGGCGTTGCTGCAACGTGGATGTGCGACGGGGAATGGGCTGGGCTGCATCTTGGGCCGAGTCCGATTCCGCGGGCGGGCGCAGCTCGGCCGCGATGGAGGCGAACTCGCACAGGTTGCTCAGGATGCGGACGTCCTCCGCGTCGAACTTCCGCTGATCTTCCGTCGCGACCACCCAGAGCGTTCCCAACGGCTGGTCGTCGACGAAGAACGGCAGGAGCAGCACCTCGACAAAGGGCGGGTCGAGAGCGAGCGAGGGGTAATAGCGCCCCACGTTCGAAAAGAGCTGCGGGGTTCGCTCGTCAAGCACGACTCCGCAGGGGCTGTTGTGGCGGGGCATGGTCCCCCCGACGTGTTCGGCGTGCTGTCCGACCAGCGCGGCCCAGCGGAAAACCGGCTCGGGGCCATTGGTGTCCAGCAGGCTCAAGCCGGCGGTCCCGGCCTTGGTCAGGTCGCGGGCGGTTTCGACGAGCCGTTGGTAGATCGTCGCCGGCGACGAGGCCAGTTCGTTCAACAATCCCGCGAGCGCCAGGCTCTCCGCGTGCCAGTCCGGATTCCGGGCCGGACGTCGCGAAAGCTCCGGTGTGGTCAACACTTCGGCGAGGGTGTGTGCGGGAGTGCCGGCCATGGGGATTCACCTTGAATGGAGCTTCGTCGCCTGCTGAGATGGGGGTTCGATGCGGAGCGGGAAGCGGGACTGCGCACACTCGCCGCACTTCTGCAATCAAGTTAGTCGCCATCGGGGTTACCTCTCAATGCGGGTAAATCCTTAATCCTGAAGATGACGTGAGAGTCAGTCTCCGCCATGGAGACTTCAATCTCCCACTGACGCCGCCGCTGACGGCCCTGCGCCGCCGCACGGCGCGCCATATCATCAAGCAATGGCCAACATCGACGCGGCGCAGCTCGAAGCCAGGGTCCGCCAGGTCGGGGCGGATTTGGTCGCCGCCGCGCGCGGGCTTGAGCCGGCGGCGGGCATCAGCGACCGGATCATGGACGCCGCGATGGCCGACCCGGGCTTCAAGACCGCGCTCTTCCGGTTCGTCGATGTCTTCCCCGCGATGCGCTCGGCCGACCAACTGCAGCAGCACCTCTCGGAATATCTCGAGCAACCCGGCATCAACTTGCCGCCGGGCCTTCGCCTGGGCCTGAAGGCGGGTGGCCTGCTCAAGGGGGCGATGCGCTGGACGGTCTCGAGCCAGATCGAGTCGATGGCGGGGCGGTTCATCGCGGGGCGCGACGAGCAAGACGCCCTGCCCCGGCTGCGGCAGCGGTGGGACCAGGGCATGGGCTTCTCGGTCGACTTGCTGGGCGAGGCCTGCCTGAGCGAGGCCGAAGCGGCGGCGTATCGGCAGCGCTACGTCCGCGCCATCGACGCCCTCGCGCAGGCGACGGCGAACTGGTCCGACCGGCCGGCGCTGCGGGACGACCCGCTCGGCCCGGTCCCGCGCGTCAACGTCTCGCTCAAGATCACCGCCATGGCGGCGCGGGCGGACGCCATCGACTTCGAGGGCAGTCTCGGGCGCATGGTCCGCGGGATCGCTCCGGTGCTGGAGGCGGCGCGGACGCGAGGCGTCTTCGTCAACTTCGACATGGAGCAGCACGCTCTCAAGGACCTTACGTTCGCGCTCTTCATGCGCTGCGCCGAAGGGCACGATGCCCCGATGGGCCTGGCGGTGCAGGCCTATCTCCGCGGCGCCGAGCGGGACGTCGCCCGGCTGGCGGAGTGGGCGGCCAAGTCCGGGCGCGTGGCGACGGTTCGGCTGGTGAAGGGGGCCTATTGGGACTACGAGGTTGCCGAGGCGGAGCGCCGCGGGTGGCCTTCACCGGTCTGGCGGCACAAGGGCGAGACCGACGCCTGCTACGAGCGGGCGACGCGGCAGATTCTCGAGGCGACGCCGCGGCGGGCGGGGCAGGGCGGTCTGAGGCTGGCGCTGGGGTCGCACAACGCGCGGTCGATCGCGGTGGGGCTCGCGGCCGCGGAGGCGCTGGGGCTGCCGGCGCAGGCGGTCGAGCTGCAGATGCTCTACGGGATGGCCGAGGGGCTGAAGCGGGCGGCGGTGGCGCGCGGGCTGCGCGTGCGCGAGTACACGCCCGTGGGCGAGATGCTGCCCGGCATGGCTTACCTCGTGCGCCGGCTGCTGGAGAACACGTCGAACGAGTCGTGGCTGCGCAGCGGGTATGCCCATGACGTGGCGGTCGAAAAGCTGGTCGCGCCGCCGCAGGTGGGGGCGGAGGAGCATGAGGCGACGCCGGCCGAGCGGCATGCGCTGAGCCCGGCGGTGGCGGGCGTGGGCGACGGGCTGCCGTTCTTCAACGAGCCGCTGCGTGATTTCAGCGTGGCCGAGCAGCGGGCGGGCTTCTCGCGGGCGATCGCGCAGACGCGCGTGCCCAAGGTGGGCAATGACACCACCGTCGAGGCGGCCGGTGCGATGGTCCGCCGCGCCGAGGCGGCCTGGGACGGTTGGCGGGAGGCCGACCCGGTGGAGCGGGCGAACTACCTCGTGCGGGCGGCGGCGTGGTATCGGCAGCGGCGCGACGAGCTCGCGGCGGTGATCGTGCAGGAGGTGGGCAAGCCCTGGCGGCATGCCGACGGCGACGTCTGCGAGGCGATCGACTTCTGGCGGCTGGTCGGCGAGCTGAACGAGCTCTGGCACGAGCCGCGCGGGGTCGCGGCGGTGATCAGCCCGTGGAACTTCCCCATGGCGATCGCCTGCGGGATGGCCGCGGCGGCGCTGGCTACGGGCAATCCGGTCGTGCTCAAGCCGGCGGAGCAGTCGCCCGGCATCGCGCAGCTCCTGTGCGAGGGGCTCTGGCAGGCGGGCGTGCCGCGCGACGTGCTGCAGTTCGCGCCCGGGCCGGGCGAGACCGTCGGGGCCGCGCTGGTGTGCGACCCGCGGGTGGCGCTGGTCTGCTTCACCGGCTCGATGAAGGTCGGGCTGGAGATCCTGCGCGTCGCCGGTGGGACGCCCAGCGGGCAGACGCATGTGAAGCAGGTCGTCTGCGAGATGGGCGGGAAAAACGCCATCATCATCGACGCGACGGCCGACTTGGACGAGGCGGTGCCGGCGGTGATCGAGTCGGCCTTCGGCTACAGCGGACAGCGTTGCTCGGCCTGCAGCCGGGTGATCGTGCACGAGGCGGTGCGCGAGGCGTTCACGCGGCGGCTGGCGGAGGCAACGCTCGCGCTGCTCGTGGGCGACCCGCGCGAGCCGGGCACCGACGTCGGTCCGTTGATCGACGCTGATGCCGGCGCGAAGGTGCGACAGTACATCGAAATTGGCCGGCAGGAAGGGCAGGCGATCGTCGCGATGCAGCCGCCGGAGGGGCTGGAGGAGAGGCTTGGCCGGCCGGTGGTGGGGCCGCACATCTTCGGCGGGATCAAGCCGGGCCACCGCCTGGCGAACGAGGAGGTCTTCGGCCCGGTGCTCGCGCTGATGGACGCGCGGAGCATCGAGGAGGCGATCGCCTTCGCCAACGGCACCGGGTACCGCCTGACCGGAGGCCTCTTCAGCCGGACGCCCTCCAGCGTCGACCTCGCCCGGCGGCGGTTCCGGGTGGGCAACCTCTACATCAACCGTGGGATCGTCGGCGCCCTCGTCGGCCGGCAGCCCTTCGGCGGCTTCGGCCTCTCCGGCACGGGCTCGCAGGCGGGCGGGCCGGACTACCTCGCCCGCTTTGTGGTGGCCCGCGCCTGCTCGGAGAACACGCTCCGCCGCGGCTTCGCCCCGCAGGATTGAGGCGGGGGGTCGCGGGCCCGTGAACCCGCTCAACGGTCTCCATTCAAAACGGCATGTCGCCGTCGTCTACTTCGTCGTCTTCATCGCCATTGTCGTCGTCGGTCTTCGCTTCGGGCGATGCCTCCTTCTCGGCCTTTTCCCTGCGTTCGAATTCCTCGGTGAATCTCTGGTACTCCGCCTCTTCCTCCGCCCGCGTCCGGCCGAACGCCTTGGCGTATTCCTCGTCGGTCATCGCCTCGATCTCCTCCTCGGAGTGTTCGTCATCGAACATGCCGCTGGCGTTCCGGCAGCCGCAGACCGGGCATTTGCAGTTCGAGGGCTTGTAGTTCCCGCCGGGCGGAGACCATTTTTTCCCGCATTCCGCGCACTTCCAGCGAGGCGCCACGGGATGGATGTCGAAGTCGAACCCAAGCCCGCCGCATTCGGTCTCCGGACAAGCCCACTTCTTCACGTCCGCGAGCCAGCGCATCTCCACGGCCTCGAACGGCGGGGCGTCCGGGGGGCAATGCAGGCAACTGCAGAGCACGGCCAACTCATCGGAAGGCGGACGAAACCGGTCCTTCATCGCCTCCGCAGGGAGCCGTTCGTATTCCGCGATCTGGATCACCCGGCAAGATTCGCGGTCCGGAAAGACGCACGGCGAGCCGTCGGCGGCGTTCATCGGGACCACGCCGCGGCAATACTTGCAGCAGGGCAAGTCGGTTTCATAGAACCCGCGACAACCCGAACACCGGAAGTAGCTGCTCATTTTTCTGCCCCCAAAATCGTAAGGCATGGTTCACGAAATGAATGTCGCGATGTGCTTGATGATCTTGCCCCGCCCGCCGGACGTTCCAAGGCGCCGCTTGCGCGTCCTGCCGACAATCCGCATTCGCGCCCAGCAATCGCAACGCTCTCACCTCAGCCGCTCATCCTCCGACGGCGGGTTGTCCTGGCGGTACTTCGACATCTCCGCGGGGGTCAGCCGGCGGAGGACCACGTTGTCGTAGCCGGCCTCTCCGGGCAGGTAGGCGTAGAGGTTCACGATCAGCACGTCGAAGGCGTATCGCCCCTCGGAGACGAACTGCTCGCGGAAGGTCGTCCACTCGCCGGGCGTGTTGGCGTTGACCGACTGGCGGAAGACTCGCTTGAGCCGGGTCGTCTGCTTCAGGGGGTTCGACTCGGGAGGCAGGGTCTTCACCCAGGCCTGCGCGGCCTTGTCGTCGTTCTCCAGGCGGAACCCCTCGACGAAGACGCGGCAGTGCGCGCCGCTCGCCTTGGTGTCGAAGGAGATATCGAACCCCTCGCCGCGCTTCACGCGGATCGGGTCGCTCAGGGCCCGCACGCCTTGGTTGTTGCCCACGGCCTCGGGGAGGCGGTAGATCAACGCATGGCCCGACTTGCTCCCCGGGCCGCCGACGGTGACGCACTCGTCGTTCTTCTGGTACCAGTCGCCGGAATCCTCAAGCCCCGTGACGGCGTGCTTGCACTGCGGGCAGACGAGCAGCGCCCAGGGGCGGACGGTGCCCCAGTCGTGGCCGCAGCCGCACTTGAAGTGGTAGACGCCCGTCCGGCCCTGCTTGTGCTCTGGGTCGCGGTATTCGGGGATGGGGATGAAGCTGGTGATATGCGTGTGCCACCCACGCGGCTCGTCGGTCGAGGCGCCGGCCGACTCGAAGTCGCCGTTGGTGACGAGGTTCTGGGCGAGGGCCGGCGCGGCCAACGACAGCAGGATCGCGAGGAGGGCGAGGGCTCGGCTCAGCGGCAGCGCAGTGGGCATGGGGAGCACTCGGATGGGAGCGGCGTGCGCGGCGGGCGACTCGGATGAATTGTAGATCATCGCGCGGAGAATGTCCGGGTTCGACGGATCGACTACCGGCGGGGCAGACAGTCGCCTCCGCGGCTCAAACCCATTGATTCTTCCGCCGCACAAACCATTCCGCCGCCATCAGCGCGATGAATGCCGACAGCAGCCACCACCTGTCCCACGCGGGCACGGCGTCCTTCTGCGCGTTGGGCTGGACCCAGACCTCCCGCGGCTCGAGCTTGGCCGTCTTCACCAAGTCGTCCAACCCCGCAGGCTCGAGGTAGGCCCCGCCCGAGAGCGAGGCCAGCTCGCGGAGCAAGGCCCGGTCGGGATCGGTCCGGCGGAACTCCAGCATCGGCTCGACGACGCGGACCTGGATCTGGTCCGACCCCAGCGGCTGGTTGTTCGCCCGCGCGGTCACCTGGATGTCGTATTGCCCCACGAGGGCCGCGTCGAACTTCGCGCTGTAGACCCCGCCCCCGGGCGCGGGCTCGAACTTGCCCGTCAACTGGATCGGCCGGCCGTCGGGCGTGCCCACGGCGAACTCGACGTTGGCGCCCTCGTTCACCGTGCCGTCGCCCCCGCGCACGCTCGCGAGCAGCATCACCGAGTCGTTCATCTCGTACTGCGTGCGGTCGGCGATGAGCTGCACCTGGCTCGCCCCCGCGGAACGGTCGGTCAGGTCGGGCAGCAGCCAGTCGATGAGCTGCCGCCAGAAGATCGCGTGCTCAGAGCCGCCCGGCCCGGCGTTCGACGGGTCGAAGCCGAGCTGCCACCGCCACGTCGAGTCGGTCAGCACCACCGCGACCTTGCCGCGGCCAAACGGCTGGCTGACCACCACCGGCGACTTGCCCGGGTCGGTCGTCGCCATCAGCGTCGTCGCCCCGCCCTTGACCGAGGCGACGTCGAACCGGCTCAGCAGCGGGGTGGCCTTGATCCACGTCTTGGCGACCTTCTGGAAGGCGGGGTGGGCGGCTCCCTCGGGCGTCAAGTCGACGGGCGACTCCTGCTCGAGGTAGCGCGGGGCAGGGTCGAGTGAGACGGGAAGGACCGAGGCGAGCGGGGTCGTGCCCAGCCCGGCCGCGCCGAGGCTCCCGGGTCCGGCCATCACCAGCAGAGCCCCGCCCTTGTCGACCCAGTCGCGCAGCGAGGCGAGCTGCTCGGCGGTGAAGGCATTCGCGGGCAGGTCGCCCAGGATCACGGCCTTGATCCCGCGGAGCTGGTCGGCGCTGAGAGAGGCCGCGTCGCGCTTCATGTCGTTGTCGTTCCCGTCGACCATCACGCGCTTCGCGTCCTGCTGAACCACGGCCGTGTAGCGGATGTTGGGCTGGGCGGCGAGCAGCGGACGCAGGAACTTCCGCTCCTGCCGCAGGCGGTCGAGGTAGACCAGGCGGTTCACCGGGTCGACCACGTCGACCTTGAACGAGGCGAGGTTGTTCGCGGGGTTCGACTCCCCCGGCTCGAGCGGCACGCGGATGGTGTATTCATGCACGCCCACGCTGGTGGGCTTCACCGAGAGCAGCGCTTGCCGCCGGCTTTGCTGGTCGCTGACCGCGACGGCGGAGGTGAGCAACACTTTGTCGCCCTCGAGCAGTTCGACCTTGACCTGCCGGGCCCCGTAGCCCTTGGCGCTGACGGTGGCGACGACCTGAGCGGGCCGCCCGAGGATCACGCGCGGGTCGGCGGCGACGGATTCGACGGCGAGGTCCTTGAGCACCTTGGCGGCCGCGGGGCCGGTGGCGGCGGGGTCGTTGCCGATCGCGACGCAGAAGAGCGGGATCTTGAGCTTGCGGGCCGGGTCGCGAGGATCGGAGCCTTGCGTGTTGCGCCCGTCGGTGAGCAGGAGCAGACCGGCGAGGTCGTCGTTCTGGTGGAGCTTGACGGTCTGTTCGATGGCGGCGGCTAGGTCGGTCTGACGCCCGCCGGCGACGAGGGCGGCGAGTGCGTCGGCCTTGACCGGGGTGGGGCGGTTGTCGAAGCCGTAGATCGCGAGGTTCGCTTGGTCGGTCACGTTTCCCACCACGCGGTGCTTGGTGAGCACGTCGCGCAGGAGGTCGAGGCGCGTGGGCGAGCCCTCGCCGGCGGAAGGGACAGTCATGCTGCCGGAGGTATCGATGAGGAGGGCGAGGGTGCGCTTGGTGTGGATCTTCTGGGCCTCGGGGAGGCGGGCAGGCTGGAGGATGAAGAAGAGGAGGAGGAGGAGGGCGCTTCCGCGCAGGGCGAGTGTGAGCAGGCCCGCGGGGGTCAACGGGTTGAGCTCGCGGCGGGACCAGAGGTAGCTGGCCGCCATGGCCGCCATGGCGATGAGCACCAAGACGGCGAGCGTGGTCGAACTCAGGGGCGGATGCCAAGTCATGCGGAACGGGTCTCGGTCGGTTCCAGTTGAGGCAGGTCAGCCGCGGGGCTGCGCGCCGCTCAGGTCTTCGGTCCTGCGGGTGCCGAGGTACTGCGTGTCGGGCGGCGGGGCGCTGCGCCGGCGGCGCGTGAAGTAGTTCGCCAGCACCGTCTCGGCGACGAAGACCAGCAAGGCCGCGAGCAGGAGCCAGGGCCACCAGGCGGTCTCCGTGCGCGACTGTTCGATGTCGCGGCCCGGCCGCCAACTGTTGAGGTCGGTCGGCCCGCTGCGGAGGATGCGGAAGGGATGGTCGCCGAACGCGGGGCGAAGCTCCTCGGCCGGGGCGGGAGTGAGGATCGACTCGCGCACGTCGAGGTTCACCACGAAGGCCCCGCCGGCGGCGAAGGCGTCGTCGGCCTGCACGCGGTAGACGCCGACCTGATGCGTGTCGCGGTATTCCGCGGCCGCCTGCCCGGTGCGCGGATCGATGGTGGCGGCGAGCGTCTGGCTGGCCCCGTCGGGCGAGGTGACGACCAGCCGCTGCCCGTTGAGCGTGGGTGGGCCGGCGAAGAGCACGGGCTGCCCGAGGGCGACGGAGCGCGATGTCATGCGCTTCGCCGTGAGGTAGGAGACGACGCGGTCGACCAGCGGGACGAACGCGCGGCGCTGCGGGAAGTTCGACCACCTCGCGTCGAGCCCGCCGGTGAAGAGCAGGACGCGCCCGCCGATGGGCGCGGCGTCTCCGGAATCACTCCCCGCGCCTCCGGGGCTCTTGCCGCCGCTTCCGCCCGCGACGTTGGACAAGTCGGCCTCGACGATCGCCGGCGAGCCGTTGGAGAACGAGGCGAGGATGCGGCAGCCGCGGCGGAGGCTGGTGGGGTCGGCCCCGACGAAGGCGAAATAGCGGGTGGCGGAGAGGTCGATCCCGCCGGCAAAAATCGGATGGTCGCTGACTTGAGGGGCGATGCCGTAGACGCGGGCCCGCGAGGGGTCGCCCATCGCGCGGTCGAGCACGACGGGGAGGAACGGCCAATCGCGGTTGTAGTGGGCGACGTCGATGCGGTCGCCCAGGCAGATCCAGAGGTTCCCGCCCGCGCGGAGGAAATTCTCGACGCGGGTGAGGGCCTGCCCGTCGAGCTTGGGTACGTTGACCAGCACGAGGCAGCCGCCGGGCGGGAGCTTGGCGGAGGAGAGAGCCTCGACGGTGAGGTGCTCGATGGTCAGGGCGGCGTTGCGCCCCGGGCCGGCGGCGAGGGCGGTGTCGAGGTGGAAAGCCGAGGCGAGGCCGGGGACGTCGGAGGGCGAGCCGTCGACGACGGTGAGCCGGTTGCCGCCGGCGACGTTGATGGCGAGGTAGGCGCGGTCGTCGATGGGGAGGCGGTCCTCGTCGAGCGTGACGGTGCAGGTGTGGACGCCCGGCGCGGGCAGGTCGGCCCGGAGCTGGAGCTTGCCCCCGCCCACGGGGATCAGTTCTGACGCTCCGGCCCTCTGGCCGTCGATCCAGAGCTGGGCTTGGTCGCCCGCGGAGCCGCCCAGCCCGGCGACCTCGACCTCGACGCC
>JAPLMQ010000042.1 GCA_026386955.1 Planctomycetota bacterium
GGCGAACTGCGGGTAATCCCAGGCCTTGGACATGGGGTCATGGTCAGAGGCCCCGGGGATGTTGGTCCAGTCGGTGGTGGTGCTTGGGAGGCCCGCCGCCTTGCACTCAGCCTCGGTCTTGCCCACCCCCGCCGCGCCGAATCGCAGGTATGCCTTCATGCTGGCCAGGGAGGCACAGACAAGTGTGTTGTCCTCGGCCGACAGTCCGGGCTGCATGTTGGGATCAGTCACCACAAGGCTCCCCACGGAAACGGACGGTGCTGGCGATGCTGTGGCCGTGTAGACCCCTGATGCCGGACCTCCAAATCAAGGGGTCCATGACCCCAGGCCATCGCCTTCTACAGTATTGATACCTCGCCTCAAGGGGGTGATTCGTCATTTCCTCTCTTCAAGAAAGTGATGCCGCCGTGAGAACGCCCCTGATGGGTTGGAGTGACGGCGCACCCCAATGGGGCAACCGACACGGGTGCGGCTAAGTATGACGGGATGGGGCTGAGCGGGTCGGTCAGGTTGGCCGGCACGGCCTTGGACACCCCGACAGTTCTACGCGGGCCCGGACACAGGTTTCGCCGATGCCACTTGTTCGCCAAGGCTTGACGCCCACGGCCCAGGCTGGTTGGTCGCCCCAACGCGGTAAACCCGATAGTCTGGACGAGGAGCCCCACGTTTCTCATCCCTCACGAAAGGCGGCGTGTGTGCCTCACGAAGGACTCGTCGAACTGCGACTGCGGATTGCCGAACTGGAGAGCCTGCGGCTCTACTCCGAACCGATATCGGCAGATCCCACCCCCGAGAGCCTGGAGTGGTGCGAACGGACACGCTCCGTCCTGTACCACATGGAGAAGTCCGGCCCGCTGTTGTCGGAGGGCTTTGAGCGAGAGATCTTGGGGCTGAGGATCGGCGACATGGCTGTGAGTGACGACCGGCCGGTTCGTCTTGAGGCAGATCGCAGAAAGGCCCGTGCTTACCTGCTGGCGGTGGTAGAAGATCCTGCCGCGGTCGCGACGCGAGTCTACCGCTCAAAGAACGACCCGGTACTTCTCACCGAACGGGACGAATCGCTGGTCACGCCGGCAGTCGCCTTTGTCAAGCAATACTTTCCCCAACTCGCCGGCCGCATTCCCCCAGAAGCCAAGCCGCTGTCTCTGGGCTATGGCGTCTTTTATGGTCTCTCCACCCACATGCACCAGACGAAGAAGGAATGGTTCCGAAAGCAGGCTGCCCGGCCTTTCAATGAGGACCCAGACGTGCCCGACGGCTTCTTTATTGCGGGGATTCAGAGTCGCGGCGGGTCCGAGGCTCTGGTGGCGATGTGGAAAAGCAAAGGCCGCTGCTTCTTCTTCTTGGAGACGTACATCTACTTCTACACCGACGCCGGCGATTTGGCGACGCAAGTCAACACTGAGCTTTGTCGGGCAATTGCAGCGTGGGAAGAGAACGCCTCGGAAAGCTAGGTGCTGTCCCTCGGGGCCCGGCCCGCTCGTTCGGCGCCTGCTTCGGCCTCATGATCCACTGAACTGCCCAGCGGTTTCGGCACGCTCCTGAGCAGGATGCTAACCGGGCGACGGTTCTGTATATGGGAGTGGCGGCCTTGATTGAACCTGGGTTTCCCGCACCCGCTCGTCGTCGATGAGGGGCATCTCGTCGGGGTCCATGGCCCGCAGGACGCGGACGAGGGTGCGGGCGTGACGCAGGCATACGGGGGCGGGCGAGGGCACGTCCTTCATGGGCCTGCCTGAAAATGTGGGTGGCAGTAGCTGGGCATGACTGGCACAGGGCGGCGGAGCCATCGGCTGCTCCCACCTGTCGGAGGGAGCCGTGGGCCGCCCGGTTCTTAGCCAACATCACTGCAATGCCACCCTATAATCCAGTTCATATCTCTTCTTGTTTTTACTGTACCTAATACCGATCCCATTCGTCTTGAGTTCATTGATGGTCGTGGTAAGTTTCGGTTCTTTCCCAATGATCCAGATGCCTCCACCGCTCGGACGATTGTTGATTATAGTGAACCCTTGTTTCTGGAGGCGGTCGATGAGGGAGGCAAGGGTTGACGGTGGCGGTGGCGGTGGCGGGGGTGGGGGCGGGACGCATCAAGCTGCAATGCAGACGGCAATGAGTTCTGAGTCATTTCTTCGACTCCTTGGAAATGCGGTCCATGTCCGCCCGCACCTCCGTAACGGCATCCTGAACGACCCTGGCAACACTGATCTGTAGACGGCCTTCGGCCTGATCCACGGCCTGTCGCAAGCTCTGCATTACCTGCTCAAAGGCATCCGTAGCTAAACGATCAGCAGCGGTCTTGTCGTCTTTCTTGTGAACCATGGGGATCTCCTGATGTCACTCAAAGCCGCCCGGCAGCTCCGATCATTGACTCGATTCTGGCCCGCACCTGTCCAAACGCCGAGTTTTTCACACGTGCGGCTGTAGATACGAGCACGTTGGGCGTCACGGCGTCCGTCAGCTGCCACTGCTGCCAGTGCGAGTCTTTTGCGATCTCGGCCAACCATTCCGAGTTCCAATTCCCCGTCGGTTTGCCCTGACACGTTCCTTCTTCAAGCACCCGGCTTGCGACAGCCACTTCACCCAGGTAGAGCAGGATTCCGACCGCAAGCACGTAGTTACCAGCGGCACGCTCGGCTGCGGCAGCAGCACGAAGCCGATCGAATGTAGCCGGAGCTTCGGCCGCAAGCTGGAGCCCCGCTTCGATAAGTGGATATTCCAGGCCAGCATCGGCCCGCTCAAGGAGCCGCTGCAAGACCCCTAGGATTCGCTTGTGGGCCGCCGCGTCAGTCTCCGTGGCCTGCGATGACAACTGTGTCAACTGTTCGATCAGCACCGATTGCACTTCGTCTTCCGACAACCGCACCCGGCAGCTTGTCATCAGCTCTTCAAGTTTCGACGCCGGAAGTGACTTATACCGGAAAGGGGTTACAGTAGCCCACGCTTCCTCGGCCCTCTTCAACTCGTCCCATGTTGCATCATCAAGTACCAGTAAGACATGCTCACGTGCTCGCGACACCGCGGTGTAGAAGGCTGTTGCGTCATCGCCGGTGATCTTATCCCTCGCACACGGTCGATCGATTCCGAATGGTCGGATAACCACGATACGATCCGCCTCCAGACCCTTGACTTCCTGAATGGAATACTGGAACACGTCTTCCCGCCCAGGGGCGGCATCACCGGCGCCGTGAATAGCGAATAGGTATTCACCCTTGAGGCCTCGCGGGCACTGGTCAAGCATGTCCGCGAGCTGGCACTCGCCCTTGTTGACCAGCATCACCTCGACCGTACCGTCGGGGAGCAGACGATCCAGGTCGATCTTCCCGTGTTGTTTCCAATGTGGACCGATGACTTTCTTGTGCCACACAACTTCGGCAATCTCGGCAATTCGTCGCCGCATACGATACGATGCCGCATCAACCTCTAGCTCCGCGATGCTCGCGGTATTTACATTGCACTGCTCTGTCGCGTACCTCTTCACGTCAGCCCAGTCAAATGGCACCAGGCCGACCCGTTGTTTCATATCCCCGAGCAACACGAGCTTCCCGCTGGTGCCACCCAGATCCTGACTCCCACGGAACCACTCGGTCAAGAGCAACTTCCACTCGGCCGGTGCCAGATCCTGTGCCTCATCCACGATCAGCAGCCGCGGGCTCTTATCCTCAAGTAACGTGAGGAGGGGAGCGTGGGCACCACGCAACTTGAGGAGGCGGCCCCGGGCAAGGTTCACCAGGCCTGCCCGTGTGACGATCTCATGTTCCTCTCCGGTGCCCGACGCCTCGATCGACTCAACAAGCCCATCTCGCACCGGACTCAGCAACTTTACAATCTTGCTGATCTCAGAAGCAAGAGGGTCCCCCTGATGTGCTTCGGGGCTGTATTCCTGCCACCACGCATCATCCTCAAGCAGGGCGTCCAGCAATGCCGGGACACGGCTGGAGAGGCCCATCGTGTCTAGTTGCTTGGCTGCCTGATTGAATTGGGCCTTGAACGCCGGCTCCCCGCGTTTGCCAAGCCACCAGCCGCGAAGCCGTGACTCACGGTCAAACCGCATTCTCTTTCCCGCCCACATCGCGGAGTATTCGGCAAATCGGTACACCCTCACTCCGTGGTTCTGCAAACCATCAGCCGGCTTGCCAATTCCCCACATGGCTATCATCCGCTCATATTCTTGCTGTAAGCCAATGGACGGCACGACGATGTCCACTTTGTGGCCATCAAGGTGGCCCTCAATTGCTAGATCGCACGCGACGAGCGTCTTGCCAGAGCCCGGTGGTCCGTGACCGATGACCAACTGTGCACCATCAGCGTGGTGAGCCTGGTCGAGCGGCAGGACCGTGTCGAAGAACATCTGCTGCCTTGTTCGCAACCAGAAATTCATCGACGCGTTGGGGATCTTCTTGCCGTCGGCCGATGTAATATCCAGTTTCTGGTAATCAATGTCATGATGCTGAGGATTTACGACTGCCGAGCCAGCCTGCGATAGCCCCCAGAACTTATTCAGCCGCATGTAAAAAGCATCGCTGCCGTATACCTTCCCTCGTGGAGCCACCTGATGGATGTAACCATTCAGTTGCCCGCTTGGATCACGGGCTATGGAGCACACGGCACGCAGCTTATCGATGCGTAATCGGTAGTCCTGCCCCGGGGTGTGCCGCAACCGACGGAACTTTGTGCCCGGCGTTTGGCAAAGCTTCCAGTTATCCGCCAAGATCACCCCAAGGATCGACGGCGCAAGCCCTTGATGATCACACTCTTGGTAGGCGTTGTGGTGGATGTAGATCGAAAGAACTTCAGATTGTTGTTGCATCAGGTCGCCACACCTTGCTGACAAAGTAAGCTGACATCCGTCTTGGCAGCGAGGCTGCGGCATCCCCGTGAATGTCAGCGGTTGCTCCAAGGTCTTGGTCCAGAGACGCTCGTGACGCCAAGGCTCGATGCGTAACCTTGCCGCATGACAGTGGTGTGCCGGTGGTCCCCAATTGTTGCCGTGTGCAAAAAATGACGGTGGCCCGCCCCACAGAACTAGAAGCTAAGCAGATCCAACGGTAGCACGCTGATGACTTCTTGTCATCAAGCGTGTGCGGCCCCGAGCATCTCGCCGATGCTTGATCCGCTCCACACGCCCGCCTATCGAGAGATCATGGCAAGGGTGAAGGCCCTGCGGGTGGAGGCCGGATTGACCCAACGAGAACTGGCGACCCGGCTCCGGTGGGACCAAGCGGTAGTGGCGAGGATGGAGCACGGCGACCGCCGCGTGGACCTCGTCGACTTCATCAAGCCCACATTTCCCAGATGGAACTGG
>JAPLMQ010000157.1 GCA_026386955.1 Planctomycetota bacterium
GCGCGGGCGAGCTCGCTGGCGCGGAGTTCGTCGACGTCGTAGGTCCGCAGGGCGAGCTCCTTGAGCCGGGCGGCCTGCTTCCTCTCGGTCTGGTTCTCCTCGTAGAGCTTGTTGGCCTTCTGGGTCAGCTCGTCGATGCGGGCGTCGAGGGCCTGCGCGGGGGTGAGGTAGAGCTTGAAGGCGAGGAGATAAACCAGGCCGAACGCCACGCAGGCGCCGACGACGATCGCGAGGATTTTTTCGCGCTGGTTCATGGTTCATCCGCCCCGGCGGTAACGGCCCCGGCGGGGCATCTTCTCACGAGGCGTCTCGGCGGAGATGTCGTCCGCGGGACGGGCGGGCGCGGTGAGCGTCGCCAGGTCGATCTTGACCTTCGGGGTGATCAGGAGCTTGACGTTCTCGGCCCAGATGTTGTAGCCCAACGAATCGTCGTGGGTGGAGATCTGCCCGGGCTTGTAGTCGTATCCGGCCTCGCGCAGCCGCCGGCCGAGCTCGGTGAGCACGGCCTCGGAGCGGGCCTTGACGGAGAAGCTCATCGATCCGTCGTTGTTGGTGCGGAAGCCGGCGATGTAGACCTCGGGCGCAGTGGGGAAGGAGGCGGAGAGCTGGGCGACCTGGTCGATCCAGCGCGGGGCGCCGGTCCAGCCCTCGACCGCACGGACGCGCTTGGTCAGCGCGACCACGCGGGTGTTGTCGACCTGCAGCGCGGCGATCCGCTTCTCCAGCGCTGCCGCCTTCGCCTCCTTCTTCCAGAGCACGACCATCCCGCTCCCGATGGTCAGCAGCAGGGCCGCGGCGACGCCCGAGCCCAGGGCAATCCGGCGGATGCGGGCGTAGTCGCGCTTGACGGGCGTGCGCTTGGGGTTGAGGAAATCGAAGGGCAGGATGGCCGGGCGGCGGTAGCCCAGGGCCAGGCCCAGCGCGGCGGTGAAGGCGGGCGTGTTGCCGTCGGCCTCGGTCAGGCCCAAGGCCTCGGCGGGGTCGAAGAGCGTGGCGGGAATCCCCAGGCGGGCCTGGAGCCCGCGGGCGACGCCGGCCTCGCTCCCGGTCCCCCCCACCACCAGCACGCGCTCCAAGCGTCGCTCGCGCTGGACGGCCTGGTAGCTCTTGAGCGTGCGGGTGAACTCGTTGACGACGGAGTCGACCGGGTCGTCGGTCGAACCCGTGAGCAATGGGGCCGCGGGCGCGGGGGAAGGCGAGGCGGCCGGAGACGTGACGGGGGCCTTGAGCGCCGAGGGACCCGACGCGCCGGCAGGCGGCGTCGCCTCGGCTGCCCCGGGGGCGGTGGCGGGGCTAGGGGTCTTCACGCCCATCGAGCGGCTGAAGGCCAGCGCGCCGTCGAGGATGACGTTGATCTCCGCCTCCTCCGCGCCGACGTGGACCAGCGCCAAGCAGCTTCCGGCCGCGGGCGGCTCGGCCCTTTGCAGATCCGACTTCGCGAGTGCGGCGTTGAGGCAGGCGGTGTCGGCGTACGGGCGGAGGTTCAGCGCAAGCAGCTTCATCCGCGCCGCCTGCGCGATCTTGGCGTAATGCTCGACCACCGGCCGCTTCACCGCCGCGACGAGGACCTGCACGCCGTCCTCCGCACCCTTCGCGGCGTCGGAGTCGTAATGCGGCTCGACGGCGAAGTCGATCACGGCCTCGTCGGGCTGGAAGGCCAGCTCCTTCTCGACCTGAAAGCGCACCATCCCGGGGAGTTCAGACTGGTCGGCGACGGGCGGGAGGCGCAGCGGCTGGAGGACGACCCGCCCGCGCGGGACGCCCATGACCAGCCCCTTGCCGCGCATCGAAGACGCGCGGAGGGCCTTGCCAAGAATCTCGCCCACCGCCTGCGGGTCGGCGGGGTCGACGCCCTCGGGGATCGGGAGGGTCTGGATCTTGCGGATGCGGGTGTGGAGCCCGCGGTGCTCGGCGAAGACGATGCGGATCTGCTGGCGGTCGAAATCGACCGCGGTGAAGGGGCCGGCCTCCACCGACATCGCGGCGCGCTTGAACTTCTCGAACCAGGTCTGCGTCGCGCTCATGCTGCTACTTTCCGGTTCCACTGCCCGAGCCGGAGCCTTCGGGGTCCAACGCCAACGGGAGCCCCAGGCGGGTCAGGTCCCGCAGGTACAACACCTTCCCGCTCGCCCGGCTGGCGTCGATGACGGCCTCGATCACGCGGAACCGCCCGCACGGCCAGCCGAAGCCGACGCATCGCAGGCGGTACTGGTAGCTCCTTGACGTCAGCCGCGGAGCCACCTGCTTGAACTGTTCGGCGGTCAGCAGGTTGTCCTGGGTCACCAGCCAGGCAGTGGTGGACTTCGTCGCGCCGTCCAGACTACCACGAACGTCCGCGATCCGCTGCGCCAAATTGGCGTCGATCCCCGGCAGCGCGGCGAGCACGTCGGCCGACGCGGCGTTCACGTTCACCAGCCCCTGCGTGCGGCTGCCGGGGGGCTTGGTCGTCAGGCGGTCCATCACCAGCGGGAGGAACTCCGCGGTGATGCCCGAGGTGATCGTCTCGCCCTTTTTCCCCGACTCCTTCGAGGCGGCGTCGGCGCTCTTGTCGCCCGAGGCGGGGTCGGTCGGGGCGTCGGACGACGTGTCGTCCACGGCGGTGTCCTTGGGCGCGTTGGGGTCGTCGCCGGCGGGCTTGGCGGGTTTCTTGTTCTTGCCGACGTTGTGGTCGTTCTTGAGGGTGTATTGCATCTCCAGCAGTTGGCTGGGGTGCGTGAAGCGGTTGCCCTCCAACGTGTACAGGTGGATGAAGCGGATGGTCTGGGCGGGCAGGCCGATGGATTCGAACGTGTTGCCCGCCTG
The DNA here is from genome assembly GCA_026386955.1 of Planctomycetota bacterium. Classification (GTDB taxonomy): domain Bacteria; phylum Planctomycetota; class Phycisphaerae; order Phycisphaerales; family Phycisphaeraceae; genus JAPLMQ01. The sequence continues at coordinate 2,803 of JAPLMQ010000157.1, forward strand.
GGGCGAGGCGGCGGAGCCGTCGGCTGCCCCGGGCTGCAGCGGAACCGCGGCGAGGTTCGGGGGAGCCGAGAGGTTCGCCCCGGAGTCGGCGATGCCGGCCATGTCGATCAATGGCGTGCCGCTCCTCGACTCGGAGGGGGAAGCGGCTCCGCCCGGGGCTGCCGTCGCGGCCACCGTGTTGATGTTGATCCGCGCCTTGCCGGTGCTGTCGAGGTCGGTGTCGGAGGAATAGATGGTGGTCAGCCCGAGCAGGCCGGTGTCGAGCTTGCCGTCGCCATTGTCGAGGGGGAGGGTGGCGTCGCTGTCGTTCTCGTTGGGGTCGAGGACGCCGTTGAGGTTGATGTCCTCGCCGTAGACGATCGCGGGGGTGAAGCCCTTGACGAGGAGGAGTTCATCGACGCTGGTGAGCGGGCCGTGGGGCATGAGGTAGGGCTGGGGGAGCGAATCGTAATAGTCCTGCCCGGAACCTTGCGAATCGGACGAGCCGGAGGCGTCGGTCCCCATCGCCCCGGAGGCGGGCTGGGTGGCGGAGTTGGCGGCGTTGTTGTCCGGGGCGGGGCTGCGGTAGGCGATCAGCGCGGCCGCCATCTCCGCGGTGACGTTGGGGAGGCGTGCGAGGGCGTCGGCGTCGGCGGTGAGCAGGTTGATCTTGGCCGACTCGTCCATCAGGCCCGAGCGCAGGAACTCGTTGGCCGAGGATGACGACGAACCACCCGATCCGCCCTCCTGCGAGGCGTCGCGCGGGGCGTAGACCGTGAAATACCACTTGTTGGCGCCGTCGTCGTACACCAATTGATTGCGGAAAAGATCAGGGCTGTCGTACGTGAGATCGACATCAGAGTTCTGGCCCAAGGCCAAGAGGGCCATCTGCACGCCCGCCATCGCCGATTGGTAGGCCTGCTCGCCCCGGTCGGCGGCCCCGGCGGCGGAGGTCTCGGCCCGCATGCGGTAAAGCAGGCTCGCGGCGACCATCGCGGCGAGCAGGATGATCACCATCACGGCGACCAGGATCGTCCCGTGGCGGCGGTGTCGGGGTTGAATGGAAGGCGAGGCTCTCATTGCCCCCCCCCCCCGCCGGCGGTGCCCGTGCCTCCCGAAGTGCCGGAAGAGCCGCTTGCGCCGC
>JAPLMQ010000282.1 GCA_026386955.1 Planctomycetota bacterium
AACAGCTCATCGCACCGCCCGATTCGCCCGACGGCGACTGCATCGAGCCCATGGTCGCCCCGATCGTCGTCGACGGGCATGAGCTGGGGTCGCTCACGCTCGATTGCCGCCGCGCCTGGGCTCCGCTGCCGCAGGAGCGCACCCGTCTCGAGCGCGCCTTCCGCAAGATCGGCGTCGCCGACGCGCAATTGCCCCAGGTGCTCGACGCCGCCGAGCAGGCCTACGCCCCCCGCCGGGCCGCGGCCGTGCAGTCGCTGCTCCTCCTGGCCCGCAACCTCGCCCGCCGCTGGCAGCAGGCCGCCGAGCTGCGCAACCGCGTCGAGGAGCTGGGCGCGCTGGGCAAGCTCAGCAGCCTGCTCACGCGCCACCGCGACGTGCAGCAGGTGCTCGACGCCGCGACGCGCATGGCCGTCGAGGTCATGGGCGCCCGCGCCTCGCTGATCCGCCTGCTCGACGACACCGGCAAGGAGCTGATCGACGCCGCCTCGTGCAACCTCTCCCCCGCCTACCGCCAGAAGGGGCGCGTGCTGCTCGAGCAGAGCGAGCTCGCCAAGGCCGCCTTCGCCGGCGAGGTCGTCTACGTCAAGGACATGGCGACCGACCCGCGCGTGATCTACCGCGACGGCGCCGACCGCGAGGGGCTCGTCTCCGCGCTGATCGCCGGCATGCTCTACCGCGGCCGCCCCGTGGGGCTCCTGCACGTCTACTCCGCCGAGCCCCACGTCTTCAGCCGCCACGAGGTCAACCTGCTCCAGTCGCTCGCGCAGCTCACCGCCGCGGCGATCGAGAACGCCCGGCTCGACGCCCACCGCGCCGAGGCCCAGCGCGTCCAGCGCCAGCTCCATCTCGCCGCCGACGTGCAGCGGCGCATGATCCCCAGCGTCATGCCCAAGGTCCCCGGGCTCGAGCTGGCCGCCCGCTACGTCCCCTCCTACGAGCTGGGCGGCGACTTCTTCGACTTCATCAACCTCGGGGGCGACCTGGGCGTCGCCATCGGCGACGTCGTCGGCAAGGGCATCGCCGCCAGCCTCCTCATGGCGGGCGTCCGCGGCAGCCTCCGCGCCTTCGCGCAGGAGGTCTACGACATCGACCAGATCGTCTCCCGCGTCAACCGCACCCTCTGCTTCGAGACGCTCCCCAACGAGTTCGCCACCGTCTTCTACGGCGTCATCCACCGCGAGACCCTCCGCCTGACCTACTGCAACGGCGGGCACGACCCCGGCCTGCTCCTGCGCGACGGCAAGATCATTCGCCTGCAGGACGGCGGCATGGTCCTGGGCATCGACCCCGACCAGGTCTACCAGCGGGCCGTCCTCGACCTCCTCCCCGGCGACGTGCTCGTCCTCCACACCGACGGGCTGGTCGACGCGCTCAACTTCAACAACAAGAACTTCGGGCGCGAGCGCGTCATCCAGGCGATGCGCGACCGCGCCCACGCCTCCGCGCAGGTGATCCTCGACCACCTCCTCTGGGAGATGCGCCGCTTCACCGGGCTCAACCGCAACGTCGACGACACGACCATCGTCGTGATCAAGGTCACGGAGCAGCCGTCGAAGCCCGTCTCGTAGGGTGGGTAGAGCCGTACCCGGCGAAACCCACCAGTTGGGCGCACAATCAACGCCGTCGCGTGCGCCGCACGCGTGGTCTTTGGCCGAGGCTTCGCGCCAATCGCAATTGATCTTTGTGGCGCTTCCGCGAGGCCGTGGTGGGTTTCGCGGAGTACCGCTCTACGCCACCCTACGAAGCCTCACAGCACCTCGCGGGCCCGCGGGAACGAGCCCAGCACCGTCAACTGCAGGCAGTGGGCCCGCGCCTTCTCGATCGCCTCCGCCACGTTGGGGTCGTTCTGGTGCCCCAGGCAATCGATGAAGAAGAAGTATTCCCAGTTGACGCGCTTGCTGGGGCGCTTGTCGATGTGCGTGAGGTTGAGCCCGCAGTCGCGGAAGACGTCGAGCACCTCGGAGAGCGCGCCGACCTTGTGGGCGGTGGTGAACATCAGGGCCGTCTTGTCGTCGCCGCTGGGCTTCGCGCCGTCCTTGGAGATGACGAAGAAGCGGGTGACGTTGTTGGGGTTGTCCTCGATGTTGCGGAACGGCACGGCCAGGCCGTAGGTCTCCGCCGCGAGGTCCGACCCGATCGCCGCCGTGTCGGGCTCCTGCGAGGCCATCTCCGCCGCCCGCGAACTCGACGCCACCCCCACGCGCTCCGCCTGGCGCAGCTGCGTGCCCAGCCAGCGGCGGCACTGCGCGAAGACCTCCGGCTTGGAGTAGATCTTCGTCACCTTGTCCGGCGGGCCGTTCGCGAGCAGGTTGTGGTGGATGTTGATCAGCACCTCGGCGCAGATCCGCACGCTCGCGTCGAGGAACGAGTCGAGCGTCTCGCCGATCCCGCCCACCGCGGAGTTCTCGATCGGCACGAGCCCCAGGTCGATGTTCCCGCGGACGATCTCGTCGAAGACCGAGGCGATGTCCTCCTGCCCGTCGTACTCGACGCTCGCGCCGAACTTCCGCCTCGCCGCGAGATGGCTGAACGAGCCCTTGGGCCCCAGGAAGCCGATGCGCAGCGGGCGCTCGAGGGCGAAGCTGCCGCTCATCAGCTCGCGCCAGATGCCGGTGAGGCAGGAGTCGGGCAGCGGGCCCTGGTTGTATTTCCGGACCTGCTCGAGGACCTGCTTCTCGCGGTCGGGCGCGTAGACCGGCGTCGAGCCGTCCCGCTTGATGCGCCCGATCTCGATCACGAACTTGGCGCGTTCGTTGAGCAGGTCGACGATCTTCCGATCGAGTTCATCGATGCGCTTGCGTGGACCCGAAAGGTCTGTTTTTTGCTCGTCCCGCGTCATGGCGGGGATTGTAACGCCGGGCCGCCGCTTGGGCGATAAACAAGGCGGAGGCAGAGGCGGCGACGGACGCGGAAGCGGACGCCGCGCCCGCGATCCTGGGGAAGCGCATGGACCACGCGATGCAGACGATCCTCCAACGCATGCCCGACCTGATCCACGTCGGCCTGTTCGTGGGCCTTTTTATCGGGCTCGCCGTCTGGCTCCTCGGCCGGCGGATGGCCCGGCTCACCTGCGCCCTCTTCGGAGCTCTCGTGGGGCTGGCGGTCGGCATCGCCATCGCCGCCGCCGCGGGCCGCAACGAGTTGGCGATCATCGCGATCGTCGCCACGAGTTTCATGGGGCTCGCCCTAGCCTGGCTGCTCTTCCGCCTCTGGATGAGCATCGGACTCGCCTTCGTGCTCGCCTTCGCGGCCCCCGCGGCCCTGCTCGTCTGGGAAGGCGGGCTCGACAAGGTGATCTCGCCGCCTCAAGACAAGACGGCCCAGGCCGAGGCCACCTCTGCGGAGTCGACCTCCGAAATCGCTTTCGGGAGTTCGGTCGACGAGCAGATCCTGGCGGGAGGCGTGAACAAGCCGGGCGAGATCATCGACATCGACGACCCGCGCGTGCTGGGCCTCGCAGGCCCGGCCGTGCTTGCGACCGGCGGAAACGAGGCCTTGCTCAACCACCCCATGCTCGAGACGTCGCTGGGCATCGCCCTGGCGGTCGCCCGCCCGAAGCATCAGGACCCGTCCGAACACCTCGCCGCCGGATTGCCCAGCGTCGCTTTGCCCAACATTGCTTTGCCCACGCGGACCGACGCCGGCGTCTTCGCGCAGGGCGAGATCGAATCCATCCGCCAATCATGGGGCAGGCTGAGCCCGCGGTTCCGCCAGGTCGCCGCGGGGCTCGCCGGGGCCGGGGCCGTGACGGGGCTGGTGGTCGGCCTGCTCTGGCCTGCGATCGCGGCGGCGCTGCAGTCGGCGCTGGTCGGCTCGGTCATCATGGTCCTCACCGGAGGACGGCTTTTGGTGGGCGTCGCGCCGGCCTATCTCGCCTCGTGGGGGACCAGCGCCAAGGCGATGTTGCTCGCGGTGGGTCTGATAACGGCCCTGGGGGTCACCCTCCAGTGCACGATCATCCGACGCCAAGCCGATAGGTGACGAGTCCCGCGCGCGTTCACGCGCCGTCCGTCACACTGGAGCCTCGCCATGCTGCCCACCCTCGGCCTGTCCGCCTTCGAAGCCGCCACCCAGATCTTCTCCCGCCCCGACACGCTCGCTTACCCCACCGACGTGATGAACACCCTCACCCAGCTCTCGCTGGTCTGGGCCTGCGTGCTCGTCGCCGCCGGACTGCTCTGCATGTACCACGGCTTCAAGTACTACCGCGTGGTGACCATCGTCATGGCGCTGCTCATCGGCGGGATGATCGGCTACGCCCTGGGCCACCGCTACAACGCCCAGGTGATCGTCTCGGCCTGCTGCGCCCTGCTCTTCGCCGTCGCCTGCTGGCCCTTCATGAAGTACGCCGTCGCCATCGTCGGCGGGCTCGTGGGCTCCTTCGTGGGCGCCAACGCCTGGACCGCCATCGACGCCGCGATCCACACCCCCGAGGGCCCGGCCAACCCCGCCAACGCCCACGGCCCCTACTGGGTCGGCGCGCTGCTGGGCCTGGTCATCGTCGGCATGCTCGCCTTCATCGTCTTCAAGATCTCGGTGGTCTTCTTCACCTCGATCAGCGGCGCCACCCTCGCGATGTTCGGCGTGATGGCGATCCTCCTGCACATCCCCCAATGGGGCACGTCGATCCAGTCGGAGTTCAAGGGCAACGCCATCGTCCTGCCCCTGCTGGTGATCGTCCCCGCGATCGTCGCGCTGATCCTGCAGGAGGCCAAGCCCGACGGCTCCCACGCCGGGCCCAAGCCCGCGGCGAAGCCTGCCGGGGCGCATTGAGTACGCTCCCGTAGGGTGGGTAGAGCCGTATTCCGCGAAACCCACCGGCGGGGCGCCCAGCCAAACGACCACCGACTCGCACTTCAATCCGCTTGTTAAAACCACAACGCCGCCCGCTCCTGGCGGCGTTGCTTTTTTTTCAGTCGAATGTCTGCACGCGCGTCTCCGGTGGGCTTCGCGGAGTACCGCTCAGCGCCACCCTACAAGACGGCGTCGCTTCGCCTTACTTCCCCTTCATCGCCTCTTCGATCCCCTGCACCACTTGGTCCATCGTGTAGGCGTCGACGTTCAGCGTCTGCCTGCCGTCGGGCGCGAAGACCACCAGCGTGGGGATCGTCACGCGGCCGACCTCGTGGAGCAGGCGGTTGCCGTCGGGGTTGTTGCCGGTGATGTCGACCCGCATGGGGACGACGCGGGAATCGCGCAGCGCGGCCAGGACGCGCGGGGTGTCGAGCACGCTCGACTCGAGGGCCTTGCAGTTGAGGCACCACTCGGCGGTGAAATCGACCACGACGACCTTGCCCGCCGCCCGCGCCTCCGCCAGCCGCGCGGGGGTGTAGCCGACCCACTCTTTGGGCCCGGGCCGGGTCAAGCTCGCGGCCAGCAGGATCGAAACCCCGATCATCACGACCCCCAGCGCGACCATCGCCCCGCGCCACGCCGGCGACTTGAGCACGCGGAACGCGCGGTAGGCCAGCCACGCGCCGCCGGCCGCGCCGAGCGCGCCGACGATCCACCAATAGGCGCGCGAGGGCGTCTCGGGCGGGACGACCAGCAGGCCCGAGATGCCCGAGCCGATGAAGAAGGCCGCGGCGGCGAGCATGAAGAGGCCCATCACCTGCTTGATGAGTTCCGAGCCCGGGCCGGTGCGCGGGAGCCGCTGCACGAGGGCCGGAAAGATCGACATCAAGAGGTAGGGCGAGGCCATGCCCAGCCCGATGGAGCCGAAGGTCATCCATGTAACGGTGGGCGTCTGCTTGACCGCCCACGCCGCGGCGGCGCCCATAAGCGGCGCGGTGCAGGGCGTCGAGAGCACGGCGGTCATGACGCCGAACGCGAACGAGCCGCCGAGCGTCTCCTGCTTGGGGTTGAAGAGGTAGACCGACTGTGGAAGCGAGACGGTGAAGAGCCCGCACATGCCCAAGGCCATGACGGCGATGACCACGCCCACGCCGATGGTGAAGGCGGGGTATTGGAACAACTGGTTGGTCGAGGTGAAGCCCGTGACGAGCGTGATGACCGCGGCCATGCCCAGCCAGAACGCGACGACGCCGAGCGACATCACGCCGCCCAGCGCGAGCATGCGCCCGCGCGAGCCCGCCGACCGGCTCAGGCCCATGATCTTCAGCGGGATCACCGGCAGCACGCAGGGGGTGAAGTTGAGCAGCAAGCCGCCCAAGGCAGCGACCAGCAGCAACAGGGCGAAGCCCAGGAACGTGCCGGCGTCGATCTCGAACTTCAGCCCGAAGACGTCGAACGGGACGACCGAGGTTTTCTTCGCCGAAGGCGTGGGCGTCGCCGCGATCGGGGCCGACCCGGTCGAATCCGGCGCGACGTGGACCTTGGGCCAGACGTCCGCGGGGAAGCCGGCGAAGAGGACGACGTCCTCCGCGGGCCCCGTCGCCGCGGCCTCGCCCGCCGCCAGAACACGGACCTTCAACGTGATCGGCTCCTGAAACACCGGGGCCAGGCACGACCTCTCGTCGCAGGCCTGGTACGTCGCGAGCAACGTCAGCTCGGCCTCGCCCGGCTTGGCGTCCGCGGCGACCGTCACCGGCAAGTAAACCACCACGCGCCCCGAGAAGACGCCGTACTTCACCGGCTTGCCCGTGAACCGCACCTCGATCGGCGTGGGCGCGGGCCATTGCAGGAACGCCCCGTTCGCCCGCAGCGCGTCGCCCGGCTTGGCGGCGACCTCCAGCTCGGCCTTGATGAACCCCTCGGTGTTCCCCATCTCCGGCGGGAAGACCGGGGCGTTGGGGTGGATGTGCCAATGCGGGTCGTGGTCAAAGACGACCGCGACGGGCAGGTCGTCGCCCGGGCGCACGGCAGCGCGGGCGGGGACCGCCTCGATGCGCACGCGGGCCCGCGAGTCGAACGCCTTCGACCGCTCGCTCTCCTCCGCCGGGGCGGCCGGCTCCGTCGAAGCCGCCGGCGCGGCGTCGGCCGCGGGCTCGTCGGCCCGCGCCGCACCCGCCGACAGCCACAGGGCCGCCAGGCACGCGAAGACGAGCCACGCCACCCCGCCCGCCCACTGTCTTGAACTGATGAATCGCATGGTTGCTCGCATCTTCGCTGGAACACCGGCCCGGAACATCGGCCCGCAAAATAGGTCGCTCGAAACACGATTCCCTTACACGGCGGTGTCCGCGTCAGGCATGATAGGCCAACGCCCACGCCGGTTGGCCGCCGCGCGGCTTTTGAAGCCCGCCCGCCGCTCCGCCCGATAATCCGGACACCGGCCTTCGCGCCGTGCGACTCCCTATGGCAGAAGTCCTCAACCAATCCGAAGTCGATGCCCTGCTCGCCGCCGTCGACAGCGGCGAGGTCAAGGCCAGCAAGAGCGACGCGCCCACGCAGGTCTTCTCCTCGCGGCGGAAGGCGCCGGGCCCCGAGGCGGAGATCCGCCCCTACGACTTCAAGCGCCCAGAGCGCGTCAGCAAGGACCAGATGCGGGCGTTGGAGAACCTCCACGAGGGGTTCAGCCGCAACTTCGGCGCCGCCCTCTCGGGCTTCCTCCGCACCATCATGGAGGTGAAGGTCGCCAGCATCGAGCAGATGACCTTCAGCGAGTTCACGCACAGCCTCCCGAACCCCACCTGCTTCAACCTCCTCTCGGCCGAGCCGCTCGAAGGCAACATGTGCCTCGAGATCAGCCCGCTGGTGGTCTACCCCGTCATCGACCGCCTCCTGGGCGGGTCCAACGCCGACCTCTTCATCCCGCAGCGCCCGCTCACCGCCATCGAGCGCCGGCTGGTGCAGAAGATCCTCGACCGCGCGATGCGGGCCCTCGAGGAGGCTTGGGCCAGCGTGCTCCCGCTGAAGTTCAAGCTCGAGGAGACCGAGAGCAACCCGCAGCTCGTGCAGATCGTCCCGCCCAACGAGGTCGTGGTCGTCGTCGGCTTCGAGATGAAGATGGGCGGGCGGGCCGGGACGATGAGCCTCTGCATCCCGTACAACGTGATCGAGCCCGTCGTCGAGAAGCTCTCGAACCAGAGCTGGGCCGCCTACAAGCGCAACCGCCGCGACGACCAGCTCCGCAACCGCGTCGCGGGCCACCTCGACGCCGCCCGACTGACCGTCACCTGCATCCTGGCCGACTCGACCATCAAGCTCGGCGACCTGATGAACCTGCAGGTGGGCGACGTGGTGGTGACGGAGAAGCCGGCGACGGCCCCGCTGACCATCGCGATCGGAGCGAAACGGAAATTCATCGGACACATCGGCCAGTACCGCGGCAACCGGGCGTTCAAGGTGACCAGGCCGTTCACGCCCAAAGACCGCGTTTGACCTGATCGCGACGCCGCGTCGACGGTCCCGACCGCGCCAGCCTCACCACACCACCACCCGCCCATCGAACACCGGCCCATCCGTGCAGGCCAACCGAAATCGCCACGGCGTCCCGTCCGCCGTCGTCGCCTGCGGGCGCTGGCGGTCCTCGATCTTCACCACGCACGACTGACAGGTCCCCATCCCGCAGGCCATCGCCTGCTCGAGGCAGGCCTGCGAATCGACGCCTGCCTTGGCCGCGAGCTGCGCCACCGCGTGCATCATCACGTGCGGGCCGCAGACGTAGACCACCGTCTCGCGGCGTTGCTCGTCACCCAGCCCCGCGAGGAACCGCTCGACGCCCAGCGTGATCCGCCCCGGCAGGCCCAGCGAGCCGTCGTCGGTCGTGACCACCGCGGAAAACCCGTGCCGGGCGAATTCCTCGACGCAGCGCGCCGGCTTGCCGTCCGTCGCGGGATCGACGCCGGCGACGCGCTTCACCGCGAGCAGGTCGCTCGTCAGCGCCCCGACGAAACCGACCGCGTCCCAACCCGCCCGCTTCATCGCCTCCGTGAGATAGAACATCGGAGGCAGGCCGACCCCGCCGCCCACGAGCAGGCCACGTTTCTTCCCCGCGGGCAGCTCGAACCAATTCCCCAGCGGGCCGATCAGGTCGGCCGCGTCGCCGGGGCGCAGGCGTGAAAGCCAGTCGGTCCCCACGCCCACGACGCGGTGGATGATCTCCAGCCACGTGCCGTCCTTGTCGTCGCCCCGGCCCGAGAGGCTGAACGGCCGGCGCAGCAGCGCCAGCGGGCCGCACAACTCGGGCTGGGTGAGCTTCAGCGGCTCGCCCGGCGACCACTCGCGCTCGGCGCCCAGCAGCGCCTCCATGTCGGCGGCGACGTCGGGCTGCCTGCAGCCCAGTTGGATGAACTGTCCCGGACGCGTCGCCGGAAAAACGCCCGACGAGCGCTCGACTCGCATGCGCAGGCGGAAATGCTCCCGGCAAATCGGCTCGTTCGACTCGACGCGGACGTCGAACCGGCGTCGCTCGCTCGGCGTGGGCTTGGTCGGGCTGGAACTCGCGGCTGGGGTGGCGTTCATCGTGAAGCATGATACGTTTCTCCGGCCGGGCGGGCCCCATCCCCCCGGCGAACGGGGCGCCATGGGCCTTTTCGCCGCCACAACCCGCCTTCTCCGCCGTGCAGTCGACGACGTCCTGCCCGACGCGCCGTCGCTCTGCTGGGCCCACGCGCTCGCATCGGGCTGGAAGCCCGACGAGCCCGGCTCCTACTGCCCGCGCTGCGGCGCGACCGTCGCGCCCGGGGCGGCGATCGATCCCGCCTGCGGCTTCTGCCGCGGGCAGCGCCAGCCGTGGGACCGCCTCGTGCGCCTCGGCCCCTACCGCGACCCGCTCCCCGCCTGGGTCGTCGCGATGAAGTTCCAGCAATCGTGGAAATGGGCCGAGATCTTCGGGCGCGAACTCGCCAGCCGGATCGAGGCCTCCCCCGCCGCCGACGCCGGCCCGCGCGTCGCCGTCTGCCCCGTCCCGATGCACTTCATCCGCCGGCTCTCGCGGGGCTACAACCAAGCGGGGCTGATGGCCGACGCCCTCGCGGCCCAGCGCGGCTGGCCCTGCGCGCCGATCCTCCGCCGCGTGCGCCACGCGCCCTCGCAGACCGCCGTCGCCCGCTCGAGCCGGCGCGGGAACATCCGCGGCACGTTCGCGCTGGGGCGGGTCGACATCGCCGGCTGGCACATCTGGCTGGTCGACGACGTGAAGACCACCGGCGCGACGCTCAACGCCTGCACGCGCCTCCTGCGCGAGGCGGGCGCCGCCAGCGTGAACATCGCCGTCGCCGCGGTGGCCGACCCGCGCGAGCTCCACGACGTGCGGGAATTCCACGAGCCGGCGTGAGGCGTCGGCGACTGCAAGTCGCGCGACCGACGCGCCGAGGCTCGCGGCCACCCATTGCGAAAAAAACCTCGCCCCCCGTAAGACCCGCACAAGTGTCCGGCGGAATCCGGACAACGGCGCGCAAGTCGTTGTTTTTGTTTTCGGGTTTTGGCGTGTGTCCGGATTTTTCCGGACGCTGGTACCTATGTCTGGCGCGGGAAATCAGCCCTCTAAAATGCTCTAACAGGTGCCGCTCCTGCTCCATTGCGGTTCCGCTCGTGTGACGCGTCGATGCCGGTCCGATGCGTCTTCGGGATCGATTCGAGGGCCGGCGAGCCGCCGTTCACCCGACCTGGGCTTGCGGGCTCGGAGGCGGTTTTGGGCCGAATTGTTGTAAGCGATTGTGGCTTCATTTGTTGTGTCTTTTGGTGCCGTTTTGGCGGTTCGGGAACGTTCCGGCCGGTCGAGGCCGACAGCGCACTTTGAGCGAAACGGGGCGACAAAATGTCCCGCTCTCGTGCCGGCGCGCGCCGCCCGCAGGTTAACCTGGCCGCGCGGGGCTCGTTCTGAGCGTTTCCGGAGGGGTGGGCGTTTCAACCCGTTTTGAAAATGGGTAGTAAATATTTTTTCGAATTCGGACGGAAAATTTCCGCGCCGCGTGAGTGCGCCGCGTGGGCGCGTCTTGGCTCGTAGTTCCGCCTTTAGGCGGGCATTTGATTTCGCTTGCCCCGCAGGAAGTCGGACCGTTTCCTTAGTTCAAAGACCGCGTGAACGCGGAACTCCGAACCTCGGAGTCGAGGCATCGCGGGGCCCCTCGCTCACCACTTCACCTCGACGCGCTGCCCCGTCTCCGCGCTCTTCACCGCCGCGTGCACCATCGCGAGGCTCTTGATGTTGTCCTCGCAGTGCGTCTGCGGGCGCGGGCCGCCGTTGAGGGCGGCGAGGAAGTCGCGCATCACGCCCGCGTGCCCCCCGTGCTCGATGGGCGTGACGGGGATCGTCTTGTCCTCCATCTCGCTGGTGAAGCCCTTCTTCCCGTCGGGCTTGCGCGTCTGGGCCTTGAGTTCCTGCGCCCCGTCCCACGTGGCCGTGCCCTCGGAGCCGATGATCCGCCACTTACTGTTCCACGACGTGCCCAGCCCCTCGGCGCACCACGAGCCGCGGTAGGAGAAGACGATGCCGTTGCTGAACTCGAAGATCGCCACCGACGAGGCCGCCCCCTTGTACCACGAGTGCTTCGGGTTGAACGCCTTGCAGTAGACCACGACCGGGTCGGCGTTCGAGAGGAACCGCGACGCGTCGAAGGTGTGGATCGCCATGTCGAGGATCAGCACGTAGTCCATCTCGTCGCGGAAGCCGCCGAAGTGAGCCCCGATGTAGAAATCGGCGTGGAGCTCCTCGATCTCCCCCACCCCGCCTCCGCGCAGGAACTTCGCCAGCGAGGTGATCTCCGCGTTGTAGCGGTAGTTCTGCGTCACGGCGTAGAGCTTGCCCGCCGCCTTCGCGACCTTCACCATCTCGCTGGCCTTGCTCATCGAGTCGCTCATCGGCTTCTCGCCCAGCACGTGGCAGCCGTTCCGCAGCGCGGTGAGCACCACCTTGTCGTGGGCCGCGGGGATCGTCACGTCGAAGCAGGCGTCGGCCCCGGTGGCCTTGATCGCCTCCTCCTGCGTGTTGTAGACCACTGTCGCGGGCAGGTTGTACTTGGCCGCCATCGCCTCCGCGGCGGCGCGGTTGATGTCCACCAGCCCGACGAGCTTGATGCCCGGCGTCGCCTGGGCGTTGGTCATCCACGCGTTGGCCATCCCGCCGCACCCGACGAGGACGACCTTGAGCTCTTTGGTGTTGGTGACGTTGGTCATGGAATCGATCCTATAAGGAACCCCAAAGGGGAACCCGGGCACGCGGCGCCTGGGCTTTGTTGGAGATCAACCTGGATTCACGCACGCAGCTCCGCGCCGAGCTTCTCCTTGAGGCGGGCCACGACGGTGCCCACCTGCGGGTCGACCTGCTCGTGCCGCAGCGTGGCCTCGGGGTCGCGGAAAAGCATGCGGAAGCTCACGCTCTTCTTCCCCGCGGAGATCGGCTTGCCCCGGTAGGCGATCAGGAAGTTCACGCGCTCCAAGAGCGCCGGCGACGTCGCCAGGACCTCCCTGCGGATCTGGTCCCACGCCACCGCCTCGTCGACGACGACGGAGAGATCGCGCTCGATGCCCGGGTGCCGAGCGAGCTGCGACACCTGACGCACCGGCGGATAGGCCTCCAGCCAAGCCTCAAGATCAAGTTCCGCGGCGACGACCGGGGCCTGCAGGTCGGCCAGCTTCAGCACGGCCGGGGCGATCAGCCCCATGTGGCCCACCTCGCGCCCCGCGAGCTTGACGACCGCGGCGGCGGAAAAGGCGGCGTGCGACGCGGGCACGATCTCCAGATCCGCGCTGCCCGCCAGCACCGAGGCCAGCTCCTCCAGCGTCCCGCGCAAATCGCGCACGGCCAACTGCGCGTCGGCGGCGTCGGCGACCAACGCCAGCCTCCGCCGCTCGACGATCTTGCCCGCCTCGCGCCACCACGTGGCTGCGGTTTCGAACAGGCGGACGTTGGTGTTGCCCACGTCCTGGTTCGCCTTGCGGCAGAGCATCAGGCTGGGCAACAGCGACGGGCGCAGCAGCGGCTCGGTCTTCCGCCGCTCGTCGTCGACCATGACGGGTGTTCGGCCTTCGGAGAGGAAGGCTTCGCCGAGCTTGGGCGGGAGGAAGCTGAAGGTCACCGTCTCGTGGTAGCCGTGGGAGGCGAGCGATTGGCCGAGGCGCCGCCGGGCCTCGACGTTGGGTTGGACCGGGCGGGCGATGATCTCGATCTTCTGCTTGACGCCGAGGTGGTCGAGCCCGTGCAGCCGGGCGACCTCCTCAATGAGGTCGACCTCGCGCTCCAAGTCGGGGCGATACGTTGGGACCGAGCAGGCGATCGTCTCGCCGCGGGCGTCGAGCTTGGGCGAGAGGCCGAGGCGTTCGAGCAGCTCGACCATCCGGGCGGCAGGAATGTCGATCCCGAGCAGGGCCTTGCAACGGGCGACGCGCAGCGAGACGGCACGCGGCCCGGGCGCCGCCGAGCCGACGCTCACGACGCCAGAGGCGATCTTCCCGCCTGCGACCTGCACGATCAGCGCCGCGGCCCGCTGGCTGGCGCGGTCGAGTCCCGCGGGGTCGATCCCGCGCTCGAAGCGGTAGCTCGAGTCGCTCGCGAGCTTGAGGCTCCTTCCGGTCCGCCGGGTCGTCAGCGGATCGAACCGGGCCGACTCGAGCAGGATGTCGGTCGTGCCCATGTTGACCTCGCTGTCGAGCCCGCCCATCACGCCCGCGATCGCGACGGGGCGCTTGGCGTCGGCGATGACGAGCATCTCGGGCGTGAGCGTGAGCTTGGCCCCGTCGATGGCGGTCATCGTCTCGCCCTTCTGGGCGTGGCGGACGACGATCCGTCGTTCCGCCAGTTTCGCGAGGTCGAAGGCGTGCAGCGGCTGGCCGAGCTCCATGAGGACGAAGTTGGTGACGTCGACGACGTTGTTGACGCTGCGGAGGCCGATCGCCTCGAGGCGGGCCTTGAGCCACGCGGGGCTCGCGCCGACCCTCACGCCACGGATCACGCGGGCCGTGTAGCCGGGGCAGAGGTCGGGCCGGCGGTTCTCGACGGAGGTCAATGATGAGACGGGCTCGCTCGACTGGGCCTCGGGCGGGATGGCCGTGGCGGGCATCGTGAACGTGCGTCCCGACCCCGCGGCGATCTCGCGGGCGACGCCCACGTGCGAGAGGCAGTCGGCCCGGTTGCTCGTCACCTCGACGTCGAGCATCTCGTCGCCGTTCGCCCCCCCGGAGGTCAGCGGCGTCCGCGTCTCGATGGGCATGCCCTGGGCCGTCAGAAGGCTCTCGGCCTCATCGGCGGCGACGGCGGGGCGTAGGTATTCGTTGATCCACGCGAGGCTGACTTTCATGGGGCAAGAGCGTAGCAGAGAGGCGCGAGGGAGCAACCCGGCGCGGCGGCGGAATCACCCACCCGCCTTCGCCGCGGCCCTGAGCCGGTCGAGCACCTCCATCGGCACGCGCTGATTGCCCAGGCCGATCGGCTTGCGCTCGCCGTGGAAGTCGCTCCCGCCGGTGGTGAGCAGCCCCAGGCGGGCGGCAAGTTTCCCGTAGCGATCGACTTGGGCGGGCGTGTGGTCGGTGTGGCGCGTCTCGAGGGCGTCGAGGCCCCAGGAGCGCAGGCAGACAACCGCGCGGTCCATGGCCGCGTCGTCGTGGCAACGAAGCTGGACCGGATGGGCCATCGACGCCAGCCCGCCCGTGCCGTGGATGGCTTCGATCGCCTCGCGGGGCGGGAGGAGGTCGGTGCGGGCGTACGCGGCCTTGCCCTCGCCGATGTAGCGGGCGAACGCGTCTTGGATCGACTTGACGTAACCCTTCTTCAGCAGGACCTGCGCGATGTGCGGCCGGCCCACGACGCGGCTGCCCTCGGCACGGGCCAGTTCCAGCACGTCGTCGTAGGCGATCTCCACGCCCAGGGCCTGCAGGTTGGCGATGATCCGCGGGTTCCGCTGGGCCCGCGCGTCGAGCAGCCGACGGTGGATCGCCTGCAGCCCCGGCTCGTCGTGGCGGATGAAGTAGCCCAGGATGTGCAGCGTGCCAAGCCGTTCGGGCGGGGCTTGGCCGATGTCAGTCCAAATGGCGCCGGGGTCGGCCGAGAGCTCGATGCCCGGGACGAAGGCGACGCCGCTCTCCGCGCAGGCGGCGGCGCAGGCGGGAAGGCCGGCGGTGGTGTCGTGGTCGGTGAGGGCGATGGCGCCCAGGCCCGCGGCCAGCGCGAGGCGGGCGAGCTCCGCCGGCGCGTGCGTGCCGTCCGACGCGGTGGAGTGCATGTGCAGGTCGCAGAACATCGCGTGGTCGGCCTCGGCCAAGGGTGCGGCGGGTGAGTGTAGACGCCCGGGGTCGGCCAAGCGATCAAGGATCAGGCGAAGCGGTGAGCCTCTTCCGCCGCCAGACAGGCCACCAGCACGCGAGGTTCAACCCCATCAGCGCCGCGCACACGAGCCACCAGGGAATTGAGCACCGGACCCAGAAACGCTCTTCCGATTGCATCCAGTTCGCGTCTTCGCCGATCAGCAACCATCCGTTGGAGGAGGCGACCAGGCTACGTCGCCAAGCGGGAAGAAGGGAATGTAGAAATTGAACTCGTCGCTGGTCTTGCGGATGTAATCGTCCTGCGGGAAGTAGTGGAAATGCCGGCGATGGCTCTCGAAGTGAAGGACGCCCGAAAGAACCAAGGAGATCCCCAGAAAGATCCTGCAAACCCATGCGACCTTCGATGGACGAGGACTTCGAGCCATAGGAGGAAAGTCTACCCCCGGCGCAACAGGCGGAACAATCATCCGCAACGTGGACGAACCATCATTCGATCCGCATCGATCATAAAAAAAGATCGGCCCCACTTTCGCGGGGCCGAGCCTCTTTCTCCCTCCTCATTTTTCGGTCTTAACCGCCCGCAGGCGATCAGGCCTTGAGCAGCCCGTGCTTCTCAAGCAGGTCGATGAGCTGCAGGACCGCGTCGGCGATGCTGACCTTGTCGGTGCGGATGGCCAGCTCCGCCTTCTCGGGCGCCTCGTACGGGTCATCGACGCCGGTGAAGCCCATGCCCTTGCCGGCGGCGACGGCGGCGCGGGCCTTCTTGTAGAGCCCCTTGGGGTCGCGCTTCTCGGCCTCCTCGACGGGGATGTCGATGTGGACCTCGATGAAGGGGATCTTGGCGGCGTCGTGGAGGGCGCGGACCGCGTCGCGGTCCTTGCGGTAGGGGCTGATGAAGCTGGTGACGGCGATCATGCCCGCGTCGGCGAAGAGCTTGGCGACCTCGCCGATGCGGCGGATGTTCTCCGCGCGGTCCTCGGCGGTGAAGCCCAGGTTCTTGTTGAGGCCCATGCGGATGTTGTCGCCGTCGAGGCGGTAGGCGTGCTTGCCGCGCTGGAGCAGGACCTGCTCGAGGGCGACCGCGATCGTGCTCTTGCCGCTGGCGGAGAGCCCGGTCATCCACAGCGTCCCGCCCTTCTGGCCCAGGCCCTTGGCGCGCTCCTCGCGGGTGACGTTGCCTTCGTGCCAGGTGATGTTCGTCGCTTTCTGCTCGGCCATGGGATGCTCCGTGGTTCTCGGGACAGGGTCGTTTGTGGAGCGTCAGATGGTAGCGGAACCACCGGCCCCCGCAAGCGTCGGGGGCTTGCCCTGTAGGGGCCGGCGCGAAGGAGCCTCGCTCAGACGGCGGGCCTCACGTGCGCCAGCACAAGCCGGATCTTCTCGTGCGTCACCGCGCCGTTGAGGTGCTCGTACAACGGGCGGACCTTGTGGACGTTCACCTCCGCCAGCGCCTCAAGGACGAGGTTGTAGTCCTCGGCGGGCACCCAGGCCTCGATCTGCTCGGGCCGGCGGGACTCGATGTACTCCACGAGGTACTGCGAGGTCGTGCTCGGGGCCCGGTCGACCTCGGCGGCGACCTTCTCAAGCGACGCGCCGCCATCGAAAAGCGCGAACGCGGCCTCGCGGGCGGCGCTGATCCTGCGCTGCGACTCCGAAACCGGTGCGGCCGGCGCGGCGGCGGGCGCTGCCGCAAACGCGTCGCGCGTCAGGTTGTTCCGCCCGCAATATTCGTCGATCACCTCGATCAGCAGCTCGCCCAGGTCGGCCACGCGCTTGTCGCCCATCCCGCGGACCCGCCTCAGCCGCTCGGTCGTCGTCGGGCGGATGCGGGCCAGCTCGCGCAGCGTCGCGTCGTCGAAGACCAGGAACGGGGGGGCGCCGCGCTCCGCGGCGATGTCCTGGCGGATCTTGCGCAGGTGCTCGACCAGCCCGCGGTCGACGCCCTCCCAAGCCACCTCCGCCGCACGCGTCCGCGTCGTCGTCTGGGCCTTGGGCCTCATCAGCCGCACCTGCTTCTTCCCGCGCAGGACCTCCATCGACTCGGGGTTGAGGCGGACCGTCGGCCGGTCGCCCGGCGTCCGGCTTAGCAGGCCTTGGTCGATGAGCTGGTAGACCATGTTCTGCAGCGCCTTCCTGTTCGTGCCTTTGAACAGCCCGTAGGTGCTCAGTTGCTCATGCCCGCAGCGGCGGACCATGTCGGTGTCGGCCCCGAGCAGCACGTCGACCACGTGCCCCACCCCGAAGCGCTGCTCCGTGCGGGCGACACAGGAGAGGATCTTCTGCGCGGCGACGGTCGAGTCCTCCATCCCCTCGACCTCGCCGAGGCAGATGTCGCACGCGCCGCAGTTGGGCTTGGAGTAGGTCTGCCCGAAGTATTCGGTGAGGCTCTTGTGCCGGCACTCGGCCGAGGCGCAGAGCTTCTGGATCTGCTTCAGGAGGGCGAGTTGGGCGTCGAGCGAACCGGGCGGCATGTCCGCGTCGGCGGCCCCCTTCTCCATCAGCGACTCCCAGCGGATCACGTCCGCGGGCGAGTAGAGCATCGCGCATTCCGCCTCCAGCCCGTCTCGCCCCGCGCGCCCCGCCTCCTGCTGGTAGTGCTCGATGCTCTTAGGCATGGCGGTGTGCAGCACGCAGCGCACGTTCGAGCGGTCGATCCCCATCCCGAAGGCCACCGTCGCGACCACCACGTCGAGCGTCTCGTTGGCGAAGGCCTCCTGCGTCTTGCGCCTCGCGCCGGCGTCCATCCCCGCGTGGTAGTAGGCCGCCTCGATCCCCGCCGCCTTGAGCCGGGCCGTCATCGCCTCCGTGTCGCGCCGGCTGATGCAGTAGACGATCGCGGCCTCGCCCTCGTGCCGGCGGAGGATGTCGACCGCCTGTTGGTCGCGGTCGACCTGCGGGAGGATGCGGAAGATCAGGTTCGGGCGGTCGAACTCGCCCACCAGCACCGCGGGGTCGCGCAGTTCGAGCTGGTCGGCGATGTCCTGCCTCACCCGCGGCGTGGCGGTGGCGGTGAAGGCGTGGAAGCAGGCGTCGGGGAACTGCTGGCGGAGCAGGGCAAGCTGGCGGTACTCGGGGCGGAAATCGTGCCCCCAGTGGCTGATGCAGTGGGCCTCGTCGACGGAGAAGGCCGAGACGCCCAGCCGCTGCAGCGTGGAGAGGAACCAGGGGTTCATCATCCGCTCGGGGGCGGTGAAGACCAGCCGGAGCTTCCCCGCGGCCAAGTCGGCCTCGATGTCGCGCCGCTCCTGCGGGCTCAGCCCGCTGTGCAGCGCCGCCGCGGGATAGCCCACGGAGCGGAGCCCGTCGACTTGGTCCTTCATCAGCGAGATGAGCGGGGAGATGACGACGTCGGTGCGCCCGGCGATGAGTGGGGGCACTTGGTAGCAGAGCGATTTCCCGCCGCCGGTGGGGAGGACGACCACGGAATCGCGCCGCGCGAGCGAGGCCTGGATGGCCTGCTGCTGCAGCGGGCGCAGGCCGTCGTAGCCCCAGTAACTCCGCACGGTTTCGAGGATGCGGGCCTGGTCGGCGGGGTCGATCGCCGTGGTGTCGGTCATGGCCGCCAGCTTAACGCATGGGCGGCGCGCGACCAAAGAGGTGGAGTGGGAGCAGGTTCTGCCGCGCGAATGCCGTCAAGTGCGGGCCCGCGGAACGAGCGGCTCAGTGATGGTCTTGGTCGCGGAGCGACGCCCGGCCGGGGGTCGGCGCGGGGAGCGCGAGAGGAGCCGGGGGCGCCTTGGGCGTGGGGGCCGGAGCGGCGGAGGGGGCTACGGCGGGCGCGGCAGAGGGCGCGATTGCAGGCTCAAGTTCGGGCGTCGCCGTTGCCTTCGAATCGGGCGCGGCCGCCAGTTCGGGAGCCGATTCAGGTTCGGACGTCGGCGGCGTCACCGCGGGCGCCGCGCCAGGCAGGCCCGCGCGCTTCAGGATGCCATCGCCCAGCACGGCCTGCCGCTCGTCGAGCGTGCTCAGCGACGTGCCGTTGACGTTGTTGTAGAGCTCGACGGTCGCACCGAGCGTGAACTGCGGGATGACGCGGGCCCGGAAGACGCCGCGGTTGGGGTTGTACCAAAAGCCCGCCTGCCCCGGCCGGCGGAGGATCGGGTCGGGCGGGTTCTCGCCGGGGTCGTTCTCGGGGGCGACGTCGAGCCAAGGCTGCCGCCCGGGGACGAGGTTGTTGAACGGGAGACCGTCGGGGAACCAGAGCGGGGAGACCTCGAGCGGGAATCCCGCGGGCCCGGTCGCGGCCTCGCCCAGGGCCCCGCGGTAGAGCATCTGCTCCTGCAGGCGGGCGAGCGATTGGTGCACCGCCTGCACTTGGTGGACCTGCCTGCCGTCCTTGCGGTATTGCCAAAGGACAGCCGCCAGGATCCCGGCGAGCATCAGCGCGATCAGCGTGTCAATCAGCAAGCGCATGGTATAAACACCGGGCGCATAGGCCTTCCCCCCTCATCGGCGTTTGGAAGGCGCGACTTCACCCCCGGTTGCCCCCGGCCGCCCCCGCCGCCCCGGCCTCGCCCAAACGCCCATGCCATCCCTCACAACCCTCAACCGCCGCATCGTCGCCTGCGAGCGCTGCCCCCGCCTGCGCAAGCACTGCCTCGACACCGCCCGCACCAAGCGGGCCGCCTACCGCACCGAGACCTACTTCGGCCTGCCCGTTCCCAACTTCGGCGAAGCCGACGCCCGCCAAGTCGGCCTGCTCATCGTCGGCCTCGCCCCCGCGGCCCACGGGGCCAACCGCACGGGGCGCATGTTCACCGGCGACCGCTCCGGCGACTTCCTCTTCCGCGCCCTCCACGAAACCGGCTTCGCCAACCAGCCCACCTCGCGCTCGGCCGACGACGGGCTCGCCCTCTCCCGCGCCCTCATCACCGCCGCCTGCCACTGCGCCCCGCCCGGCAACAAACCCACGCCCGAGGAACTCGCCCTCTGCGCGCCCCACCTCGACGACACCTTCGACGCCTTGCCGCGACTCGCCGCCGTCCTCTGCCTGGGCCGACTCGCGCTCGACGCCACGCTGCGCCTGCTCCTCCGCAAGAGCTGGATCGAACGCCCCGGCGCCTACGCCTTCGGCCACGGCGTGGAGCACCGCATCGAGCGCCCGCGCCCCCGCGCGCCGCTAGCCCTGCTTTGCTCGTATCATCCCAGCCAGCAGAACACCTTCACCGGCCGGCTCACCCCCGCCATGCTGCGCGACGTGTTGACGCGGGCGCGTGCCCTGGTCGACGCCTCGCCCGCATGAGCCCCATCCCCGCAGTCCCATGCCGCTCACCGTCCTCCTCCTGGTCATCTCCAACATCTTCATGACCTTCGCCTGGTACGGGCACCTCAAGGGCTTCAAGGCCTCGCCCCTCTGGATCGTCGTGCTGGTGAGCTGGGGCATCGCCTTCTTCGAGTATTGCTTCCAGGTGCCCGCCAACCGCATGGGCTCCAAGGCGGGCATGGAGACCGCGCAGCTCAAGACGATCCAGGAGGTCATCACGCTGCTGGTCTTCGTCGCCTTCTCGGTGCTCTACATGAAGGAGCCGATGCGCTGGAACTACGTGGTGGGATTCCTCTTCATCGCCCTGGGCGCGGTCTTCGTCTTCAAGCCGTGGGAGAAGGCGGGATGACCTCGGCGGTTCCGCAGGACAACATCGCGGCCGGCGCGCCTCCCGCCGCCCGCCCGGCGTCACGCCCGACGCTGCCGGCCTTGACGAGCTGCCGCTTCCTGGCGGCGATGGCGGTCGTGGTCTTCCACGTCTGCACCTTCGCGCAGGCACCTTCACGCGTGATCGACTTCGTCGGCCACGGCACCGCGGGCGTCTCCTTCTTCTTCGTCCTCAGCGGCTTCGTGCTGACCTACAACTACCGCGACCGCTTCGCCCGGGGGATCCACGCCGCAGGCTTGGCCGAGTTCGCCCGCGCCCGCTGGGCCCGCGTCTGGCCGATGCACGCTGCCGCCCTGCTCTTCGCCACCCCCGTCGCCCTCTACCGCCTCCTGCGCCATCCCGAGATCGCCGGCCCCTTCGAGGCCGCGCTCTCATGGCTCGCCAACCTGCTGCTCGTGCAGGTCTACGTCCCCACCGAGCTCTTCCAGCAGCAATGGAACGGCCCGTCCTGGTCGATCGCCACCGAGGCCGCGTTCTACCTGGTCTTCCCGTTCTTCATCTTCGCGGTGGTCGCCCGCCTCCGCACCCGCGGCTCGATCCTCCTCATGATCGCCGCCTGCCTCGCCCTCCAGGCCCTGCTCGTCGGGTTGCGCTGGGACTCCATCGTTCGCGGCACGCCCGCCGACGCCCCGCACGAACTGCTCGAGCAGCGGCTCGACTTCCTGCTCTACCGCTTGCCCTGGTTCCGCGTCTGGGAGTTCCTCGTGGGCTGCGGCGTCGCGGCGATCTACCTCGACCACCCGCCCGCGTTCCTGCGCCGTCGGGGCGGGCGCGACGCGCTGCTCCTGCTCGGGCTGGGCCTGACGCTCGCGATCGTGGCCGCCTGCGCGGCGGTCGTCCCGGGCCGGCCGCCGGTGTCGACCAACTTCGTCTTCTTCACGCTGCCCTTCGCGATGATCGTCCTCGCGCTGGCCTCAGGCACGACCTTCCTCTCGCCGCTGCTCGAGGCCCCGCTCTTGATCCTTCTGGGCGAGGCCAGCTACTCGCTCTACCTGATCCACGCCAAGCCGGTGCAGATCGTCTGCTACGCCTGCCCGCCGAAGTACCTGCCGATCGCCGCCCCGCTGCTGCTCGCGGGCTGCGTGGCGCTCTCGCTGCCGTGCTATTGGTGGATCGAGACGCCGGCGCGGAAATGGCTTCGCGGAACCGGCAAGGCGAAACCCGCCGCGACGGCGTGATCGTGCCGGCGCGGCGGGTCATGCGGATCGCTCTCGCCCCACGCCTCCTCAGACCACCGCGGCCTTCCGCGCCGCCTCCGCCTTCGCGGCCGCGATCTTGGCCTGCATTTCGCAGTCGCTGCTCGCCTTGCTCGTGATGCCCAGCGGCTTGCCCGTCTCGAGCAGGCTCTTCAAGCTCGACAGGACCTTCGGCCAACCGGTGCTGATCAACTCGAAGACCGCCGAGCCGGGCTCGAAGTCGTCGTGGACCACCGACAACTTCACCTGCTCCTCCACGGCCTCGAGTTCGTACGTGACGCGCGACGGCCGCTCCGAGGGCATGCCCTCGTGCAGCGGGTTCCACGTGAACGACAGCCGGCGGGGATGCTCGGAGACGAGAACCTTGCCCGAGATGGTGACCTTCCCGTCGGCGCGCCGCGCGGCGACGTCCGACCCGGCCTTCCAATCGCTCTCCCAGCGGTATCCGCTCCAGTACTTGGTCGTGAACTCGGGACTGATCAGGGCCTGCCAGAGCTTCTCGGGCGTGCTGGTGATGTACGTGACGTAGACGAACTTGGGCTTGGGGGCCGGGGACCTATCCATCGCGTTTCTCCTCGAGTGCGTTCTTCAGGTCGTCGAGCGCGTCCACGCGGCCGCGTTCATATTTGCCGATCCACCGCCGCGCGATCGCGTTGATGGGGACGGGGTTGAGGTAATGCAGCTTCTCCCTGCCTCGCTTGACTGTGGCGACCAGGTTCGCCTCCTCCAGAAGCCGGAGGTGCTTGGTCACCGCCTGCCGGGTCATGGCCAGCCCTTCGCAGAGCTGCCCGAGCGTCTGGCCGTTGTCGGCGTGCAGGCGGTCGAGCAACTGCCGACGGCTCGCGTCGGCGAGGGCCTTGAAGACTTTGTCCATGTCGGCGTCCACGGGATAATTATGCAACCAAATAGTTGCATGTCAAGGCGCGGGACCGCGGAAGAGTGAAAAACGTTGCGTTTGAGAAATCGGCGATTGCGACGGATCAGACGCCGCGGTCTAGCACGTCACCTTCACGACGACCTTCCCACGACCGAGTCGTTCCTTGATCTCGCCCGCGTAAGCGGCCCCCGCCTGCGTGAAGGGCGCGACGGCGTCGACCACGGGCTGGATCTCGCGGGCCTCGATCAGGTCGGCGATCACGACAAGCTGTTCGCGCCTCGGCTCGACGATGAAGAATGCCTTCTTCGTCCGCTCGTCGCGCGTGCCTTCGCCGTCGGAGGCGATGGTGACCAGCCGTCCGTTCGGGGCGAGCACGCCCCAGGAGCGCTCGAGCGTCTTGCCGCCGACCGTGTCGAAGACGACGTCGATCCCCTTGACGCTCTCCTCGAACCGCCCGGTCTTGTAGTCGATGACGCGCTCGCACCCGAGGCGGAGGAGGAACTCCTCGTTGCGCGCCGAGGCCGTGGCGACCACGCGGGCCCCGTGGCGGCGGGCGAACAGGACGGCGTAGATGCCCACCGCGCCCGACCCGCCGTGGACGAGCACGCGCTCGCCCGCGCGGAGCTGGGCCCGGTCGAACAACCCCTGCCACGCGGTCAGCGCCCCGATGGGGACCGACGCCGCCTCGGCGTGGGTGAGCCGGGGCGGCTTGGGCGCGATCCATTCCGGGCGGGTGATGCAGTAGTCGGCCGTCGCGCCGTCGTCGAACCAGTCGTTCATCCCGTAGACCGGCTGCCCCGCCGCGACGCCCGTGGTCCCCGGCCCCACCGCGGCGACCACGCCGGAGAACTCATGCCCCGGGACCGCGGAAACCCGCGTCGCGCCGGCCTTCGTGTGCGTCGTGGGATGCCAGCCCAATTCCGCGGTCGTCACGCCCGCGGCATGCACGCGGACCAACACCTCGCCCGGCCCGGGATCGGGCTTGGGAATCTCGCCGACGACCAGTTGTGATCTGACCCCCGGACTCCCCGGATTCCCCGGATCACCCGACGGCCCCACGCGCCACGCTCGCATCAGTCTGCTCCGCCTCGATGTTGAGGGCGGGCATTCTTATCCAATCCCGCAGGCCGCGGAATCAGGCGTTTCCCGATGGGGCGAAACATAGGGGCAAAGGGCGCTTTTGGGGACCTCGATCTGCTGCGCCCCTACGAGCGTCCAAGGGACGTGCCACATCGCAGCCGAAGGCTGCTATGTGCGAGTGAACTGTTGAGCCAAGTTTCGCAGGAGGGTTTCCCCCATCCCAGCGATGAAAGTGGACTCGGAAGCCCCGAAGCCCCGGCGCTCCCGGCTGACCGGCACACAGCAGCCTTCGGCTGCGGTGTGGCACGACCCAAGGTTGACTGAGCGCTCAACAGAGACCGCCCTGAGCTCAAACCAACAGCACCGCGGGGTTCTCGAGCATCTGCCGGAGCGTCTGCAGGAACTCGGCCGCCATCGCGCCGTCGACCACGCGGTGGTCCGCGCTGAGCGTGCAGGTCATCTCCAGGCCCGGGACGATCTTCCCGTCGCGCACCACCGGCTTGGCGACCGCGGCCCCCACCGCGAGGATCGCCGCTTGGGGCGGATTGATGATCGCCTCGAAGTGGTCGACGCCCAGCATGCCGAGGTTCGAGATGGTGAACGTCCCGTCGGACATCTCCTCGACGGTCAGTCCCTTGGTGCGGGCCTTGTCCGCGAGGGCGCGGGTGTCGGCGCTGATAGTGCGCAGGCCCATCTTGAGCGCGTCGCGCAGGGTCGGGACGACGAGCCCGCCGCCCTTGTCGGCCGGGAGGGCGACGGCGACGCCGATGTTGACCTGCCCGTGCTGCTGGATGCCCGCGTCGGTCCACGAGCTGTTGAGCGCGGGGTGCCGCGCCAGCGCGAGGGCCGAGGCGCGGACGATGAAGTCGTTGACGCTGAGCTTCACGCCCTGCGAGACGAGCTGCTCGTTGAGCGTGGTGCGCAGGGCCGCGAGCGGCTCCATGTTGACGCTGACGGTGACGGTGAAGTGCGGGATGGTGGTCTTGGACTCGACCAGCCGGCGGGCGATGGTCTTGCGCATGTTCGAGACGGGGACGAGCTTCGACTCGAGCTTCGCGGCGGGCATCGGCGCGGGGGCGGATTTCGCCCCGGAGGCCGCAGGGGCCGGCGACGGCGCGGGCGCGGCGGGAGCCGCAGGGGCGGCCGCGGCGGCGAGGATGTCGCGCTTGATGACGCGCCCCTCGGGGCCCGAGCCCTTGATCTTGGCGACGTCGAGCCCATGCTCCTCCGCCAGCTTACGGGCGAGCGGGCTGACGCGCTGGCCCCCGACACCGACGGAGGCATTGTCATCCTCGGGCTCGGCGACGGCGGTCGCGGCCTTGCCCCCGGATGAGTCAGCGCCGTAGGCCGCCATCGCGGCGGGCTTGGCGGGCGCTGGCGCTGCGGCGGCGGGCTTCGCGCCCGCGGCGCCCGAGATCGCCTTCGCGGCCTCCTCCACCGACTCCCCGTCGACGGCGAGGACCATCAGCGGCTGGCCGATCTTGAGCGTCTGCCCGGGCTCGACCGCGAGCTTGGCGATCACGCCGTCGTCGTAGACGGGCATGGGCATTGTCGCCTTGTCGGTCTCGATGTCGGCGATCTCGTCGCCCGATTTCACCTTGTCGCCGACCTTCACGTTCCACTTGATGAGCGTGCCCTCTTCCATCGTGTCGGACATGCGGGGCATCTCGTAGATCTTGGGCATGGGCGCGAGACTCCGGGGGCGGGGGCGGGGCGGTTCCTGGTTCGAGCGCCACAATAATAGCGAGAGATCGGCTGGCCGGTGGGCTTGACACGGCCGCCCCGATATACTCTAATTTCAAGAGTACTCACGGATGGAGAGATTCCCGCCGAGCGCAGGCAACGATTCCCCGGAGCCCCGCCATGAGCCAGCACGAACTGCAGCGCGTCCGATCCGATCTCGAGACCATCCGACAGGCCGCGGGGCTCGCCCCGCCCATCGGCTGGGGCGATGTCTGGATGAACCTGGCGCTGGTGCCCCTGGGGCTGGCCTTCGCCGCGTGGGAGACGTACGCCCCTCCGCGGCTTGAGTGGATCGGCCTGCTCCCGTTCGCGATCTACGTTCCTTGGGCGACGTGGACCTTCCGCCACACCCGCACGCATGCCCCGGCACGCCATCGCGAGCACAAGGCCGGCCTCCCGCTCGTGGCCGTCATCAGCGTCGCCAACTTCGTGTTCCTGGCGTGGTCCCGGCGGGTCGGAATGCCTCCGATGGTGGCAGGCGGCTGCGCCTTGTTCTTCCTGGGCGTCTTGGTCGCGGCACACGCCTCCACCAGCCGGTTTCGGGCCGCCGCCTGGCCGGCGGCGATTTCCATGGCGGTGTTCGGCATGGTGATGCCGTTCTGCACGCGGCATGAGGCGCTGATCGCCGTCGGCCTCATCGGCGCGTTCGCGGGCGCGAGCATCGCGGCGATCCAGGCTTGGCAGCTCCACTCGATCGCGAGGGTGAATGTCCCTGCCGCCAATTGACTTCAACGGGCTCGACACCGCGGTGCACGGCCCGATCCGGCTGGGCGTCCTCACGGCCCTGCAGATCGACGGCGTGCTCGACTTCACCACGCTCAGGAAGCGGCTCGACGTCGCCGACGGGGCGCTGGGCATCCACCTGCAGAAGCTCGAGGAGGCCGGGTACGTCGCGGCCCACAAAGCCTTCGTCGGCCGCCGGCCGCGGACGACCTACCGCATCAGCCCCGGCGGGCGCAAGGCGCTCAACGGCTATCTGGAGTCGATGCAGAAGCTGATCGACGCCGTCGACTCCGCGCAGGGGAAGGACGAGCGCTGAGCGCAGAAAAAACCCAGGCACGCGGTGCCTGGGTTTTGGGTTCTTCGTCATTGAATTGATTTCAGGACCAGGCCGTCCTCACGCGTTGTACGTCACCGCGCGGACGGCCTCGATGATCTTCCGCGGGTGCGGGAGCATCTCCAGCTCGAGGTTGCGGGCGTACGGGGCCGGCACGTCGTCGTTGCAGACGCGGATGATCTTGTTGTCCAGGTGGTCCATCGCCCGCTCGTAGACCTGCATCGCGATCTCGCTGGCGATCGAGGCGAAGGGCCAGCTTTGGTCGACGATCACCAGGTAGTTGGTCTTCTTGACGCTGCGGACGATCGTCTCGATGTCGAGCGGGCGGACGGTGCGCGGGTCGATGACCTCGCAGTCGATGCCCTCCTTGGAGAGCTCGTGCGCCGCGGCCAGCGCGAAGTGGACAGGCCTGCCCAGCGCGACGATCGTGCAGTCGGTCCCCGCCTTCTTGATGTCGGCCACGCCGAAGGGGATGGTGAAGTCGGCATCCTCCTCGATGGTGGGCGGGGCCCACTTGCCGCCCGAGAGGTAGGGCGTGAAGGTGTCGGGGTAGGGCGTCTCGAAGTCGCGGTCGCCGCGGGCGCCCCAGCCGAGCATGCGCTCGGACTCGAGGAAGAAGACGGGGTCGTCGCTGCGGATGGAGGTCTTGAGGAGGCCCTTGGCGTCGCGCGGGGTGGAGGGGATCGCCATCTTGAGGCCCGGCACGCAGGAGAACATGGATTCGACGCACCAGGAGTGGGTCGACCCGAGCTGCCCGCCCGCGCCGTTGTTCCCGCGGAAGACGATGGGGACCTTGAACTGCCCGCCCGACATGTAGAGCATCTTCGGGGCGTTGTTGAGGATCTGGTCGGCGGCAACGAGGCAGAACGACCAGCTCATGAACTCGATGATCGGGCGCAGGCCGTACATCGCCGCCCCGACGCCCAGGCCGGCGAACCCGGTCTCGCTGATGGGGGTGTCGATGATCCGGCGGGGCCCGAACTTGGCGAGCATGCCCTCGCTGACCTTGTAGGCGCCGTTGTACTCGGCGACCTCCTCGCCCATGAGGAAGACGCGCGGATCGCGCTCCATCTCCTCGGTCATGGCTTCTCGCAGGGCGTCACGGAGCTGGATGTTGCGCATGGGTCTTTTTCGTGGTGCTGGTCGTGGTGCTGGAGAGTCCCAGGCGCCGCAGTGCCTGGGCTTTGGTTTCAATTCAATCGATTTTCGTGAGGGCTTTCACTTCTGCGTCTTGCGGAGCATCTCCGGAAGCTCGCCCACCTTGTAGGGGCCGAAGGGCTCGGCGTAGACGTCG
The DNA here is from genome assembly GCA_026386955.1 of Planctomycetota bacterium. Lineage (GTDB taxonomy): Bacteria > Planctomycetota > Phycisphaerae > Phycisphaerales > Phycisphaeraceae > JAPLMQ01. The sequence goes on from JAPLMQ010000282.1 coordinate 28,004, forward strand.
GTGTAGAGCTCGCTGAGGGGCAGGGCGGGCGCCTCCTCGGCGAACTTCTCCGCGTCGTGGGAGAGCTCCTTCGCCTGCTTGTCGATCGCGTCGATCTGCTCCTGCGTCGCCAGGTTCCGCTCGACCAAATGGCTGACCAGCGTGCTGATCGGGTCTCGCTCCTGCCGCCCCGCCACCTCTTCCTTGGTGCGGTACTTCTGCGGGTCGGACATCGAATGGCCCTTGAAGCGGTAGGTCTTGGCGTTGACGAAGGCGGGCCCGCTGCCGGTGTCGGCCGGGGCGCCCAGGGCGCGGGAGGAGGAGCCGCGCATCGCGTCGACCAGCGTGCGGAAGGTGTCGTAGGTGTCGAGGACGTCCATCCCGTCGCACTCGGCGTAGCGCATCCCGTAGGCGGCGGCCTTGACCGAGAGGTCGTCGGCGGCGGCGGTCCCGCGGGAGATGTGCGTGCCCATCGAATAGCTGTTGTTCTCGACCACGAAGATGATCGGCAGGCGCCAGATGGCGGCCAGGTTCATCGATTCGTGGAACGCGCCCTGGTTCAGCGCGCCGTCGCCCAAGTAGCAGACGGTGACCTTGTCCTCGCCCAAGTAGGCGTGCGAGAAGGCCAGCCCCACGCCCATGGGGCACTGCCCCGCGACGATGGCGTGCCCGCCGTACATCGCGTTGTCCTTGTCGAAGATGTGCATCGACCCGCCCTTGCCCTTGGCGCAGCCGGCGAGCTTGCCGTACATCTCGGCCATGCAGTATTTCGGCTCCATCCCGCGGGCGAGGGCGTGCCCGTGGTCGCGGTAGGCGGTGATGATCGGGTCGTCCTTGCGGAGGGCGGCGATGGAGCCGACGGCGGTCGCCTCCTGCCCGATGTAGATGTGGCAGAACCCGCCGATCTTCGTCGCTTGGTAGCTCTGCATCGTGCGCTCCTCGAAGCGCCGGATGAGCATCATTTGCCGCAGGAGCTCGAGGAGAGCGGCAGCGTCGAGGGCGTCGGAAGGTCGGGTGGCGGGTTTGCCACTGATCATGGTGGTCATGCCTGAATCTACCCTGGCGGTGTCGAACTGAAACAGGGCCCGAGGGAGGGCTCAGGAGGGGCGTGGGCGGGGAACAACCCCACGTCCGCCAACTCATGGCCACAGCCCTGCCGCGGCGGCTTCCGATCATCGATGTCGGGGCACTGGAAACCGCATCGTCAGGGACAACCTGTAAGTTTAGAGACCCTGGGGGGGAACAGCAAGAAGGATTGCGGGGTGCGGGCGGAGGGCTTGAAAAGCGATCCGTCCCAAGCGAATGCGAATCCACGTTCACAAAGCCCACCGATCGGTGCTCCGTTCGGCGGGGTGAGGCTCACCGTTGACTCGAGGAACCCCACCGAACCCGACGGAGTACCGTCGGGATCAGTGGGCTTGGGTTTCTCGATTGATCCACGGTCCGATATTCCACGCAACCGTGGCACTGGCATCGCCTCATCGCGCGACGTCCCGCGCAACGCTTCCACATGTGGAATAGTTGCCGCCGTTTGTCCGCCCAGCGCTTCTTGGGTTACACTCCCGCCCTCGCGCACTGTCCCTTCCTCACTGGCGGAGGCCGCGGTTGAGATCCACCGTTCACGGCCGTGTTGCCACGGGGTTGCTTGCCCTGACCCTCAGCCTGGGGGCGATGTCCGCGCCGACCTTCGCCCAAGGCGTCGAGGTCGCCCACCGCCCCGTCGCCGAGATCCGCGTCGAGGGGCTCAAGCAGGTCGCCGAGAAGCTCGTCCGCAACCAGATCCGCCTCAACGTCGGCGAGCCCTACGACGCCCGCGTCGTCCAGGAGGACATCGTCCGCATCACCCACCTGGGCCGGTTCGGCTCCGTCCGCGCCCGCGTCGAGCCCAAGGCCGACGGCACGGTCGTGCTCTCCTATCAAGTCGAAGAGCAGCCGCTGCTGACCTTCGTGCAGACGGTGGGCAACAAGGCGATCACCGACCAGGAGCTGCTCGACCTGGTCCGCCTCCGAGCGGGCGACCCCATCGACCAGTTCCTGATCGACCGCGGCATCCAGGAGATCAAGCGGGCCTACCAGAAGAAGGGCTACTTCGTCACCGACGTCGTGGTCGACAAGGACATGCTCAACGAGTCGGGCGTGCTGCTCTACCGCGTCCGCGAGGGCCCCCAGCCCCGGGTGCGCGGGCTGCGCTTCGAGGGCAACGTGGTCTTCACCGACGACCAGCTGCGCAGCAAGATCAAGTCGAAGACCTACATCTGGATCCTCCGCAAGGGGGAGATGAACCGCGAGCAGCTCGACACCGACGCCACGCTGGTGCGCGACTTCTACCGCGACCGCGGCTACCTCGACGCCGAGGTCGGCCGGCGCATCGACCTCTCGCCCGACCAGAAGAACGCGGTGGTGGTCTTCGTCGTCCACGAGGGGCTGCGGTACACGGTCGACAAGATCCGCATCGACGGCGTGCAGCTCTTCCAGCGGGAGCAGATCCTCGAGGCCGTCCCGCTCAAGGTCGGCGACATCTTCTCCACCGACCGCCTCAAGAAGAGCCAGGAGGCGATCCTCAACCAGTACGGGGACCTGGGCTTCATCGAGGCGAAGGTCGAGGTCGAGCGGCTGTTCCACGAGAACGAGCCGATGGTCGACCTGCAGGTGAAGGTCAGCGAGGGGATGCCCTACCTGGTCAACAAGATGTCGGTCAAGGGCAACCAGCTCACGCAGGAGAAGGTCGTCGAGAGGCAGTACCGCAAGCTGCGCCCTGGCGAGCGGTTCGTCCGCTCGGGCATCGCCGAGACCGAGCAGCGGCTCAACGAGTCGTCGCTCTTCAGCGAGGCGAAGGTGTCGATCCAGGGCGACGCGTCGCAGGAGTCGCGCGACGTGATCACCGAGATCAAGGAGCGCAACACCGGCAGCCTGAGCTTCGGCGCGGGCGTCAGCTCCGACGCGGGCGTCATCGGCGCCATCGACTTGGTGCAGCGCAACTTCGACATCGCCGACGTGCCCGAGAGCGCGGGCGAGTTCTTCACCGGCAAGTCCTTCCGCGGCGCGGGGCAGTACTTCGCGCTCAGCCTCCAGCCCGGCAACCAGACCAGCCGGTACTCCGTCACCTTCCGCGAGCCCTATCTGCTCGACTCCGACTTCTTCCTCGACTCGAGCCTCTTCTACTTCACCCGCGACCGCGACCAATACCAGGAGCAGCGCATCGGCGGGACCGTCGCCCTGGGGCAGCGGTTCGGCGACGTCTGGTCGGCCTCGCTGCGGGCCCGAGGCGAGCTGATCGACATCAGCGACGTGCAGTCCAGCGCGCCCGTCGACGTCTTCGACGTCCAGGGCAACAGCGCGATAACCTCGCTGGGCTTCTTCGTCACCCGCAACACCACCGACAGCCGGATCTTCCCCACCCACGGAAACCGCTGGGAAGTCGGCGTCAGCCGGGCGGGCCTGCTCGGCGGCGATTACGACTTCAACATGATCAGCTCCGACTTCCGCCAGTACTGGACCATCGACGAGGACTTCTTCGGCAGGCGGACCGTGCTGAGCCTCCGCCAGGAGATCGGGCAGATCTTCGACGGCGACGTGCCGGTCTTCGAGCGCCTCTACGCCGGCGGGCAGCGATCCTTCCGCGGCTTCAGCTACCGCGGCGCGGGACCCCGCGGCATCCGCTTCGACACCAAGGCCCTAGGCAGCGACCCCATCGGCGGCTCGTTCCTCTTCCTGCTCGGGCTCGAATACAACTTCCCGGTCTTCCAGGACATCGTCCGCGTCGTCTTCTTCACCGACACCGGCACCGTGCAGAAGGAGACCGGGCTCGACCAGTACCGCGTCAGCATCGGCACGGGCGTCCGCATCAAGATCCCCTTCCTGGGTCAGGCCCCCTTCGCCCTCGACGTGGCGGTCCCGGTCATGAAGCAGAAGGGCGACGACGTGCAGTACTTCAGCTTCGACCTCGCGGTGCCCTTCTGAGTTCCGTCTGAGTTCAGAGGGACCAGAAGGGTTCCGTTCTCACCATCAAGGATGGACAACTTAAGTTGTCCATCCTTCGGGTTCCGGGTTCCTGGGTTCCGGGTTTGAATATCCCTCCTCATTGCTCCGCGTCCGCGCCTGTGTTACAAAATCGTTCCGACTTTTTGAACTTCATCTGGAGTTTCTTCATGCGCTCACAACGCTTTTGGTTTGTCGCCTTGGTCGCCGTCGCCCTTTCGCTGACCGCGTTGGTGGGCGCCAAGGCCGGGCAGATGCTCAAGGCCCGCCCCACCGCGGTCGCCGCGATCGACGTGGAGAAGGTCTTCAACTCCCTGCGCGAGAAGACGCAGATCGAGGCCGAGCTCAACGCCCGCAAGGACAAGATCGCCCAGGAGCTGCAGGACAAGAGCAAGGACCTCAAGTCGCTGCAGGACGACCTGGGCGTGCTCAACGCCGCGAACGCCGCGTTCAAGAAGAAGCAGGAGGAGCTGGAGCGCAAGGCCTTCGAGCTGAAGGTCTGGCAGGAGTGGCAGAACGCGGCCTTCATGCGCGAGTCGGGCCTGCAGACCGCCAGCCTCTACCGCAAGATCGTCGCCTCGGCGGGCAAGGTCGCCAAGGAGAACGGCTACGACATGGTCGTCTACCGCGAGGGCGAGCCCGAGCTCAACCCCGCCAAGCCCGAGGACATCAAGCAGATGATCCGCAACCGCAAGGTGCTCTGGGCGGCCGACGACATCGACGTGACCGAACAGGTGACGACGGCGATGAACATTGAGTACGCGAACAGCGCCGGCGCCGCGAGCAAGCCCGCGCCGAAGTGAGCCACGCGAGGGGTCCGGCCCCGCCTGCCCCTCTCCCTCCGGGAGAGGGTGGCATGGATGTACTCGTCCGTGACGGGTGAGGGCGTGAGTCAACGGAAACGCCTCGGAAACGCGCTTGCGTCCATCGTGCTGATCGGGAATCGCCGGTGACTCACGCCCTCACCCGGCGGGAGTACCCACCACCCTCTCCCGAAGGGAGAGGGGCAGAGAGCCACCCGCACCGAAGTGAGACGCCTCGTCAGCGCCCCGAGCCCCACCCCATGCCGACCTTCACCGTCGACCAGATCGCCGCGCGGGTGAACGGGCAGGTCCTCGGGGCCGGCAGCTTGCCGATCTCGGGCGTCGACCAGATCAACGAGGCGGGGCCCGAGCAGGTCACCTTCGTGCGCGACGCCCGCCGCGCCGCCGCCTGGCCCACGAGCAAGGCGGGAGCGGTGCTCGCCAACGCCGACCTCGACGTCCAGCCCACGCCCGGCCGCGCGGTGATCAAGGTCGCCGACGCCGACCTCGCCCTCGCCCTGACGCTGGAGATGTTCGCCCCCGCGCCCGTGCTGCCCGACCCGGGAATTCCGGGGGTCCATCCCCGGGCCTTCGTCGATCCCTCCGCGGTCCTGGGCAAGGACGTCCGCGTCGGCGCGGGCGCCTTCATCGGCCCCGGGTCGCGCCTCGGCGACGGGTGCGTCGTCCACGCCAACGTCGTCATCCAAGCCCAGTGCGTCGTCGGCCCCAACTGCACCCTCGACCCGGGCGTGGTCATCTACGACCGCTGCGAGCTGGGCTCGCACGTCCACCTGCACGGCAACGTCGTCGTCGGCGGCGACGGCTTCGGCTACCGCCCCTCTCCCGACGGGCGCAGCCTCGTCAAGATCCCGCACATCGGCATCGTCCGCATCGGCAATCACGTCGAGATCGGCTCGGGCACCTGCATCGATCGCGCCAAATTCTCCGCCACCGTCATCGGCGACGGCACCAAGATCGACAACCTCTGCCAGATCGCCCACAACTGCCGCGTCGGGCGCTGCTGCGTCATCGCCGGCAACACCGGGCTCGCCGGCTCGGTCACCCTGGGCGATGGCGTGATGATCGGCGGTTGCGCGATCCTGCGGGACCACATCACCGTCGGCGCGGGGGCGAAGATCGCCGGGGCCTCCGTCGTCGGGCAGGACGTCCCCGCGGGCGAGACCTGGGGCGGGTACCACGCCCAGGAGATCGGAGCCGCGTTGCGGGAGCACGTGGCCGTGCGTAAACTGCCCGGGTTGCTCAAAGAGTTGCGCCGCAACAAGAAGCCCTGACCGCCTCGCATCGAACCCCGGGCGAGGATCCTCGGCGAGGCCCCCCGGTAAGGACCCCCCGGCGTCCGGCGCCTTGCGTCCGACGAGGATCGATGCCCGAAGTCCAACACACCATCGCACGCTCCGCCACCGTGACCGGCCTGGGGCTATTCTCAGGCCACCCCGTCACCGTCGTCTTCCGCCCCGCGCCGGCCAACCACGGCATCGTCTTCGTCCGCACCGACATGGAGCGGGCCCAGGTGCCCGCGCTGGTCGGGCACGTCCTCAAGCGCGCCCGCCGCTCCGCCCTGCGCTGCGGCGACGCCACCATCGAGACCTGCGAGCATTGCCTGAGCGCGATCGCCGGGCTCAACATCGACAACCTCATCATCGAGATCGACGCCGCGGAGTTCCCCGGGCTCGATGGCTCGTCGCTCCCGTACGTCGAGGCGCTGCTCGCCGCGGAGGTCCAGGCCCAGGACGCCCCCCGCCGCAAGCTGGTCGTCACCGAGCCGGTGGTCGTGCGCCAGGACGACGCGGTCCTCGCCGCCGTACCCTGCGAAGAGCCGGGCATGCAGCTCGTCTACGACCTGCACTACGGCTCCGACACCTCGCTGGGCAGGCAAGTCGCCGTCTTCGACTTCGGCAAGGGCGACTACGTCAAGGACATCGCCCCCGCGCGCACCTTCGTCCTCGAAGCCGAGGCCAAGGCCCTCCGCGCCGCGGGCCTGGGCACGCACCTGACGCCCATGGATGTCCTGGTGCTCGGGCCCCAAGGCCCCGTGGGCGGCAACTCATACCGCTTCCCCGACGAGCCGGCCCGGCACAAGATGCTCGACCTGATCGGCGACCTCTACCTGCTGGGCGCGCCGATCCAAGGGCGCATCATCGCCTACAAGTCGGGCCACTGGCTCAACCACGCGCTGGTGCGCCAACTCATCAAGCAGCACGCCGAGCAGGGGCGGCACGAGCTGGCCCTGCATCGCAGCGTGCTCGACATCCGCAAGCTCTCCCGCATCCTCCCGCACCGCTACCCGATGCTGCTGGTCGACCGCGTGATCGAGCTCGACGGCGACCGCCGCGTGCTGGGCATCAAGAACGTCACCATCAACGAGCCGTTCTTCCAGGGGCATTACCCCGGCACGCCGATCATGCCCGGCGTGCTGATCGTCGAGGCGATGGCGCAGCTCTCGGGCGTGCTGATCGGGCAGAAACTCGAGAACACCGCGAGGATCGCGGTGCTGCTGAGCCTCGACCGGGTGAAGCTGCGCAAGCCCGTCACGCCCGGCGACCAACTCATCCTCGAGGCCGAGTCCGTCCGCGTCCGCAGCCGGCTGGCCCACATGCGCTGCCGCGCCTACGTCGGGCAGGAGTTGGCCGCGGAGGCGGAGATCAAGTTCATGCTCGTCGACGACAAGCAGGAGTGACGACCCGCGCCCGCGCTCGACTTCGCTTCCCGGTCCATGTCCACGCCTGAAACGACTCTTGCTCCCCGGTGATTCCGCCATGGCCCAGATCCACCCCACCGCCGTCGTCGACCGCGGCGCCCAAGTCGCCGACGACGCAATCGTCGGCCCCTTCTGCTACGTCGGGCCCAAGGCCACCATCGGCCCGGGCTGCCGGTTGGTCTCGCACGTCACCGTCATCGGCAAGACCACGCTCGGCCGCGGCAACACCCTCTGGCCCCAGGTCGTCCTCGGGGCCGACCCGCAGGACCTCAAGTTCCAGGGCGAGGAGACCCAGCTCGTCGTGGGCGACAACAACGACATCCGCGAGATGGTCACCGCCCACACCGGCACGGCGAACGGAGGCGGCTTCACCCGCATCGGCAGCGACAACCTCCTCATGGGCGGCGTCCACATCGCCCATGACTGCGAGATCGGCAGCCACGTCATCATCGCCAACGGCGTGGGGCTCGCGGGGCACGTGAAGATCGAGGACCACGTCAACATCGGCGGGGCCGTGGGCGTCCACCACTTCGTGACCTTCGGGCAATACTGCTTCGTGGGCGGCATGAGCCGGGTGATCCACGACGTCCCGCCGTTCATGACCATCGAGGGCAACCCCTCGGCCGTGCGCGGGATCAACGAGATCGGGCTCAAGCGCCACCGCTTCCCGCCCGAGACCATCAAGACGCTCTGGGACTGCTTCCGCCGGCTCTACCGCGAGAAGGGGCAGGCCGACGGCGGCTCGCTGCTGACCCGCCTCGACGAGGTGGAGCGCGAGCACGGCGGGGACGACTGCGTGCGGCTGCTCGCCCAGAGCCTGCGCAACGCCTCGTCGGGGATGTACGGCCGCCACCGCGAGGGGCAGCGGACGGACAGCCGGCGGCGCACCGCGGTCAACACGTGATTTGATCGAAAGTGTTGTCCGATCGACGCATCAAACGACGCACCAGAGCCCAAGCACCGCGTGCCTGGGTTTTCGATTTTCAATTCGTCGACGATCTCACTTCGCCGTCTTCCCCCGCCGGTGGTCGCGCAGCTTCTGCTCGTACATCAGCCCGATCATGTACTCGTAGCTGAACATGAGCTGGGCCAGGTGCCACCCGGCCTTCCCGTCGAGGAAGCCGCGCTTGTAGAGGTATTGGTAGACGAACCGCACGAACGGCCTGCCCGGCGTGATGGGCCAGATGTCGCGCCGCAGCCACTGCCGCAGGCGCATCGTGCGCCCGAAGAGGTTCTTCGCCGCGGCGCTCTTGCTCTGCCCGAGCTTCATCCGCACCCACTCGTCGCTCTCCAAGTCGGCGTAGCGGATGTGCTTGGCGAAGTAGACGTCCATCGTCTCACGGCGGATGTGGAGCATCTCGTGCTTCAAGTAGCGCGTCGCCCCGTCGGCGATCATGTGCTCATGCACCTTGCGGTCCTCGTACCGGCACTTGTCGCGCTTGAAGAAGCGCAGGTTCCACGAGGGGTAGAGCCCGCCGTGGCGGATCTCGCGCCCCATGAAGATCACCACGCGGTTGATGTAGAAGCCGACTTCCATCGGGTCCGACTTCGCCACCGCGAGCAGTTCCCTGCGCAGCTCGGGGGTGATGCGCTCGTCGGCGTCGAGGATGAAGACCCACTGCCCCTTGAAGGGGAGGTTGTCGAGCCCCCAGTTCTTCTGACGGGCGTAGCCCAGCCAGGGCTGCTGGACGACGGTCGCGCCGGCGGCCCGGGCGAGGTCGGGCGTGCCGTCGGTGCTCATGGAGTCGAGCACGTAGACCGGGCCGAGCTCCAGCGCGTTGGTCACCGCCTCGGCGATGTGGTTGGACTCGTTGAAGGCGGGGATCATGATCTCGATCAGCGGGTCGCTCATTTCCCCTCCTCCGCCAGCAGCCGGGTGACGGCCACTTCAGTCTGGCGGATCCAGGCCCGCTCCTGCTCCATGACCTTCATGCCGACCCAGTAGACCTGCATCGCGTGGATGGCGCAGAAGTGGAAGCCGGCGACGCCGTCGAGGAAGCCGAGGCGGAAGATGAACGTCCAGACGAATTGGGCCCACATGTCGAGCGTGAGGCCCAGGCCCCAACCGCCGGCGTCGGAGCCGAGGGATCCGAGCGGGCGGGCCGTCGCGCGCGACTCGACCTGGGCGGCGAGGTTCCGGCGGTCGAAGTAGCGGCGCATCCCCGCGTCGAGCCCTTCGTGGATGAAGTGGCCCTGCAGTTTTCCGATCGTGCCGTCGACGACCAGGCGGGCGGCGCCGCGGAAATTCTCGTAGCGCACGCGCCCGGGGCGGACGAGGCGGGTCGACCAGATGGGGTAGGCCCCGCCGTGGCGGATCCACCGCCCGCGGTACATCTCGCGGTAGCGGAGGGCGAACGCGGCGTGGGTCGTCTCGGGGCCGGCGCCGGTGAGCGTCTGTGAGATCTCATGGGCGAGGTCGGGCGGGACGGTCTCGTCGGCGTCGAGGATCAGCACCCAGGGGTTGCGGAACTCGATCTCCTTGAGGCCGAAGGTGCGCTGGGCGACTTCGTCGTCCCACTTGCGCTCGACAACGCGGACGTTGGGTTTTTCGCGGGCGATGGCGAGGGTGCGGTCCTTCGAGCCGCCGTCGAGGACGACGACGTCGTCGCACCACGCGACCGAGGCCAGGCAGGCGGGCAGGCAGGCCTGCTCGTCGCGGGCGAGGACCAGCACGCTCACGGGGTTGCGGGGCGCGACGGCCGCGGCGGCGGTGAGCGCTGCGGCGGATGAGGCGGAGATCGGTTCCATGCGCGATGACGATCCTGGGACGACGAACCCGCCGGCGGCGACATCGCCGCGGCGGGTTCAGGGCAACCTTCAGGGCAGAGGATTCATCGGCCGATTCTTGATCACGCGTGCGGGATTGCCTGCGACAACCACGCCGGGGGGCACATTCTTGGCGACCATCGCCCGCGCGCCGACCACCGAGTTGTCGCCCACGTGGACGTTGGGGCCGATGAACGCGCCGGCGCAGATCCACACCCCGTGCCCGATGGTGATCGGCTTGCGCTGCAGGGGCAGGTCGGGACGCGTGTAGTCGTGCGTGCCCGCACAGACGTAGACGTCCTGCGACAGCACCGAGTGGCTCCCGATGGTTACCGGGCCCAGGTTGTAGATGGTCACCCCGTCGGCGAGCACGCTGTAGTCGCCCATCTCCAGCAACCAGGGGTGCGTGACCGAGGTCGTCGGGCGGATGCCGCTGTGGGGGGCGATCTTCGCGCCGAACAGCCGGAGCCAGAAGGAGCGCCAACGCATCGCCTTGCGCGGGCTGAAGCGGATGAGCGTCCGCTGGACCCATTCCCAGGCGAAGCGGCGGGCGTATTCCTTGAAGGTGTAGGGGAAGCGCGCGGTGCGGTCGAGGGTATGGAAGATCGAACCCGGCGCCGGCGGCGCGAGGGGCCCGTGCGTCTGCGCGGCAGAGGGCGCGGTCGCCGTCGACTCCATGGCCGACTCGGGCGTCGGCGCCGCCAGCGGCGAAGGTTGTTTCAGGACATCACTCATCGATTTCGCGCCCGAACCGGCAACTCCGTGGCTCACACAAGCCTCACGATCCTCGCGGATACACAGATCATAACGTCGGCCCGCGGCGCATCGCGGTTGAGTGGAAGACACAACGTCCGATAGTTCCGCCTCGGCGCGCCGCTCCATGCGTGCAATGTCCACCCCGCCCGCTCGTTCAACTCATCATTGGGAGATCCCCCGATGCATTTCGCCGCAAATCAACGATACGGTGGCCGCCGTCCGATGAATCTTTGATAAACCCGAGTCTGTCCACAAGCCCATCGGCATGGCAACCCGCCTTGCCGGATGGTGCATGAACGCTAAGTTGTATGATTCCCACCTCCGTACCCCCTACAGCGGGTTCGCCACGATGTGCCCTTTGACGACCGTGAGGCCATGACTCCTCAGACCAAGACCCTCAAGGTCCTCCATTACCTGCAGGCCGTGCGGCTGGAGCACGGCGGGGTGGTGCGCGCGGTGCTCGACCTGGGCGCGACGCTCGCCGGCAGGGGCCACGAGGTCACCCTCGTCACCGTCGACGGCAGGGACGCCCCACCCGAGTGGTCCAAGCCCACGCCCGCGGGCGAGCAGCGGCGAGTCCCCACGCTCGTCGCGATCTCGCGCTCCGAAAGCCTGCGCGATCAGATCAAGCCCTTCGTCGAACAAGCGAGCCTGGTTCATCTCCACGGCCCGTGGCAGAGGCAAAACCTCGTCGTCGCCGGCCTCGCCCGCAAGCTCGGCAAGCCCTACGTCCTCACGCCCCACGGCATGCTCGACGATTGGTCGATGTCGCAGAAGCCGATCAAGAAGCGCGTCTACCACGCCCTCTTCGCCAAAGGCCTGCTCGAGCGGGCGGCCTTCATCCACTGCACCGCCCAGGCGGAGTTGGACCAAGCCAAGCGCTGGTTCGGCCGCGGCCGCGGCGTCGTGCTGCCCTATGTGGTGAACTTCTCCGCCTTCGCCACCCTGCCCGGGCCCGAGCCGGCGCGGAGGCTCTTCCCCGTCATCGCCGACGACCGGCTCAAGCTCCTCTTCCTCAGCCGGCTGCACATCAAGAAGGGCGTCGAGGCCCTGATCGACGCCGCGGCGCTGCTCAAGAAGCAGGGGCCGGACTTCACGCTCGTCATCGCCGGGCCGGGCGACCCGGGCTACATCAACCAGCTCAAGCAGCGCATCGAGCGCCTCGGGCTGGCGGGGCAGACGCACCTGGTCGGGCTCGTCTCCGGCGTCGACAAGACGTCGCTCTACCAGGCCTGCGACCTCTTCGTACTCCCCACCAGCCAGGAGAATTTCGGGCTGGTGCTGGTGGAGTCGATGGCCTGCGGGACGCCCGTGCTGACCACCCGCGGGACGGACATCTGGCGCGAGATCGAGGCCGGGGGCGGCATCGTCCGCGACGCCAACCCCGCGACGATCGCCGACGCGGTCCGCGAACTGGCGGCCGACCGCCCCGCCCTGGCCCAGCGCGGCAAGGGCGCCCGCGAGTGGGTCATGCGCTACCTCGACGTCGACGCCCTGCTCGACCAGTACGAGGCGTTCTACGCCCGGGCGCTCGCCTGGAAGGGCTGATCGCGACGCAGATCCGCTTCCCACCCGCCCCGCCGCCCGATCCTCCATCACATCTCCGCCCGAATTCGGCCGATAAACTCCCTTGGCGTCCCGCGCGATCGACCCGATCCGCCCGCGGCGCCCATGCGAGAGGCCATGAGCGAACCCGTGAACCTGGCGATCATCTCCAACGAGCCGACTCCCTATCGCCTCCACGTCTTGGAGCGTGTGGCGCGGGAGCTTCCGGGCGTGCGCCTGCACAGCCTCTTCACGCACGCGGTCGAGTCCCCCAGCATGCCGTGGAAGATGAACCTCAGCGGCGAGATCAACGCCGTGGGCTTCCCCGACGAGCGCCTCACCAACGGGCGCCTCGAGCCCCGCCAGCAGCTCAAGCTCTTCGCCCGCATCCGCGACTACCTCGTGCAGCAACGCGTCGGACTCGTGATCCTCCTGGGCTACAACGACCTCACCCGCATCTCGCTCATCCGCTGGGCCAAGAAGGCCAACGTCCCCCTGCTGCTCACCGGCGACTCCAACGTCTTCAGCGAGGGGCGCGTCCGCGGGGTGAAGCGCTTCGTCAAGCGCCGGTTCGTGCGCTGGGTCGTCGGCTCCGTCGCCGGGCTCATGCCCATGGGCACCTGCGGCCGGGCCTTCTTCCGCCTCTACTCCGACCACGACAAACCCACCTTCCTCTTCCCCTACGAGCCCAACTACAGCATCCTCGAGCGCCGCGACGAGGCCGCCGAGGCCGCCTTCCGCAAGCAGCACACCCTCGAGGACGGGCGGCACCGCGTCCTCTACTGCGGCCGGCTGATCCACGTCAAGCGCGTCGACGTCCTGGTCGACGCCTTCGTGCAGATCGCCCACGACCGCCCCAAGTGGGACCTGGTCATCGCCGGCGACGGCCCGCTGCGCCAGGAGCTCTTCGACCGCGTCCCGCTCCCGCTGCGCGACCGCGTGAAGTTCCTGGGCTTCCTGCAGACCCACGAACTCGCCCTCTGCTACCGCTCCTGCGACATCAAGGTCCTCCCCAGCGAATACGAGCCTTGGGCGTTGGTGATCAACGAGGCCGTGGCCTCCGGGCTCGCGGTGATCGCGACGGAGATGGTGGGGGCCGCGGTGGAGCTCGTTCGCCACGGCGCGAATGGGCTGATCGTCCCGCCGCGCAGTCCCGTCGCGCTGGCGGAGGCGCTGCGCTACGCGACCCAGCCCGCCGTCTGCCAGGCGATGCGCGAGGCCGCACCGGCCGTGCTCGCCCAGTGGCGCGCCGCGGCCGACCCCGTCGCGGGCGTCCGCCAGGCGCTGCGCCATTTCCGGCTCATCCCCGCCGCGGAATGATGTGACGTCCGCCCCAATGCCAACGCCAACGTTCCCGGTTGCCCCTCCGCGCCGGCGGCATTAGAGTCGCCTGCCCCACGGAGCGACCCATGAACGACGCGACCCCGGTGCGTTTCGGCCTCGCAGGCCTCGGCGGTTACGCCGGCAGCATCCTCAGCCTCATCGAGAGCCACGCCAAGCCCGGCCCGAACAATGAGCCGCCGCTGGTGAAGCTCGCCGCCGCGGTCGAGCCCGACCACGTGCTACACGCCGATCTCATCGCCCGCCTGCGTGGCCAGGGCGTCGTCGTCGTCCAGCGCTACGAGGAACTCCTCGCCCAGCCGATCGAGGCCCTCTGGCTTCCGCTTCCGATCGACCTGCACCGCCCCTACACCGAACAGGCCCTCGCCGCGGGCAAGGCCGTGATGTGCGAGAAGCCCGCCGCCGGCTCCGTACAGGACGTCGACGCGATGATCGCCGCCCGCGACCGTGCCCAGCGCCCCGCCCTCATCGGCTACCAGGACTGCTACGACCCCACCACCCTCCCGCTCAAGCGCCGGCTCCTCGAAGGCCTCGTCGGCCCCATCCGCCGCGCCAGCGTCTGGGCCTGCTGGCCCCGCAGCGACGCCTACTTCGGCCGCAACGCCTGGGCCGGCAAGTTCCGCCGCGGCGACACCTGGGTCATGGACAGCCCCGCCAACAACGCCCTCGCCCACTACCTCAACATCGCCCTCTTCCTGCTCGGCGACTCGCTCCACGCCTCCGCCACGCCCGTCGCCGTCGAGGCCGAGCTCTACCGCGTCAACCCCATCGAGAACCACGACACCGTCAGCATGCTCCTCACGCTCCCCAGCGGCGCGACGCTGCTGGTCAACTTCACCCACGCCTGCGAGAAGCTCGTCCACCCCGTCGTCACCCTCCACGGCGACCTCAGCCTCGTCCGCCGCTCCAACGAGCGCATCGAGATCGTCGTCGACGGCAAGACCGAGACCATCGAGCGCCCCAACACCGCCGCCGCCTGCGCCCTGCGCAAGATCGCCCTCCTGGCCCGCGGGAAGGACGACCCCGCCATCGGCGCCGCGACGCTTGAAGTCGCGCGGGCCCAGACCGTCGCGGTCAATGGCGCCTCGGAGGCGTCAGCCATCACCTCCGTCCCCGCGTCGGCGACCAAGATCGTCGACGCCCAGGGCAACAAGCTCCGCACCATTCCCGGGATCGAGGACGCCTTCGCCGCAAGCGTCGAGCGGCATACCATCCTGCATCGCACGGGGCTTTTGCCGTGGACGGTCAAGCCCGGGCAGCGCGACCTGCGCGGCTACAAACATTTTTCCGGGCCCAAGCAGGCCTGATCCCCTGACAGGCGAGCGAAACCCCATGACCACGCAGCGCCCCAACCACACGACATCAGCCCCGCTTCTCTTCCTCCTCACCCTCACCCTCCTCCCCGCCTGCACCTACGAAACCCACGTCGTCAACGACCCCTGGCAGAACCTCAAGCAGTACGACTCCAACCCAAACGCCTCCAAGGGCGCGGGCGACAAATCCGCCGCCGACGCCGCCCAGGCCCGGCGAGACGCCATCGCCGACCAGGGCTTCGCCATCCTCCTCGACACCTACGAAGGCGGCTCGGCCGAGCGGCGCGCGGGGCAGCTCGTGCAGCGACTCACGCGCGAGCAGGGCCTGACCGACGTCTGGACCAAGCACGTGGGCAAGTCCGTCGTGGTCTACCGCGGGCAATACGGCGACCCCGAGACCGACGCCGCCCGGCGCAACCTCCTCGCGACCCGCGCCCTCCAGGTCGACGGCCTCAAGCCCTTCGAGAAGGCTAAGCTCGTCGCGCTGGCGCAGGGCAAGGTCGCGGGCGACAACGGCCCGATGGACCTCCGCCGCTACAACGGCGCCTACACGCTGCTCGTGGGCTACTACGACCAGGAGTTCGGCAAGGACTTCCGCAAGGCCGCGGAGAAGGCGGCCGGCGTGATCCGCGACGGGGGCGACGAGGGCTTCTACCTCCACACCGCCCGCTACTCGCTGGTCACCGTCGGCATCTTCCCGCCCGAGGAGATCATCGACGGCCAGCCCAGCCCCCAAGCCGCGGCCCTGCAGAAGAAGTACCCCACCTACATCGCGAACGGGCTCTCGGTCGTGCAGAAGCTCGGCGGGGAGTCGCTGGGCGACAAGCCGAGCTCGCTTTACAAGGTGGAGTGAGGCCGCCTCATCAGACGACGGATCAGGTTCCGCCTGACGAGAAACCAGCGCCTACCTCCCCGCCTCCGTCCGCGTGCGCAGGCTGTCCATCACGTTCATGAAGTTGATGTAGCTGTCGTACGGCGACTCGTAGGGGTTGAAGTACTTGTGCACGTCGCCATCCGCGAAATACTTGGTGCACATGTAGTAGAAGTGGTCGCTGGTGGTCAGCCTCCGCCAATCCTCGAGCAGCTTCGCGTCGCCGCGGGCCTTGATCGGCGCCTCGAGGCGGTAGAGCTCGTGCAACGCGTTCGACTGCATCGCGTTGCCCAGCCAGGCCGACAGGTCGCGCTCCGTGTCGGCCCACGAGATCATGTGCGGCGCGTCAAAGCTCCCCACCGGCTCGTAGGCCTTGATGCACTCGCTGGGCGTCTTGAAGTCGTTCCCCGGCGTCTTGAGCACCTCCGCGGGCAACGCCGCGAGGAAGTCGAAGATCCCCGTGTCGGCCCACTGGTGCTCGCCGAAGGTCTCGTAGTCCATGAACAGGTTGCAGACGTACCCGTCGCCGTTGATCTGGTTGATCCACCTCGCGAACTTGTCGGCCGTCAGCGGCCACTCCGGCCACCCGCGGTTCGAGAACCGGAAGGCGATGTCGTCGCTCAGCCGGTAGTTCTTGAGCATCAGCTTGAGGCTCTTCTCGCCCTCGGGCCGGTAGAGGTAGTTCGGCGAGCGGTAGCCCAAGATCTGGTCAGCCCCCTCGGCGAGCAGCCCGTCGAAGCGCCCAAGCCCCGCGATGTAGTGGGCCAGCTCGTTGGAGTAGATCAGCTCGGTGTTGCGGAAGACGCGCGGGACCTGCCCGAAGAGGTCCTTGACCAGCTTCGCGTGCAGGTCGATCTGGGCCCGGAACTCGTCCCTGCTGTAGAGGAACGCCAGGCTGTGGTGATAGGTCTCGTTGAGGAACTCGACGCACCCGCTGGTCGCCAGCTTCTGCAGCAGGCTGATCATCTCCGGGCAGTGCATGCGGAACTGGTCGATGATCGAGCCGGTCACCGAGTAGGCGACGCGGAACTTGCCCTCATGGCGCTTGACCAGGTCGAGGATGAGTTGGGTCGCGGGGAGGTAGCACTTGTTGGCGACCTTGTGGAGGATCTGGGCGTTGCGCTGGTCGTCGAAATAGCGCGCGTCGGTGTCGAAGACGCTGTAGCGGCGCAGGCGGTGCGGCTGATGGAGTTGGAAGTAGAAGCAGACCGACGCCATGCGCACAAATCTCCGGGCGGCCACCGAGCGCGTCGTCCTGACGCGGACGCCCGCCAATGATATCCACTGGATCAGAGCCGGGGACTGTGTCCCCGATCTTCCGGCGCAAGGCGGTGCTCCGCCTCGCGCGAATTCGTTCTTGTAGGGTGGCGCTGAGCGGTACTCCGCGAAGCCCACCGGAGCGGCGCAGGATGACACGGGGCCGCGCACGTCCACCGGACGCCCACCCGGTGGGCTTCGTGGATTCCGGGGGTACCGCTCAGCGCCACCTTACGCGGATGGGCCTTGCGGATCTTCATTGTGGGATTGGCACTTCGCGCGCGGCGGAGCACCGCCTAGCGCCTGAAAAACGGACACCCAGTGTCCGGCTCTGATCAGGCAAGAGATCAGACGCCTTCGCCCCCACCTCCCCTCCCCTTC
>JAPLMQ010000283.1 GCA_026386955.1 Planctomycetota bacterium
CAGCCTCCGCCTCCCGCAACTTCGCGATTATCTGCTCGGGCTTGTGCTTCTTGCCTGACATCCTTGAGTCTCCTTGGCCGCCCTGCGGCGGCCGGTTAAGACTCTCATATCACCTGGACCAGTTTTCGGGGAGCAGGCCAGGATGTTCGTCTTCTCCGGGTGCCACATGCCATCGTACTCGTGGCATGTGTCTTGAGAGGAAGTGAAATTCACGGTTGAAGGAGTTGGTGAATCCCGAATGGAATCGCTTGGATGGAGGTCTGGCTCTGTTGCGATCCTTGTGTTTCAGGGCCTATGGCCCTCCGGAAATGGCTTATTCCTTCGAACATCTCCACAGAGCTTGAAGGGCTCTCAGTGATGCAGCACGAGGTCGCCGAGGCATCCTGCGCGGTCCGTTGACCGGCACATGCCACGAGTACGATGGCATGTGGCACCCAGAAATCGCAAGTCCGGTTCGCGCCGGCGAGGCTTGGATCGCGCATCCGTCGCTTGCGCTTCCGGCTAACAAATCCATTCAAACAAGCGCCGTCGCGCGTCGCCCTCAACCCTCCGCCGCCTCGACAGCCTGGGTGATCAGGTCGAACAACCGGTCGACCTCATGCCGGGTCTCCTCGTCGAGCTTGTAGCCCACGGGGCCGCGGACGTGCGTGTTCTTGAAGATGCCTTGCTTCACCAGCAGGTACTTCTCCACGGCCAGGAAGGCGTCGAGGCTGGTCTGCACGGCGATCAGCGACGAGATCGGGAACGAGAGCTGGTATATCCGCTTCTCGTCGCCCGCCTCGAGGGCCCGCCAGAGGGCCACCAGCGCGAAGATGATCTCCGCGCCCGGCATCGTCCCCACGACCCCGCGGCGATAGCTGTCGACCAGCGCGATCCCGCCCGTGCCCTCGAACACGCGGGCCTTCCCGCCCGTCGCGTCGCGCAGGTCGGAGAGGCGTGGCCCGATCGGGTTGGCCTCAGGCTTGTAGAGGATGCGGTCGCCGTATTCCTCCAGCAGCCGGGCCTGCATGGCGATGGGCATCGGCCGTCCGACGTAGCCGCTCGCGTCCTGCACGACGAGCGGGATCTTCACCGCCTCGAGGATCCGGCGGTAATACGAAAGCAATTCCGCCTCGCCCACGCCGATGGAGACCGGCGGGATGGCCATCAACGCGTCCGCGCCGACGTCCTGGGCCTGCTTGGCGAAACGCTCGGCCAAGATCGAGCTCTCCGCGCCGCAACTGATCACCACCACGCCGCGCTTGTTCCCGTACTTGCAGGCCAGCTTCGCCAGCTCATGCCGCTCCTCGGTCGAGAGGCGCAGCGTCTCGGAGACCATCGCCATCACGATGCCGTCGGCCCCGTGGTCGTAGATCCAGTGGATCTCCTTCTCCAGCGTCGCGGCGTCGATCGACTCGTCGGCGTGGTAGGGGGTCTGGAAGACCGAGAGGACGCCGGCGATCTCCTTCTTGGAGGAGGACTTCCGGGCGGCGGGCTTCTTGGAGGACTTCCGGGGGGCGGGGTTGCGGGTGCTCATGAAAGGTGGCCTCGGGCTTCGATGGGGAGCGGCTCGAGCGAGCCGTCGGGTTGTTTGAGCCAGATCGTGTCCTGCAGGTTCACGCAGGGGCAGATGTGGTTGGGAATGACTTGGACGCGTTCGCCCAGCTTGGGGCGCTTCTCGCACGCGGCGAGGTCGACCTCGCCATGCTCCTCGCTGCAGCGGACGATCGTCGCCTGCGGATACTCGACGATCAGCCCAAAGCCCTTGGCCGCGCCGGGGTCGCCCAGCAGCCGGTCGCTGGTGAAGGTCTTGCTGCCCGCGTCGAGGACGACCTTGTTGGGCACGGCGTCGCTGACCACGGTGCAGAGCAATCGCGCGGCGCAGTCGTCGATCGTCGCCCACCCGCCCGTCATGTAGTTCCGGTCCATGTAGATGTAGGTGCCGGGGCGGACCTCGGTCAGCGCGGGGATCAGGTGCGAGGTGAGCCCGGTGGGGGTTGAGCCGGCGGAGACGATGGGGGCCGCGAGGCCGTGCTTCTTCCAGAGGGCGATCGTCTCGGCCAGGATCTTCTGCACCGGGGCGAGCACCTCGGCATGTTTCTCGCTCGGGACCACCACGTGGCCGGGGTAGCAGAAGATGCCGTCGAGGCGGAGCCCCTTGGTGCGGTCGACCTTCTGCGCCAAGGCCAAGGCCAGCTCGGGCGTCTGCAGGCCGGTGCGGTGGAAGCCGACGTCGATGTCGACCAGGATGCCGACGGTCGTGCCGCCGGGCTTGGGGGCCTGCGCCACCGCGGCCGCGATGGCGTCGACGGCGAAGGCGGAGTCGACCGCGACGCGGACGGTCGCGCCGCCCCGGGCGAGCTGGGCGATGCCCGCGGTGCGGGCCGGGTCGAGCGCGGGGTAGGCGATGAGGATGTCCTGGCTGGCGTGGACCATCTCGCGGGCCTCGCCGACCTTCGCGACGGTGAGCCCGATCGCCCCCGCGGCGAGCTGGCGCTTGGCCATGAAGAGCGACTTGTGGGTCTTGGTGTGCGGGCGGACGCCCAGGTTGTGCTTCTTGCCGTAGGCCGCCTGCCGCTGGATGTTGCGGTCGACGGCCGCGAGGTCGACGACCAGGGCGGGCGTGGGCACGTCGGCGAGGGTGTGGCGGGTCATGGTGCGGGATTGTCGGGCAACCCGCGCGGCGTGTCTAGGGCGGGAAGGCGGCGATGCGGCGGGCGGCTCTTGTAGGGTGGTGTAGAGCGGTACTCCGCGAAACCCACCATCGGGGCGTCGCAAAAACGAAGACCGCGTAAATGCGGAACTACGAGCCTCGGAGCCGAGTGAACGGAGGCCGCCGCGCGATCGGTCTGAGGTTAGGAGTTCCGCCTTCAGGCGGTCTTCGCATGGGTTTCCGCACCCCTGAGATACAATGCCCCGCGTGAAACGCTGGCTCTTCCGGATCACCCTGGGCCTCTCGCTGGCGCTCTCCTTAGCGTCGGCGGCGCTGTGGGTCCTGAGCCATTGGCGCGGACAGAGGGTGATTGTCGTAAAGGATTGGGGGAATCCGGCGGCGAACTCGGTTTTCCTCGGCATTGCAACGTCGACGCAGGGTTCGATCTGGCTTCGCGCCCATTGGGCTCTCTACTTCCCGGACGAAGACGCGGAACCGGACTACACGGCCAACCCGACAAAAGCGGGGTGGCGCGCCGTCGTCGAAACCCCGGGCAAACCGTACGAAACCAACCCGATGCACAAGCTCCGGGGGCTGTTGGGCATCGGATGGTTTTTCGACGCGGAGACAGTCACTGAAATCAATTCAAAGACAAAGCCGCAGGTATATCAGTTGGAACTGGTCATTCCCGATTGGATTCTGACAGGACCCCCCACGCTGTTGACTGCCGCGTTGCTCTTCATCGTCTGGCGCCGGAGAAAGCCCGGCGAGCACGACTGTCCCACCTGCGGTTACGACCTGCGCGGGAGTCCGGGTGACTGTCCGGAATGCGGGGCGCTCCGGCCGACGACGATCGCTCCCAAGGCGGAGACGGTCCCCGCGCAGACCGTGGCCGAGGCTTCGCAAAAGCCGGGATAGAATTCCGGAATGAAACGCCGGCTGCTCATCGCGTTGGCCATCGTCTCGCTTGCGCTCTGTCTTGCGACAAGCGTGGAGTGGGTGCGGAGCATCTGGGGCACCGACGCCGTGGTGGTCGCGAAGGATTGGCTGAATCCCGCGGCGCCTCTCGGAGCGATTGCGTTGGTGCAATTCAACCAAGGCGTGGCTTGGTTCTTCGTGGGGCATTCGCACCACGTGCCCGGGGCGGATTCCCATGAGGATGCCGAGGCGGCCGGATGGCATTTCATGGCCGCACGCGGCGCTCCCACGGCAGGATCCCCGTTGACCAAGCTGCATTGGTGCCTTGGATTCGCGGGGTCGTTCGAATACGAAAGCGACGCCGCGGAGAAGGCCTTCATGCTGGAGTCGGAGTTCGTCGTGCCCTACTGGTTCATGGTGGGGTCGTTCGCGCTCGTCGCGGTGGCGATCATGCTCTATGTCCGTCACCGGTATCGGCCGCGGGGCGAACACGAGTGCCTCGCCTGCGGCTACGACCTGCGCGGCAGCACAGGGGCCTGCCCCGAGTGTGGCGCGGCACGGCCGACGGCCGCGGTTTCGCTGGCAGCAACGGCCGCCGCGCCGCACCAGACGGGGTAGGCGCGGTGAGGTAGCAGTGATGTCGGAAGGGGAGCAGCAGACATCGCGACCCACGCGATTCTGGCCTCCTGTGACGGCATCGTGAACCGGTGATTTGAGGCCTTGGTTGCGCATAAAATCACATAAAATACTTCAAATAAATATCTTATAGAGATACGATCCTAATTCCGCTTCCGAACCCCTTCGCGGGTCGTGGTTTTGATTCTGGGACAGAATCAGGAATCAGAATCAAGTTTGCGACCCCATCGGCCCGCGACTACACTCCGGGGTTCGCGGGGGTTCCGGGGTCCGGGGGTGAGGCGTGAGGGGCTTCCGCGGAGCGAGCCAAAGCATGAAACGACAGGCAGCCATCCTCATCTCCGTCGCGGCGCTGGCCTTGGCGGTCGGCTTGGCCTCGGGCTGCGACCGCCCAATGTTCATCCAGTCCGACGACGGGCAGAACCTCCCCGCGCCCAGCGGCGGGCCGTTGGTCGCGCGGTCGGTCAAGCCGGTCGCTGATGTGCCACTGCCCGACGGGTTCGTCGCGGTCCAGCCCCGCAGCAAGGCGAGCGTGGCCAACGGGCTGCGCAGCGTCGACTACTACTACCAAGGCCGGGCGAACTTCACCCGCATCCTCGATTTCTACCGCAAGGCCTTGGCCGAGGCGGGCTGGCAGGCTGGCAGCGAGCAGGTGCAGGGCGACTCGGCGATCCTCCGCTACAACAAGACGGGCGAGACGCTCGATCTCCGCATCATGAAGCCCGACCGCGTGGCGACCGTCCACGTGATCATCGCTCCCGGGCAGCTCAACACCGTGCCGTGACCGAATCTCCCGCGGCGAGCGCCGCTGGTCCTCCGTCATCCATCCGTTCCGACCCTTCGCCGCCATCCTCCTGCTGAGCCATCATGGACAACCGCCACCGCCACGAACTGGACCAGAACGACCTGCAGCACTTCCTGACCCACATGGGCCCGTTCTGGGACAAGTGGGGCATGCCGATCCTGCTGGGGATCCTGGTCGCCGTCGGCGGCTACACGGGCAAGGTCTACTACGACCGTCACGTCGACGACCAGCATCAGTCGGCCGTGCGCGACCTTGAGTTGGCGACGAGCCCGGAGAGCCTGCGAGGCGTCGCCCAGCAGGCGTCGGAGCCGGGGATCGCCGCGGTGGCCTTGCTGCGCGGGGCCGACCTGGCCTTGGCGAGCGCGGTGATGCCCGAGCCGCCGGTGCCTCCTTCGACCCAGCCCAGCGAGGCCCGTGCGAAGGGGCCGCTGAGCGCCGAGGACCGCAAGGCGGCGTTGAAGGATGCGGAGCAGATGTACAAGGCCGTGATCGACCAGCCTGCCGCGGCGCCGGTGGTGAAGCTCAACGCTCGGATGGGGCTCGCGGCGGCGGCGGAGTCTCGCTCGGATTGGGAGGCGGCCAGCAAGCTGTATCAGGAGACGGCCGACCAAGCGGGGCTGTACGAGGTGATCAAGTCGCGGGCCCAGAAGCGGCAGGCGCTGATCGCGGAGCTCAAGAGTCCGGTCGCCTTCGCGCCCGAGCCGGCGACGCAGTCCGCCTCGATGCTGCCGCCCGGGATGGGCGGTTCGATGGTCCCGCTGCGCTCCGCGGCGAATCCCATGCCTCCGGCGACGACGCGCCCCGCCGACGCGTCGGACGAGACGCCCGCCGCGGTGGAGCAGCCGGCCGCCCCTGAGAAGACTGTGGCTCCGGAAAAGCCCGCCGCGCCCGCCAAGCCCGCCGCCGAGAAGCCTGCCGCGAAGCCCGCCCCCGCGAAGAAGCCGGCCAAACCCGCCGCGGATCGCTGAGCCGGCATGCCTTCGCGCAAGCGACACACCAAGCCCAAAAAGACGGCCGCGAAGCCCGTGGATCACGTCGACACCGATGTCGATGCCTCGAAGCCCGCGGGCTCTGCTGCGCCCGCAGCCGCACTGCCCGCGGGGCTCAACGCCGCCCAACCCGCCGCGCCGGCCCACACCCCGCCTCCCCCGGGCGATGACGACGTCATCGACATCGACGCGGAGGTCGACCTTCCCGCCTCCGACGGCGCCGGCGCCGACGCGAGCCCCGACGCCGAGGACGGCGAGGAGCCGATCGAGGGCGGCGTCGGGCCGGAACATCGCCAGATCGTCGTCCGCCGCGACATCCACTCCCGGCTCGACGTCTACCTGCACAACCGCCTCAAGGGGCTGAGCAGGACGCGCGTGCAGAAGCTGATCGACATGGGCGGCGTCCACGTCAACGCCCGCGCCCCCAAGGCCAGCACGCAGATCAAGTCGGGCGACGTGATCGACATCATCCTGCCTCCCCGCGCTGTGAGGCAGATCCTGCCCGAGGCGATCCCGCTCGCGGTGCTGTATGAGGATGACCATTTCATCGTCCTCAACAAGCAGGCGGGCGTGATCGTCCACCCTGCGCGCAGCAACCTCTCGGGCACGCTGCTCAATGGCCTGGCCTACCACTTCAAGAAGCAGGTCGAGTCGGCGGGCGGGGCGTTCCAAGCCTACGGCACACGCGGGTTTTCAAAGCAGGGCGGCGTGAAGACGATCTCGCCGGCGGCGTCAAAGCCCGCGCCGGCCGCAACGCCGATATCTGCGCCAAAACCCGAGCCAAGCCCCGCACCCGATCCCGCCCCCGGCGAGGCCGACCCCGACGGCCGCGACGGGCGCATCCCCGGCCTCTCCGCCGTCGGGGCCCGCGAGTTCCGCCCCGGCATCATCCACCGGCTCGACAAGAACACCACCGGCGTCATCGTCGTCGCCAAGAGCGAGGAGGCCCACTGGGGCATCGCCCGCCAGTTCGAGGACCGCTCGACGCTCAAGGCCTACCTCGCCGTCGTCCACGGCAACCTCGACCTCCCCGGCGGCGCGGTCGACCAACCCATCGGCAAGCACCCCACCATCCGCGAGGCCTGCGGCATCCGCCACGACTCCGCGGGCAGGAACGCCCTGACGCTCTTCCGCGTGCGCGAGCAGTACCGCGGCTACGCCCTGGTCGAGCTCGAGCTCAAGACCGGGCGCACCCACCAGATCCGCGTCCACATGGCCCACCTGGGCCATCCGATCGTAGGCGACATCCTCTACGGCGGCGAGCCCGTGGGCGAGTACGAGCTCGCCAACCCGCCCGCGACGGTCGTCCGCCGGTTCATCCCCTTCGCGCAGGACAAGGCCAAGGGGCAGCAGATCGAGGCCGAGGCCCGCGCCAGGCCGGACCTGCTCATCGCCCACCCCGCGCTGCACGCCACGCTGCTGCGCTTCGTCCATCCTGTCTCACGCGAAGCGATGGCCTTCACCGCGCCGATCCACCAGCCGATGCTCGGCCTGGTCCGCCGGCTTCGCCAGCAACGCATCGACGGGCCGGTCGCTCGCGAGGGGTTCTGGGTGGATCTCTCGAAGGCGGCGCCCCACCGGCCTGAACAAATACAGCTCGCGCATCACCCAGCCCGCCAGCCAGGGCGCGTCCCAGGCGATGCTCTACGGCGCCGGCCTCTCCGACGCCGACATGAACAAGGCCCAGGTCGGCATCGTCGCCAACTGGTTCGAGGGCAACACCTGCAACATGCACTTGAACGACCTGGCCGCCAAGGTGAAGGAGGGCGTGACCGCGGCCGACCTGGTCGGGATGCGGTTCAACACCATCGGCGTCTCCGACGGCATCTCAATGGGCACCGACGGCATGAGCTTCTCGCTCCAGTCGCGCGACCTGATCGCCGACTCGATCGAGACCGTCATGGGCGCGCAGTGGTACGACGGCCTCATCGCGCTGCCCGGGTGCGACAAGAACATGCCCGGCTGCGTCATCGCCATGGGGCGCCTCAACCGCCCCGCGATCATGATCTACGGCGGGACGATCAAGCCCGGCTTCACCCACTTCGACGGGCAATCGCAGACGCGCGACATCGTCTCGGCCTTTCAGTGCTACGGCGAGTTCCTCGCCAAGCGCATCACCGAGGCCCAGCGGCAGGAGATCGTCCACAAGTCCTGCCCCGGGGCCGGCGCCTGCGGCGGGATGTACACCGCCAACACCATGGCCAGCGCCGTCGAGGCCCTGGGCATGAGCCTGCCCTACAGCTCCTCGACGCCCGCGGTCGACCCCGGGAAGGTGCGCGAGTGCGTCGCCGCCGGGGCCGCGATCCGCAAGCTGCTTGAGCTCGACCTGAAGCCGCGCGACATCATGACCCGGGCCGCGTTCGAGAACGCCATGGTCGTGGGCATGGCCCTGGGCGGCTCGACCAACCTCGTGCTCCACCTGCTGGCCATGGCCCGCTCCGTGGGCGTCTCCCTCACCCTCGAGGACTTCAAGCGCACCAGCAAGAAGGTCCCGCTCCTGGGCGACATGAAGCCCTCGGGCAAGCACGTGATGGAGGACGTCCACAAGGTCGGCGGGGTGCCCGCGGTCATGAAGTACCTGCTCGAGAAGGGGATGATCGACGGCTCGTGCATGACCGTCACCGGCAAGACCATCGCCCAGAACCTCGCCTCGCTCCCGGGCCTGCCCGCGGGGCAGAAGGTCATCTACCCGCTGGAGAGCCCGCTCAAGAAGACCGGGCACATCTCCATCCTCCACGGCAACCTCGCCCCGCAGGGCGCGGTGGGCAAGATCACCGGCAAGCAGGGCGTGAGCTTCACCGGCCCCGCCCGCGTCTACGACTGCGAGGAGGAGATGCTCGCGGGCCTGGAGAAGGGGCAGATCAAGAAGGGCGACGTGATCGTCATCCGCTACGAGGGCCCCAAGGGCGGCCCGGGCATGCCCGAGATGCTCACGCCCACGTCGGCCCTCGCCGGCGCGGGGTTCATCGACTCGGTCGCCCTCATCACCGACGGGCGCTTCTCCGGCGGCAGCCACGGATTCATCATCGGGCACGTCTGCCCCGAGGCCCAGGAGGGCGGCCCGATCGCGCTGGTGAAGGAGGGCGACATGGTCACCATCGACGACGACCGCCACGCGATCGAGGTCGCGGTGAGCGACGCGGAGATGGCGAAGCGGAAGCAGTTGTGGAAGGCCCCGCCGCTCAAGGCCAGCCGGGGGACGCTCTACAAGTACATCAAGAACGTGAAGACGGCGTCGGAGGGGTGCGTGACGGACGAATGAGCGAGCCCACACGGCCATCCTCTTCTGAGGGCTCTTCTGCCACAGCCCCGATGGCAGGGACAATCGGCTTTCGGCCGGCCTCGGACCATGACTTGGCCATCGCGCTGCGCTGGGCAATCGTGCTGGAAGCGTCCTACTACGTGCTGGGCGTCCTTTTGATCCTGTTCTTTTGTCTCTCCCTGTCCTCTGTCAAGGAGGAATTGGAGAACAACGGCTCACATCTCGCGCTCCTCCTGATGCTGACGGTATTGACCCTGTCCTTGTCGGTGGTGAGTTTCTATTTCGCCCGAAAGCGCACAATTCGACGTCGCGGGCTCGGCATGATTTTCGCGAGATATCGTCAGGGGCTCTGCCTCGGCTGCGGCTACGACCTTCGCGGCTCCGCAGGGGCGTGTCCCGAGTGCGGGACCAACCTCGGGCGGCCGCGATCGAAGAATCGATCGGGAAAAGAGCCGGGCTGAAGCCTCGCGGAGCGCTAGGCTCTTCACTTAGATCGCCGGGGGCGCGGATTCTGGAGGACGGAGCGATGATTTTTGGATGGTTGATGATCGTCTGCGTCGTCGCAGCCGTGCTCTACGACCTGCGGTGGATCAGGGTCATCGATGTCGGCGGGCTTGAGCTCTTCTTTTATGTGGCGGGGGGTGCCCTTGTTCCGTTGATCGCCTGGACTCTCGGCATGGTCGTGAGAGACATGCTTGGAGAAGCTGGGAGCGGCACTGCCGGGGGCACCTTCCATCCGACGTTGCTCATTTGCACGGCGAGCGTGGCGGTGATTGCCGGCCGATGCTTCCAGTTGGGTTGGCGACGAACGCGCTTGCGTCGGGATCGGGCTCGCGAGATCCGCAGGCAATCGGGCTGTTGCGCCTCCTGCGGCTACGACCTTCGCGCATCGATCGGTCAATGTCCTGAGTGTGGTTGCGTGATCGAGTTGGCTCGCGAAAAGGTTTAGTCGAGCGTTCTCCCACGCACATATTCGCGCCATAACCCCCAACTTAACCACAGTTTGCACGATTTCCCTCCAAATCTATCAATCCGACCCGATTTGGATGGAATCTTCTGGAAGATCTTGCACGCTTGTGGAACGTTCTGTATCTTTAACTCCCACGGCCAGCCTTGGCGAACGTGGTTTCTGGCCCTGCGTTCCGCCCCCGGCTGGTCGCCTGAAACCCGACCCGCCACACGCCTCGCGAGGTTTTGATGACCGCCACCGCTTCAAACTTGGACCGCCGCGTCGTTGAGCAGCTTGTCCGTCAGATGCTTCGTGAGAAGCTCGGCTCGGGTGATAGTTCACCGCAGATCGTCAAAGCTGCGTCGAGCAACGCCGGGCCGAACCCGCTGGTCGTCAACGTCTCCGCGCGTCACGCCCACGTCAGCCAGGCTGACCTCGAAGTCCTCTTCGGCCCCGGCGCGAAGCTGACCAAGCTCAAGGACCTCTACCAGCAGGGCGAGTTCGCCAGCGAGCAGCTCGTCAACGTCATTGGGCCGCGCAACCGGATGATCCCGGGCGTGCGCATCCTCGGGCCTTGCCGGGACTACACCCAGGTCGAGCTGGCCTACACCGACGGCATCTTCCTGGGCATCGACCTGCCGCTGCGCATCAGCGGGGACCACAAGGGCAGCATCGGCGCCATCCTCGTCGGGCCCGCCGGCGCGATCACGCTCAAGCAGGGCGTCATCCGCGCGGAGCGCCACGTGCACATGCACCCCGACGACGCCGCCCACTACGGCGTGAAGGACGCCGACTACATGAAGCTCAAGATCGAGGGCCCCTGCGGGCTGACGTTCGACCGCGTGAAGGTCCGCGTCAACCCGAAGGTCAAGCTCGAGATCCACATCGACACCGACGAGGGCAACGCCTGCCACCTGCCCAGCGCCAAGCGGATTGAACTGATCAAGTGAATCGCCCGTGATTTTTCCTGATGCGTCCGCCGTGACGCATCGCCAGTGACTCAACGCCGCGGCCGAACCCCGGCCCACGCAAAACCCGGAGATCCCTTCATGCCTCAGCAAGCACTCGGAATGGTCGAGACCAAGGGCCTGGTCGCCCTGATCGAAGCCAGCGACGCCATGGTCAAGGCCGCGAACGTCACCCTGGTGGGGTGGGACAAGGTCGGCAGCGGGATGGTCACCACCTTCGTGGTGGGCGACGTCGCCGCGGTGAAGGCCGCGGTCGACGCCGGTGCCGCCGCCGCCGGGAAGATCGGCCAGGTCATTGGCGTGCACATCATCGCCCGTCCGCACGACGAGCTGGTGGCGATGATGCCCAAGAAGAAAGCCGTGAAGCCGGTCACCGCCTGATCGAAGGCGAACATCGCACTCGGTCCGTCATCGTTCATCGCCCGCATCGCGGCTGAAGGCTCTTCAAGCCCGCCGCTGAACCGCAGAAGAAGCAGAACAAAGGATTTCCCATGAGCAGCGCAATTGGCTTGATCGAAACCCGTGGGCAGGTCGGCGTCATCGAGGCGACCGACGCCATGCTCAAGGCCGCCGACGTCACCCTCGTCAAAGCCATCCCGATCGGCGGGGCCTACGTGACGGTGATCGTCCGCGGCGACGTCGGCTCGGTGAAGGCGGCCGTCGAGGCGGGCGCCGAGGCGGCGGGCAAGGTCGGCGAGCTCGTCGCCGCCCACGTCATCGCCCGTCCGCACGAGGCGCTGCTCGAGAACTTCTGATCTCGGGACCGCACTCGGGTTGGTGGTCCCGTCCCTGTTCGAGTCCTTCTTGAGGCTCTGCCGCGCATGATCGTCCTGGTCGCCAATCTCGGTTCGACGAGCTTCAAGTACAAGCTCTTCGACATGCCCTCTGAGAAGGTGCTCGGCACCGGCGCGGCCGACCGCATCGGGCAGGGGCGCAGCTCCTGGTCGGTCGAGGTCGCGGGCAAGGGCGAGAAGGGTGAGACCGATCTCGCGGACCACGCCGCGGCGATCGAACTGCACCTTGAGAAGCTGCTCAAGCTCGGCGCGATCGCGAAGATCACCGATGTGCAGGCGGTGGGCTTCAAGGCGGTGCATGGCGGGCCGATCTCGGGCGCGGTGAAGGTCGACGAGAAGGTGCTCGCGGTGATGGAGCAGTTCTCCGACGTCGCCCCGCAGCACAACCCGCCCTACATCGCCGCGATGCGGGCCTTCATGAAGAAGCTGCCCGGCGTTCCGCAGGTCGCGGCCTTCGAGACGGCCTTCCACCAGACGATCCCGCTCGCCCGCCAGGTCTACGGCATCCCGCGCGAGTGGACGAAGGACTTGGGCATCCGCCGGTACGGCTTCCACGGCGCGAGCCACCGGTACATCGCTGTGCGGATGAAGGAGATCGCCCCGAACCTTCGGAAGGTGATCAGCAGCCACCTGGGCGGGTCCTGCTCGATCTGCGCGATCGAGGACGGCAAGAGCGTCGCCAACAGCTTCGGCATGACCGCGCAGTCGGGCACGTTCCACGCCTCGCGCGTGGGCGACTTCGACGCCTTCGCGCTGCTCAAGCTGCTCAAGGCGGGACTGAGCCTCGACACGATCTGGCATAAGCTCGGGAAGGAAGGCGGACTCAAGGGGCTCTCGGGCGTGAGCGCGGACATGCGCGACGTCGAGCAGGCCGCCGCCGTGGGCAACGCCGACGCGAAGCTGGCGCTCGACGCCTTCGTGGAGAGCTGCAGGCATTACGTCGGGGCCTATCTCGCGATCCTGAACGGGGCCGACGCGCTGGTCTTCACCGGCGGGGTGGGTCAGTACGGCAAGGCGATCCGGGCCGCGATCTGCGCGAACCTCGACTTCGCCGGCGTGGTGCTCGACCCGGTGAAGAGCCAGGCCGCCAACGGCAGCGCGGAGACTCGCGTCGACGCGGCCGGGAGCAGGACGCAGATCTGGGTGATTCCGACGAATGAGGAATTGATCGTGTCGCGGCAGACCGTCGCGGCATTGTCCGGAACGAAGTGAACAAGGACTGAACTTCAAGCAGCGGACTTCGGATCCGCAGATTTAAGCCAACGCGAGTCCAACGACTCACAATTAGGAGCCTTCCATGCCTCAGCAAGCCATCGGGATGATCGAGACCAATGGCCTCATCGGCGCCGTCGAGGCGCTCGACGCCGCCCTCAAGGCCGCCAACGTGAAGTTCGTCCGCCAGGACAAGGTCGGCTCGGGCCTCGTGGCGATCACGGTCGAGGGCGACGTCGCCGCGGTGAAGGCCGCCGTCGACGCCGGCGCCGAGGCCGGCCGCCGCGTGGGCGAAGTCGTAAGCGTCCACGTCATCGCCCGCCCGCACGAAGACGTCTCGAAGATCTGAGGCCTCGCGTCATGGGGCACGTGAGGTGGACACCTGAAGGCGTCCACCTCGGGAAACCCTGTGCGTCGACGTCTCGTTCGATCCTTCGTCGTCCCTCGTGCGCGTGAACCCTTCGCGTCCCTTCGTCCCCGATCATTGGACACCCCATGTTCCTCGGCCGCGTCAAAGGTCACATCGTCGCCACCGCCAAGGACCCGTCGTTCAAGGGGCAGAAGCTCCTGATCGTCGAGCCCCTGAAGGTCGACTATGACGACCCCGGGTCCGCCGGCGGCGCAAGCGGCGGCGGCACGTTCGGCGTGACCGGGCGCGCCATCGTCGCCATCGACACCATGGGCGCCGGCGAGGGGCAGCTCGTCCTGATCGTGCAGGGCTCCAGCGCCCGGCTCGCCGAGGGCTTCAACAAGCTCCCGGTCGACGCCGTCGTCGTCGGCCTCGTCGACGAGGCGGTCGTCATGGGCAAGCGCATCGTCTAATCCCTCTTGGGGCCGGCCAGCTTCTCCGCCATCCCACTCCCAGCGAAACCACTGAATCGCCATGGACCAGAACCAACTCGTCTCCAGCGTCGTCGCGGAAGTGCTCAAGCAACTGGGCGGTGGGAAGTCGCTCGTCACCTCGCCGGCCTCGGCCCCGCGCGGCGGCGGCTCGACCGGCAAGCCCGGGCTCTTCTCCGACGTCAACGCCGCCGTCGAGACCGCCAGCAAGGCCCAGGACCAGCTCGCCACCGCGGGCATGGCCGTCCGCGCCGGCATCGTCAAGCTCCTCAAGACCATCGCCCGCGAGCACTCCCGCGAGTGGGGCAAGCTCGAGATCGACGAGACCAAGATCGGCCGGCTCGACCACAAGATCGCCAAGCTCGAGCTGCTCGAGAACGTGCCCGGCGTGGAGTTCCTCACCACCCGCGCCCACAGCGGCGACAACGGCATCGGGCTCGACGAGGCCGCCCCCTGGGGCGTCATCGGCGTCGTCACCCCCGTGACGCACTCGATCCCCACGCTCACCGCCAACGCCATCGCCATGATCGCCTCGGGCAACGCCATGGTCGTCAACGCCCACCCGGGCGGGGCCAAGTGCGCCGCCCACGCGGCCGCGACCTACAACCGCGCGATCAAGGAGAAGTTCAACATCGATCCGCTCATCTGCCTGATCGACCCGCCGACGCTGCAGTCGGCCGAGGAGATCTTCAAGCATGAGCGCATCCCGCTGCTGGTCGTCACGGGCGGGCCCGCCGTCGCCCGCGCGGCGATGAAGCAGCAGAAGCGGGCCATCGTCGCCGGCCCGGGCAACCCGCCCGTGGTCATCGACGAGACGGCCGACTTCGACCGCGCCGCCCGCTCGATCATCCAGGGCGGCGGGTTCGACAACAACCTGCTCTGCATCGGCGAGAAGGAGGTCTTCGTCGTCGCGTCGGTCTTCGACAAGATGATGGCGGCGATGCGCCGCGCCGGGGCCGTGGAGCTCAACGCCAAGCATGTGCAGAGCCTCACCGCCGCCGCGATCACCTACCAGAAGGACCACTACGCGGTGAACAAGGACTTCATCGGGCGCGACCCGCAGGTGCTCGGGAAGGCGGCGGGCATCGACGTCGCCGCCGGCGTCGACCTCCTCTTCGGCGAGACGCCCGAGTCGAACCCCTTCGTCCCCGAGGAGCAGATGATGCCCTTCGTCCCCTTCGTGC
Organism: Planctomycetota bacterium; assembly: GCA_026386955.1. GTDB lineage: Bacteria > Planctomycetota > Phycisphaerae > Phycisphaerales > Phycisphaeraceae > JAPLMQ01. The sequence continues at coordinate 15,190 of JAPLMQ010000283.1, forward strand.
GCGTGCGCGACTTCGACCAGGCCCTCGAGCTGGCGATCAAGCACGAGCACGGCTTCGGGCACACCGCCATCATCCACTCCAACAACCTCGCCAACATCACCCGAATGGGCCAGGCGATGAACACCACGCTCTACGCCGTCAACGGCCCGAGCACCGGCTGCCTGGGCATCGGCGGCGAGGGTTACCCCAGCTACTCCATCGCCACGCCCACGGGCGAGGGCGTCACCAACCCGCTGACCTTCACCCGCTTCCGCCGGATGAGCGTCAGCGGCTCGCTGCGGATCGTGTAAGCGTTCCATCCCGCCTCGACCGTCCCGTTTGAGATGTGAACCGACCATGCAGCTTGCGATCGTCCAAGGCCGTGCGACGACGACCGTCCGCCACAAATCGCTGGCGGGCGTGAAGCTGCTGGTTTGCTCGCTGCTCGACGTCGCGGGCAAGCCGTCGGGCGACCCGGTGCTGGCGGTCGACCGCCTCGGGGCCGGGGCGGGCGACAAGGTGATCCTCACCAGCGACGGGCTGGGCCTGCGCGACCTGCTCAAGGACAACAACAGCCCCGCGCGGTGGTGGACGATGGGCATCGTGGATTGATCTGTTTTCCCGACGACTTCGACCTGGAATTGGGAACCGTCCGACTGTGACCGAACAAGAGAGCCAGCTTGTGCAGATGATCGCCCGCGAGGTGCTAGCGGTGCTGCGCTCGCGCGGGCTGGCTGCGGCGTCGGGCGGAACGCAATCCGCGCCGTCCGGCTCATCCGACTCCGCCCGCGTCCACATCCAGCCGCCCGTGGGCGTCTGCACCGGCGACTACTCGAAGTTCCCCGAACTCGCGGCCAAGATGAAGAGCATCGGGGCCGCGCCGCCGGCGGGGGCCGGTTCGTCGCCCGCCTCCTCAGTCTCGGAGTCGGCCTCGCCCTCGTCTTCATCAGCCCCGGCGCCCACGGTCGAGCCGATCGCGCTTTCGGGCATCGTCACCGCGAACCAGCTCGAGGCCGCGTTCAAGGCGAACCCCGACGGCGTGGCCGTGCTCGCTGCCGACGCCCGCCTCACCCCGCTCGCCAACGACCTCGCCCGCCAGCATGCCAAACGCGTCCGTCGGCTGGGCGCGTCCGAAAGCGCCGCCGCGTCGTCGGCCTCGTCTTCCGGGGGTGGGGGCGCGCCGAACGCCGACCTCCCTTGGGTCTGGTGGATCGACGGCGTCTGCCCCGTCGTGCAGGAGGTCACCACCGTCCGCCGCCAGCGCCTCCGCCGCTCGGGCGCGAACGCCACGCCCGGCGCGCTGGGTCAGGCGATCCGCGACCTCGCCGCGGCCGTGAAGTCCAAGCGCGTCGCCGGCGGCCTGCTCTTCGTCCACTCCGCCGCCCGCGCCGTCTGCCTCGCCAACCGTTGCCCGAGCCTCCGCGCCGTCGTCGGCACCTGCGGCGAGTCGGTCGAGGAGGCCGTGCAGCAGCTCGGCGCGAACGTGTTGATCGTCGAATACCCGCACCACGGCCTGCGCTCCGCGTCGGCGATGGTCGACCGCATTATGCAGTCCGTCCCCCAGGCCCCGCCCGCCGTCGAGCGCGACTTGGCCGACCTGAATCGCTGCGGCTGAACGCCGCACCACCGGAACCGTCATGCGAATCGCCCGTGTCATCGGCCACGTCACCCTGAGCAGGAAGATCGAGGCCCTCGTGCCCGGCACCTTCCTCCTCGTCGAAGCGCTCGACGAGTCCGCGCTGCGCGGCGGGACCGAGGCCGGGGCCCCGCTCGGGAAGCGCGACAAGCCGATGCCCGAATCGCTGGTCGTCTTCGACGAGTTGGGCGCCGGCGTTGGGCAGCTCATCGCCGTCAGCGAGGGCGCCGAGGCCACCATGCCGTTCTATCCCAAGCGAGTTCCGCTCGACGCCTACAACTCAGCCATCCTTGACCACGTCGAGATCACCCGGACCCTGCCCCGCACCGAAACCCGCGCCCCCGCCGGCGTGTGAAACCGCGATTGACCGAAGGAGATTCGTCCATGAACGCACCCATCTGGCAGATCAAGAAGGACATCTGCGACATCGGCCACCGCATCTGGCTCAAGGGCTTCTGCGCCGGCAACGAGGGCAACCACTCCGTCCGCATCTCGGATGACCGCGTGCTCTGCACGCCCACCGGCCTGAGCAAGGGCTTCCTGCTGCCCGACGACGTCTGCGTCGTCGACATGGACGGCAAGCAGGTCGAGGCCAACCCGCGCGGGCGCAAGCGCACCAGCGAGGTGCTCGTCCACCTCGCGATCTACAAGAAGCGCCCCGACGTCAAGGCGGTGATCCACAGCCACCCGCCCCACGCCACCGCCTTCGCCATCGCCGGCATCCCGCTGCCCGAGGGGCTGCACCCCGAGGCCGAGGTCTTCCTCGGCAAGGTGCTCACCGCGCCCTACGCGCTCCCCTCGACGCAGGCCCTGCCCGACAGCCTCACGCCCCTGATCACCTCCGAGACCAACACGCTGCTGATGGGCAACCACGGGAGCGTCAGCTTCAGCACCTCGCTCACCGACTCCTTCTACAAGCTCGAGATCCTCGACGCCTACTGCCGCATCCTGCTGCTCACCAAGCAGCTCGGCCGGGCCAACGTCTTCAGCAAGGAGCAGATGACCGACCTGCTCAAGGTCAAGGCGAAGTTCGGCCTGCCCGACGCCCGCCTCGCCTGCGCCCCTGAGGGCTGCATCGGCACCGACAACGACGACTTCCTCGCCACCTTCGACAACCCCGCCTCGGCCCACTGCGACTGCAAGACCGGCGAGGTGGAGAAGTCCGGCGCTTCCTCGTCGGGCGGGCAGGACTTCGAGAAGCTCGTGCAGGCGATCACCGACCAGATCATGGCCGCGGCCCGCTGAGGCGGCTCGCCGCTGCGAGTGTCCTCCCCCGTTTGATTTCATCGGAAAGGCTCCATGAGCATCAAGGTCTCCATCATCGGCGGGGGCGGGCGCGTCGGCTCCAACGCCGCGTTCGCGCTGCAGTGCGGCGGGATCGTGCGCGAGATCCTCCTCAACGACGCCAACGCCGACCTCGCGGGCGGCGAGGCCCTCGACCTCCTGCACGGCGCGGCTCTTGCCGCCGACCAGAAAATCTCCGCCGGCGACGTCGCCGCCGCCGCCTCGGCCGACGTGGTCTGCATCACCGCCGGCTCCCGCCGCAAGCCCGATGAATCCCGGCTCGACCTCATCAACCGCAACGTCTCGATCTTCAAGGGCATCCTCGACGACCTCAAGAAGAACAACCTCAAGAAGTCGGCCATCCTCTTCGTCGTCTCCAACCCCGTCGACGTGCTCACCCGCCTCGCCATCGAGCACCTCAACTGGCCGGCGAAGCAGGTCCTCGGCCTGGGCACCGTCCTCGACACCGCCCGCTTCTGCTCGATCATCGCCGACGCGAAGAATCTCCCGGCCACGCAGGTCAAGGCCCTCATCCTCGGCGAGCACGGCGACACGATGAGCCCCATCTGGTCGAGCGCCCAGGTCGCGGGCGTCTCGCTCTCGTCGATCCTCAGCGCCCACGAGCAGACCGAGATATTCAAGCGCACGCAGGGCTCCGGGGCCGAGGTCATCAAGCGCAAGGGCGGCGCGGGCTACGCCGTCGGGCTGGGCATCGCGCAGGTCATCCACTCCATCGCGCTCGACCGCCGGCAGATCCTGCCCGTCAGCTCGCAGATGACCGGGCAATACGGCATCCGCAAGACCTGCCTCTCGATCCCCACCGTCGTCGGGCGCGAGGGCGTCGTGCAGGCGATGGAGGTCGAGCTCTGGCCCAAGGAGAAGGCGGGCATCCAGGCCTCGGGCAAGGCGCTGGACGAGACGTGGAGCAAGCTGAAGTGACGAACCGCGGCACGAGGCGCAACCCGGCGGGGGCTCTCGCGCCCATGGGCGCGCTGGGCATCGCGATGCTCGTCGCGGCGGCGTTTTCGCTTGCACCCCGGCCGACGTTCGCCGCGGAGCCGGCCTCGGCATCGGGCGACCCCACTGCGGTGGTCAACGCGATGCTCGCGGCCCTCAAGGCCGAGGATCCGCAAGCGGTGCTGAAGCTTCTCTGCCCGATCCCCGAGGGGGACGACCTCCCGCGCCTGCTCGCGCTGATCCGCGGGCACCAGAAGTACGTCGGCACGTCGGGCGAGGCGTGGGTCCCCGCCTTCACGCGGGCCGAGGGCGACATTGCCTGCGTCGTCTGCGTGCAGGTGAAGGCCAACGCGCCGCTGCCCATCGCCGTCTTCCTGGTCAACCAGCCCGGCGGATGGCGGATCATCCTGGGCGACTACTACTACGACCCGCGCCTCGGACTTGAGCGCAAGCAGATCGCCGCGGCGATGTCCCTGAAGGACTGGCTGGTTGAGAACCGCGAGGAGATCCAGAAGCAGGTCGCTGCCTCGCTCGCCAAATCCCTCGGAACCGCCTCCGCCACCGCGCCCGCCTCATCCTCGGGAGCGAAGCCATGAGCCTCGCCAAGCCCACACCGCAGCAGGCCGCGTGGCACGACCTCGAAGTGGGGATGTTCATCCACTTTGCGCCCAACACCTGGCAGGACCGGGAATACGACGACCTCTCCACGCTGATGGAGGAGATCAACCCGCACCTGCTCGACGCAGACCGCTGGGTCGACGTCGCCGAGTCGATGGGGGCGAAATACATCGTCTTCGTCGCGAAGCACACGGGCGGGTTCTGTCTCTGGCAGACCGACACCACCGACTACTCGATCAAGAGCACGCCCTGGCGCGGGGGGAAGGGTGACGTGCTGGCCGACCTCGTGGGCGCGTGCAAGCGGCGGGGGATGAAGCTGGGTGTTTACCTTTCGCCGCAGGACGTCCGCCACGGCGCGGGCCTGGGCGGGCGCTGCTCGACCCCGCAGGGCCAACTCGCCTACGACCGGCTTTTCCGCTGGCAGCTCTCCGAATTGCTCAGCCGGTACGGCCAGCTCATCGAGATCTGGTTCGACGGGAGCCTGGTGGTCGACGTGGCCGACCTGATCGAACGCTACGCCCCCAAGTCGATGCGATTCCAAGGCAAGCAGGCGACGATTCGCTGGGTGGGCAACGAGTCGGGCATCGCGCCCTATCCCGCGTGGAACTCGCTCCCGTCGCGCGACGCGGCGACGGGCATCGCCACCGCGCTCCACGGCGACCCGGACGGCGACGCGTGGATGCCGCTCGAGGTCGACGTCCCGATCCGCAACCATTACTGGTTCTACCGCAAGGATGCCGAGGGCTCGCTGCGCAGCCTCGACGACCTGCTCAAGCTCTACTACGGCTCGGTGGGGCGGGGCGGGGTGATGCTCCTGAACCACACGCCCGACCCGACGGGGACCATCCCCGTCGCCGACGCCGCGCGGGCAGCGGAGTTCGGCAAGGAGATCAGCCGCCGATTCGGCATGGCGGTGGCGACGACGCGGGCGCCTCACGCGGGCGACACCGTGGAGATCGACGCCCCTGCGGGATTGAGCGTCGACCACGTCATCCTGATGGAGGAGATCCGCAAGGGCGAGCGCGTGCGCAAGTTCGTCGTCGAGGGCTTGCCCGCCGATGTGCCCGCCGGCGCGCCGGAGAGCTGGCGCGAACTCGTCCGCGGCTCCGCGATCGGGCACAAGCGCATCGCCGCGTTCGCGCCGGTGCGCCTCGCCAAGGCGCGCCTGCGCGTGCTGGAGTCGAAGGGGCAGCCGCAGATCCGCTCGTTCGCGCTCTACGCGACGGGCTCGTCCCCGCCCACGGGCTGGGACGCGCCGACCCACCTTTGGGCCAACGACGCCGCGGGCTCGTGGGACGCCAAGACGCTCGGCCCCGACTGGTCGACGCTCGACTTCAACCTCTCACGCGTCTGCGCCGCCGCCGCCCAATACCGCCTGCGCTTCGTCCCGACTTCGGGCGGCATCGACATCAAGTCCGTCGTGCTTCACTTCGCCGGGGCCGACCATCCCGAGATGGTCGTGCCGACCGATCGCCCCAACGTCTTCACCCTGACCCTCCACGGCTTGGCGTCGGACGTCCGCGCCAAGGTCGTCGCGCGTGCCCCCGGAAATTCAGTAGGCGAACCTTCCGTGGCGCCGCCCGCCGGGACGCTGCTCGTCCAACGCCTCTGATCCAGCGATTCAGCCTTGCGGAGAACCCCACGTGGTCGCCAAGTCCCTTGACCAAAAAATCGCCCGCATCCTCGCCGACCCCTCGTGCAAGGACTTCATCATCGCCGACGCCAAGGACGCCGACATGGCTTTCGGCATCGCCAGCGGCGGGAAGTCGCCCGAACAGCACGCCGGCGAGGCCCGCTACCGCACGCTCAGCGAGTTCCGCGAGGTGATCCGCCAGAACGTCAAGCAGGGCCTGCTCGACATCATGCTCATGAGCGCCTCGAGCAACGAGCTGCTGACGATCCACGAGCGGCTGTTCGACAACACCCACGTCACGCCCGCCGCCCGCGCGAACGACACGTCGGACATCCACGCCGTCATGGGCGGGGCCTACGTCAAGAGCCCTAGCCGGCCGTTTCGCACCGCGACGATCGACCACATCATGTGCGGCAAGGTCACCTGCGCCCCGGGCGAGCGGTCGCTGGGCGCCGACCTGGGCCTCTACTCGATGACGTTCAACAACAACACCGATCTCGACCTCGCTTCGCTCAACGCCTACCGCGAATTCCGCGTCGAGGCCGAGGCCAAGGGCTTCCGCCATTTCCTGGAGGTCTTCGACCCCAACGCCTGCGGCGACGCCTGCCCGCCCGACATCGGGAGGTACATCAACGACCTGATCGCCCGCACGCTCGCGGGCGTGGTGGGCAAGGGGCGGCCGATCTTCCTCAAGATCGCCTACCACGGCCCCGAGGCGATGGAGCAGCTCGCGTCGTACGACCGCACGCTCATCCCGGGCATCCTGGGCGGGGCCGCGGGCACGACCTTCGACGCCTTCCACCAACTTTGGGAGGCCCGCCGGCACGGGGCCCGGGCCGCGCTCTACGGGCGCATGATCAACAACGCCGAGAACCAGGGCGTCTTCATCCAGCACCTGCGCTGGCTGGCCGACGGCGACCTCGACGACCCCGCCGAGGCGGTGAAGTCGTACCACGCCTCGCTGGAGAAGGTGGGCATCCGTCCGTACCGCGCGCTGCAGGACGACATCACGCCGACGCGGCGTGGGCTGGCCTATGGCTCGTCGTCGGCGCGCGTCGACGGCGGGAAGCCGGCGCAGACCGCGACGCCCGCCGCTTCGCTGGCGAAGCCCGCGGCAACCAAGCCCGCGCCGGCATCCGCTGCCGCGGCTGCGTCGAACGGCTCGCCCGACTTCAAGACCATGACGCCCGAGCAGAAGATCGCCTGGAACCTCGCCCGCTGGAACCGTGTCCTGAAATGATCATCCAGCCCTTTGCCCCGGCCTGATCCGTCGGCGCGTCGACCCGTCCCCCGGAACCTCATGCTCATCGTCGAACGTCAGGAACGCGTGCTCGACATCCTCCGCCGGCAGAAGACCTGCCAGCTCGAGGATCTCGCGCGCGAGCTTGACGTGAGCGCCTCGACCATCCGCCGCGACCTGGAGCAACTCGAGGCCCGCGGGCAGGTCGAGCGCACCCACGGCGGGGCGATCTACCGCGGCGACCGCGCCGACCGCCGCCCCGACGCCGCAGCCGGACCCTCGCTCGCCCTCACCGAGCGCATGAACGACCAGGTCGAGGCCAAGATCGCCATCGGCGCCGTCGCCGCCCGGCTCGTCCAGCCGCAGATGACCGTCCTTCTCGACGGCGGCTCGACCGTGATCTACACCGCCCGGCAGATCACCGCCCGCCCGCTGCAGGTCGTCACCAACAGCCTCGCCATCGCCAATCTCTTCGTCGACGACGACCAGGTCGAACTGCTCATCATCGGCGGGAGCCTCTACCCGCGCACGGGCGTGACCGTCGGCGCGATCGCGACCGGCTGCCTGGCCGACCTGCACGCCGACATCCTGCTCTTCAGCCTCGCGGGGATCTACGGCGAGGAGGCCTTCAACCAGAACCTCGCGATGGCGCAGGTCGAGCAGGCGATGATGCGCCAGGCGGCGCGGAGCGTGCTGCTGATGGACGCCGCGAAGTTCGGCCGCAAGAGCCTCGCCCGCGTCTGCGGGTTGGCCGAGGTCGACCAGGTCATCGCCGACGCGAAGGTCGACCCGGCGTGGCGCGACCGGTTGGGGCCGCGCCTCGTCGTCGCGCCGTGATTTCGTGGGGGTGGCGTTGAGCCGTACCCGGCGAAACCCAACATCGGCCTCGCCAAGAGATCATGGCCCAAGCGCATCGGGCTCTTCCCGGACTCTTTCACGAATTGATCGACGTCGCCTTTGCGCCCAGTGGAATGCCGCGATCGCGGCAGCGGTGGCCGCCGCAACCCCCGCGCTGTAGCCCACAGCCATGAGGAGCATCGAATACGTGTCTTCGTACATGTACGCGATCAGGCAAAGGCCGACCATGGCGAGCGGAACGAACCATGGCGCTCCGAGAACCAGGATGCACACGAGAAACAGGGAATACCAGAGGGGATTTCGAGGCTCGTTGCTCAAGGGGTTATGGCTGAAGACGGAAATAACGGCGAGCGGCGACATCCAAAGGACCGACCAAATCCAATAGCGCTGGCCCCATTTGCCGAGGGTGCTGCTGGTGATGGTGAGGAATCGTGCCATGCGCATGCCCCAGCGGTCACGGTTCCGATCCCAAGCACAAACGGCGACTTGGCCATTGCAGGTTGAGCCTCGCATTCCCCCCGAGACTGCGGTGGGCTTCGCCGGGTACGGCTCAGCACCACCCTACAAGACCGTCATCCCGCCTCACCGAAACGTGTGCGACGAGCCGTCCGCCGGGCGGGCGAATGGGCCGCCGAGCAGGATGCGGTCGGCGCTGTTGTCCGCCTGCTGCCACGCGTCGCGCTGGGCCTGGGCCATCTGGTGCTGCGTGTCGTCGTAGCAGGGCACGCGGTAGAAGCCGTAGATCGCGAAGATCCGGTTGCCCGGCTCCGTCCGCGCGCTGCCGCGGTGCCACAGCCGCTGGTCCCAGATCACCACGTCCTGCTTCTTCGCCAGGAACGGCGTGTCCTCGGCCCCGCTCTGGGGCGACAGCCTCGCGTCGCGGTGCGAGCGCGGGATCACGTACGTCGGGCCCAGCGCGGGCGTCATGTCGAGGAAATACATCCCCAGGTGGCCGTCATCGGGATAGAGGTAGTCGCCCCCGGGGCTGGGGAACGTCTCGTGCCAGCGGTCCTTGTGCCAGCCCTCGGCGATCCGCTTGCGACCGCCGGGGGCGGGGCTTTCCATGGTCAAG
>JAPLMQ010000192.1 GCA_026386955.1 Planctomycetota bacterium
CTTCTTGGTGATCCCCTGCTGGTTTCTCACCCTCGTGTCGCTCCTGCCCATCTCCTTGCCCTGGTTCCTTGTCTGGCGCAAACGCCGGCTCATTCGCCCGGGGTGCTGCGCCGCTTGTGGCTATGACCTGCGCGGCAGTCCCGCGGATGGCGATTGCCCGGAGTGCGGCGCTGTCCGGACGATCGACGTGAAGTAGCCGGTTGCCCGTAAGTCCGGAGGGCCGAGGTCTGGGTTTCCCATCCGGTCACCCTTGCATCTCCCGCGCCTTTCCGCGCCAGCCTGAATCTGTGATACTCTGCGGTTTCGCCCGTGTTTTTCCCATTGGCGGGCCCTTCTGGAAGTCCTCCATGCCGTTGATCGAACCGCTGCCCAAGTCCTTGCGGGCGTCCGTCGAGGCCGAGGGCCTGGCGGGCGAGCCGGCGGTGGTGGCGGTGTCGACCGATTTCCTTCCGCATGGCTCGTATGGGCGAGAGTGGCTGATCGTCACGCCCAGCCGGCTGCGGGTCTTCACGGTCGAGGGGAATGGAACCGAGCAGGACAACGCCGGGAACGAACGCGGCTGGCTGGGCGGGCGGCTTTTCGGCGGGGGGAATGGCGCGGGAAGCACCGACACGGAGAAGAGCAACGGAAGCGGCGCGGGCGTGAATGGACCAGCGCCCTCCCCGCGGCTGGAGGCCAAGCTCGACACGCTCACCTCCGCGCGGACCCAATCCTTCGTCGGAGGCGGGGCCCTCGAGGCGATCATCGACGGGAAGTCGGTCGAACTGCTCCGCTTCACCGCCGGTCGACAGCGCACCTTCAGCCAAGTCGGGCGCTACCTTGACCAATTGGCGAAGCACCGCGCCGCGACGGCGAAGGGCGAGGCGAAGGAGCCCCCGACGATCGACGAAGACAAGGATTCCGACAAGCGCTGCCCGCGCTGCCGGATCCTGCTGCCCGAGGGGACGAAGATCTGCCCCGCCTGCGTGAACAAGACGCGGGTGCTGGTGCGGCTGTCGGGCTACCTGCGCCCATACCGCAGGCAGATCGTCATCATCACGCTGATGCTCCTCGCGGGCACGCTGATGGGGCTCATCACGCCCTACCTCAGCCGGCCGCTGATGGACGTGGTGCTCGTGCCGCATGGCGAGCCGCTGCCGAAGGCGGAGCGGGAGAAATGGCTGGCGGCGATCGTCGCGGGGATGCTCCTCTCGCAGGTGGTGGGGTTGGCCATCCACATCACGCGGCAGCGGGCCGCGGCCTGGCTGACGCACCAGCTCGCCCACAGCCTGCGCATGGAGCTCTACCAGCACCTGCAGAAGCTCTCGCTGCGCTTCTATGACAAGCGGCAGGTCGGTGCCCTGATGTCGCGGGTGACGCAGGACACGCAGCAGTTGGAGTCGGTCCTGACCACGGGCTCGCAGGTCTTCGTCATGCCGCTGCTCACGCTGGTGGGCGTGGTGGCGATCCTGGTGAGCATGGATTGGCGGCTGTTCCTCTGCGTGATCGTCCCCCTGCCTTTCGTGGTGGCGCTGACGCGCAGGACGGTCAGGCGGCTGCGGCACGTCTGGCCGCGCTGGTGGCACACGCGCATGCGGCTGCACGCGGTGATCAACGACAGCCTCTCGGGCGTGCGCGTGGTGAAGGCCTTCGCGCAGGAGGACCGCGAGGTGTCGCGATTCGGGCCGCGCAGCCTCGCCGTCGCCGAGGCGGGGCTCGACGCCGAGCGCACGTGGAGCACGATCATGCCCGCGCTGGGCTTCCTCTCGGGCCTGGGGGCGCTGGTGGTCTGGTACGTCGGCGGGCGGGGCGTGCTCGACGAAAAGATGACCGTCGGCACGCTCACCACCTTCATCGCCTACGCGGGCATGCTCTACGGCCCGCTCAACACCGTCACCGACGCGCCCCGCTGGTTCGCCCAGGCGATGGCGGCGGCGGAACGGATCTTCGACATCCTCGACACCGCGCCCGACGTGCCCGACGTGGGGGAGCCCGTCCGCCTGCCCCGCATCGAGGGGCGCGTGACCTTTGAGAACATCACCTTCGGGTACGACCCGCTCAAGCCCGTGCTGCACGAGGTGAGCCTCGACGTCGCGCCCGGGGAGATGATCGGCCTCGTGGGGCACAGCGGCGCGGGCAAGAGCACGACCATCAACCTGCTCTGCCGGTTCTACGACCCCGTGAGAGGAAGGCTGTTGATCGACGGCGTCGACGCGAAGCAGATCGCGCAGAAGGACCTGCGCTCGCAGATCGGGCTGGTGCTGCAGGACACCTTCCTCTTCAGCGGGACCGTGGCGGAGAACATCGCCTACGCCCGTCCCGAGGCGACGCGCGAGGAGATCATGGCGGCGGCAAAGGCTGCCAACGCCCACGACTTCATCGCCGCCAAGCCCGACGGATACGACACGCCCGTGGGCGACCGCGGCGGCTCGCTCTCGGGCGGGGAGCGGCAGCGCATCGCCATCGCCCGCGCGATCCTGCACAACCCGCGCATCCTCATCCTCGACGAGGCGACGTCGTCGGTCGACACCGACACCGAGAAGCAGATCCAGGACGCCATCGCCCGGCTGATCAAGGGGCGCACGACCTTCGCGATCGCCCACCGCCTGAGCACGCTGCGCAACGCCAGCCGATTGGTGGTGCTCAAGGGCGGGAAGATCGAGGAGATGGGGACGCACGACGAGCTGATGGCCAAGAAGGGCGAGTTCTTCCGGCTCGTGGAGATGCAGCAGGAGATGTCGCGGATCAAGGCGATCGCACGCTGAGGCGATCATGCAAACGAATCAACCCATGCAGACCCAAGCCCCCTCCGTCACCGACACGACCACGCTGCGCTACCTCGACGCCGCCAAGCTGCGCCTGGTCCGCCGCGGGGCGACGCTCTGCGTGACGATCGAGGGTGAGGTGACCCATCTGGGCGCGTCCTTCGCCCGGCTGTTCCCGCTCTCGGAGCCCGACCGCTACTTCACGCTCCGCGGCGGCGACGGCAAGGAGGTCGGCCTGCTGGTCGACGCCCGCGGGCTCGACGCCGCGAGCCTCGCGGGCCTCGCCGAGGAGCTGCGCCGGCGTTACGTCGTGCCGCAGATCCAGCGCGTCCACGGCGTGAAGGAGAGGTTTGGAACGCTGGAATGGAGCGTGACGACCGACCGCGGGGATTGCCGGTTCACGACGCGCGGGCTGCGCGAGTCGGTGATGCAGCCGACCCCGGGAAGGTACCTGCTGACCGACGTGGACGGGAACCGGTACGACGTGGCCGACTACGACGCCCTCGACGCGACGAGTCGGGGGTTCATCACGCGGTACACCTAGTGCCGCGGGCTTTGCGCTGCACAAAGGCCAAACTCTGGTGCCACATGTCATCGTACGCGTGACATGTGCCGGTCGACAGGCGACTCATGGCTTTGCGGCAACCTTGTCGCGCCGCCACGAACACTCCTTGAATCAAGGGGTTTTGACGCCGAATGGCGGACGTAGGCTTCACTCCCTCTCAAGACACATGTCACGAGTACGATGACATGTGGCACCAGACAGCCCGTGCCCGACGACGGCATTTTCACGACCACGTTTTTGCGCAGGTCTCAATGGCGAACGGCCGTCAGTTCGACCGCCACCCGCACAGGCGCCGCCTTGCCCGCGCGACGGCGCTGCGCCAGCAGATCCAGCCACGCTTGGCCGTCTTCGGTCCCCCGCCCCGCCTCCATTGAAACCAGCCGCCACCGCGCGGTGATCCACCCGTCGGCCGCACTCGCCTCGTGCGCGTCCCCGGCGACAGGTCCGATCAGCTGCGAGGACTTGGGCGGGCCGGACGGCGCGAGCACCGCCACGGCCCCCGCCGCACGCAGCCCCATCGCCGCCGCCGGCAGCGCCGGCTCGCCCGCGGGCAGGGCCTTGCCCTGCAGGTTGCGCGTGAGCACGACGTCCTGCACGTTCACGCCGCCGTTGCCGTTGACGTCGTCGAAGATCGTGAAGCTCCCCGGCGCGGCGACCGACGTCCCCTGTTTGTTGCGCACCAGCACCGCGTCCTGCACGTTCACGCCTCCGTTCTGGTTCGCATCGCCGGGGGCGACGTTGATGCGGAAGGTGAACGCCCCGCCGGGCAGCCCGTCGCCGGAGGGGAACGCGCTCGAACTGGCCGGGGGCGCGACGAGCGACGCGGGGTTGGTCCACTCGCCGTCGAGCTTGTTGCCGCCCGCATCGGCGACGTTGTCGGAGAGGCTCAGCAGCAGCTTGTCGACCGTGATCGGGGCGCTGAGCGTCCACGTCGCCTCGAACGAGCCGTTCGGGCCTGTGCCCGTCGCGAAGCCGACGACGCTGTAGGCCGGCGTGTTCACGCCGCGCAGCACCAGGTCGCTTGACTGGACCGCCACCGCCCCGCTGAAGCGCAGCGTGATCTGGTTCAAGTTCGTCCACGGCAACGGCGCCAGCTGAGCGCCGGAGCCGACGGGGATCACGTAGCCGTCGCTGTCGCCAAGGCCCTGGGCCGCGAGGAAACCCAGGAAGCCGCTCGACCAGCCCGAGCCCTTGACCAGCACCTTCGTCACCCGCGGGGGGGCGAGCGCCAGGTCGAACGTGAAATCGTCGCCCCCCTGTCCGTCGCCGTTGCCGTCGAGCTTGTTGCCGCTGAGGTCGTGGACGCTGGTCATCCCCGAGACGCTGAGTTCGTACGCGCCCAGCGGCAAGCCTTGGTTGAAATCGAGCGAGGCGACGTGGGCCGCGGCGTCGTATGCGATCGCCGTCGGGGCGTAGGCGACGTCGTCCGCGGCATGGGCGCCGCCGACCAGACCATCCGCGCCGGCGAAGATCAGCCGGTAGTTGGCGAAGGCGTGGACGTCGATGGGGTTGACCGCCTCGCTGAAGGCGACGTGCATGCGGACGATCGAACCGACCCGCTCCACCGTCGGCGGACCAAGCACATGCGGCGCGGCGTCGTCGCTCTTGCGGCCGGCGAACTCGTAGGCCCCGACGTCGGCCGGGCCCGCGGGATTCACGCTCGACGGATCGAGCGCGCGAGGCCGGCCTTCCTTGTCGAGCAACGGCGCGGCGGCTGGGTCGGCGGCGTCGATCGCCGGTGAAAAGCGGTTCAGGTAGAAGTTGTCGTCGGGCCCGCCGTCGATCCCGTCCCCGCTCGCTTGGTAGCCCAGGACGTTGTCCGCCCCGTCGATGTCGACGAAGTCGGCGTCGCCACCGTCGGGGTTGGGAACCGCGGGGTTGTGGGCTTGCCCGTGGGTGTCCATTCCCGCCGTCGTCCGCCACTGGCTGAGGCCCGCGAGGAGCAGGCCGCCCCATGAGGCCAGCTGCGCGTCGGGCCCCGGTGTCAAGCGGAAGAGGTTGTAGTCGCTCGCAAAGCCGGCCTGGCTGCCGGGCTCCACGAAGATGTCGTGTCCCGCGTCGACCCAGAGGATGTTGTTCTCGACGAACACCGCGCTGCTGCCGACCCCGGCATTCGCTCCGACCCGCAGCGCGTCGCCCACGGATTGATAGACGGTGTTGTTCACGGCCCGCGCGCCCTGCGCGCCGGCGAAAAGCAGCCCCGTCTGCGCGTTGGCGTAGACCAGGTTGTTGCCGACCGTGCCCGTGAAGAGGGCCGCGTGCGCGTCGCTCTGCCCGCGGATGCCCACGGCGTTGGAATAGACCTGGTTGCCCGTCACCGACGAATTCCCGAACGCGACGATCCCGGCCCCGCTGTTGTGGAAGACGCGGTTGCCGACGATCGAAGCGCCGTCGGCGTGGATGCCGTCCGTGTTGCCGAAGACCTCGTTGTGCGAGGCCGAGGCGCCGTCCGCGACGCTGATCCCGACGGCTTGCGACGACACCCGCGTGTGGACGCGGTTGCCGACCACGCTGACGTTCCCGCTCGCGTCGATGCCGGCTGTGGAGTTGTCGTAGATGTCGTTGCCCAGCAGGGCCGCGGTATCGGGGTCGCCGACCACGGTGGCGGTGGCGGGGTCGCCGCTGCTGGCGTGGATGCCCGTGCCGTTGTCGTGGATGGCGTTGCCCACGACCGAGACGGCGCCGGCGTCGAGCAGCCGCAGACCCGTGGTGTTGGCGTAGATCCGGTTGGACTGGACGACCGCCCCCGCGCCGGCGTCGATGCCGATGGTGTTGCCGTAGACGTCGTTGGCGTCGGTGGGGTCGCCGGCCGGTCCGCCGATGGTCGCGACGCCCGCGATGCCGACGCCGTTGCCTGAAATGGTGTTGCCCAGAATCGTATCGCTGGCGTCGCCGGCCCGGATCCCCGTCGGGCTCCCGTAAATGGTGTTGCCCTCGACCGCGACCCGCGGCGAGGCGCCGAGGTCGATCGCGGTGTCGATGTAGCCCGTGAACGTGTTCATCCGGACCAGCGATCCGCCCATGTCGCCGACCAGGGTGATGCCCGTCGCACCGTCGCCGGTGAACGAGTTGCCCTCGATGTCGAGCGCGTAGGGGCTGCCCGCGGCTCCTTCGCCGCGGATCGAGGTTGAGAGCCCGCCGAACTTGTTGCCCAGGATGGCCACGGTCTGGCCATTGACGAGGTCGAGCCCCAGGTTGCCGGCGCCCCTGATGAAATTCCCCTGGATCACGTCGCCGTCGCCGCCGTCGATGCGGATGGCGGTGGCGCCGAGGCCCAGGAACTGGCTCTGTTGGATGGTGTTTTCCGTCGACTCTCCGCCCGCGGAGCCGTGGATGTCGATGCTCACGCCGCCCGCGGAGGTGAAGGAGAGCCCGTGGAAAAGGTTCCCGTCGGCGTCATCGAGTTCGATCCCGTCCGCGCCGAAGTCGGTGGTGATTTTGCTTTCCGCCGGCGCCCCGGCGTAGGCGGCCCCCTGGTCGCCCGCGCCGACCACCGCCCCGCCCGCATAGCTCCCGGCGTCGAGGAGCACCAAGTCATGCGCGCCGAGCGTGTAGGTGGCGAGGACGCTTTGCAACGTGCGCTTGGGCGTCTGCGGGGTGAGCCCGTCGTTGGCGTCGTCGCCAGCCGCGCTGCTGTAGACGTCGCCCGTGGTCGAGGCGTCGTTGAGGTAGATCACCCGCGTGGGGTTGGTCGCGGCGGGGTCGATCGCCAGGACGTAGCTCGTGGTCGCGCCCGAGACGCCGCCGGCGACGCGGACGTGATAGGTCCCCGCCGCCAACCCCGCCAGCGAGACTTTCTTCAGCGAGATGCTGTTGGTCGCCGTGCCGATCGCCTGCCCGCTGGCGTCGGTCACCAGGAGCGTGAGGCTCGAGAGCGAAGTGGATGTGAGCTTGACGTCGAGGTCCCCCTGCCCGGGGCGCAGGACCGTGAAGGAATACCAATCCTCGTCGCCGGGCGTGTCGATGTCGGCGTCGGCGATGTGGATGCCCGGGGCCACGCCCAGGTCCGCCGCCGTCGCGCGGGTGTCGTTGTTCTCGAACCGGTCGGGAAGCTGGCCCGTGAGGGTGTACTGCCCGATGTCGCCGTAGCTCCCGTGGCTGGCGACGTCGACGCGGTAGGAGCTGGCGTTGGCGATGGTGTAGTTGATCGTCTCGCCGGGCGTGGCGGTGTCGGCCGAGGCGAGCAGCGCCCCGGCCGCGTCGCGCAGCTCCAGCTTGGCGTCGAGCATGCCGTCGAGGGCCGCGGGGGAGACCTGGAAGCGCACGATGCCCGGCGTGGTCGTGAAGGAGAAGTAGTCGACGTCGCCGGCCTGTTCGATGACGCCCGAGGCCGACACGGCCGCGCCGTGCAGCGTCGCCGTCATCGCGTCGGCGCTCGCCGCGGTGTTGCCGTGGTCGTCGGCGCGGTAGCCAAAGCCGTTGTTGGTCGTCCAGTTCCACGCGTTGGGCGTGGGGGTCGTGGAGGAGAGGATCGCCAGCTCGTTCTGCACGACGTCGGGCGAGAACTGGGGCGAGGTCTTCTGGGTCAGCCACCAGAGGGCGCGGGCGGTGTTGTTGTTGCTCGCGTTGCCCATGATCGGGGCTCGGCTGCTGTCGCCCGAGTAATACTCCGTGACCGGCTGGCCCGACGCCTGCTGCCGCTGATGCACGAGGCCGAAGCCGTGGCCCGCCTCATGGGCGGTGCTGACGGCGATGTAATGCAGCGCCGAGGGCGAGAGCGAGGTGAAGACGAAGCCGACGTCCTCGCTGGAATTGTCGAAGGCCCCGATCAGCGCGACGCCTCCCGCCGGGCCCGCGGTGTTGGTGAGCCAAGTGCCCGTGCCGCCCAGGTCGATCTTGAATTCGTGCACGCCCGCCACGCCGGCGGGATCGACGGTCGTCACGTCGACGTCGAACGGCGAGTAGAACTCCGAGACGCGGGCCCAGATGCTCTGGATGTTGCCGCGCTCGGCGTCGCTGAAGGTCGACGGGTTTCCGTCGACGTCGTAGGCGGGGATGGTGTTGGGGTGGAACGCCTGCCCGGTCTTGGAGTCGTAGGCCCAATTCGAGACGGTGTCGCCGTCGAAATCGAGGTAGAGCTTAGCCGTCGCCGCGGGCCGGCTGGAGAGCGCGGGCAGGCTGCTCAGCGGCAGCGCCGCGCCCTGTGGGATCAGGAGCGGAGCCTCCCCGGCGGGATATTCACCGGCCCAGACGGGCAGGACGTCGATCTGCGCCGCGATGTCCGCCACCGTGAAATCCAGCGTCGGCGCGGAGCTGAGGAGCACGCGAGATTCGAGCGGTTCGAAGAGCGTCCGCAGCGCGGCGCGGCGAACGTGGACAATCCCGCGCAACACCCGCCAGAAATCGAAGAGTCGTTCGATGAGTCGCATGCGTCGATCCTTTCAGCGCGTCAGCCAGAGCGTCAGCGCGGCCGAGTGGGCGCTGCCCGCGCACGATTCGGCCCCCGCCGCCATCGGGTTCATCCCCCACCTGCGGGGACGATTTCAACCCCTCCGCCCGGGCCCCTTCCCGGCCCCGGAACAGGGAGCGGAAAAAAAACTCCTCCCCCGTAAGACCCGTACAAGTGTCCGGCCAAATCCGGACAAACCGCCTGGTAACCGCGCGCAACTCCTTGTTTTTCGTCGCGCCGAAAAAAATTCTTCGCGATTCCACCCTCGTTTTTCGCTTGAAAACGAGGGTGGCGTGCCCGAAAATGCCCCGCCTAGTGTCCACCGACGACCTTCGGACGCTCATCGCCGGGCCCACCACCGGCCCCCTCCATCGCCCCTCGGGCCAACCCGGCTCCACCCCGGTCGAGAACCGGCTCCGGATCGCCGTTCAGCCCGCGTTCTGCATCCGACGCACACCTCGACCCATCTCATCACGAGCCTCTGCGCGGCATCCCTGCGCCACGGCCGCCTTGAGCCCCCTCCGTCTGTGCGGGAGCCCTTCCCGCGCAGGGGCGATGAACCCCAAACCGGCCGCGCCCTGATCGATGAAGATCGCTCGGATTTTCTCCCCGACACTTCGCGCCACGCACGTTTCGAGGTGCGTCGCCCCTGCGCGAAACATCAGGATACCCGAAGTCCTGCGCTGCCGGAAAGATGCGGTTCGAGGCGCGTATCGATTGGCCGGACGATGGCAAATCTCACAATGGGTGCCCCGGGTGGCTTGCCCACCCCCGGAATCCGTGGCACCCGAGGCCAGGCCGCGTCAGCCGTCGCGCCTTGCGTCGCCCGCGTCGCCCGGCAGAATAGCCGCGTGTCCTACGCGCCCACACCCGCACCCGCATCGCCGAGCCCGTGGTTCCTCCGCCCGCAACTGGCGCCGGACGCGGCCTTCCGCCTCTTCTGCTTCCCCTTCGCCGGCGGCGGCGCGTCGACCTTCGCAGGCTGGCAGCGCAAGCTGGCCGCTCCGGTCGACGTCTGGCCGGTGCAACTTCCCGGGCGCGAGAACCGCCGGAACGAGCCCGCGCACGACGAACTCGACGCACTCGTCGCCGCGATCGCCGACGCGCTCGCGCCGCACCTGCACGACCGCCCCTTTGCGCTCTTCGGGCACAGCATGGGCGCGACGGTCGCCTTCTCCCTCGCACGCCGGCTCCGCCGCGCGGGATTGCCGCAGCCGGTCGCGCTGCTGGTCTCGGGCGACCTCCCCCCCCACCGGCCCGACCCGCGCCCGCCGCTGCGCGACCTGCCCGACGACGAATTCTGGACGGAGCTTCGGGCCCGCTACGGCTCGCCCCAGGGCATGGAGGCCGCGCCGCCCGAACTCGTCGAGCTGATGATCCCCACGCTCCGCGCCGACGTCGCCGTCTGCGAGAGCCACCGCCACCACGACGAACCGCCGCTCCCCTTCCCGATCTTCGCGATGGCGGGGAGCGAAGACCCGTCGGTCGGGCCCGAGGACGTGGCGGCTTGGTCGCGCCACACCTCGGCGAGGTTCACGCAGCGGATCGTGCCCGGCGACCACTTCTACATCAGCCCCCTGCAGCCCCAGGCCCAGGCCGAGTTGGGGATGGAACTCCGCCGCCTCGCCGCGGCCATGCGTCAGGAGAGACCGACATGAGCACCGCCCCGAGCACCTGGGTCCCCGCCTCGCTCCGCCCGCCGCTGCCCGCGGGGCGCGTCCACGTCTGGCGGGCCCGTCTCTCGGCCCACCTGCCGGCGCTCAACCTGCTCGCGTCCTCACTCTCGGCCGCGGAGCACGAGCGGGCGGGGCGCTTCCGCTTCGAGGCCGACCGGGACAAGTTCATCATCCGCCGCGGGCTGCTGCGGCGCGTGCTCTCGCGCTACATCGAGACCTCGCCCGACCGGCTGGCCTACGCATTCGGCCCCAACGGCAAGCCGGCGCTGGCGACGAAGACCAACGACCTGGAGTTCAACCAAAGCTCCTCGGGCGACATGACGCTGGTCGCCGTCGCGCGGTCGCGCCCGCTGGGCGTCGACGTCGAGCGCATCAAGGCCGACGGGGCGAACCTCAACCTCGCCCGCCGCTTCTTCGCCCCGGGCGAGATCGAGGCCTTGAACCGCCTGGGCTCGACGGAGCGCACACAAGCCTTCTTCCGCTGCTGGACGCGCAAGGAGGCCTTCGTGAAGGCGCTGGGCGAGGGGCTCTCGATGCCACTGGACAACTTCGAGGTCTCGCTGCTCCCCGGGCGGTCGCAGGTGGCGAAGGTCTTGCGCGGCGAGCCCGAGGCGGGGCCGCCTTGGGAGCTGCACGACCTGCGGGCCGACCCGGCCTATGCCGATGCGCTCTGCACACGCGGGCCGATCGAGGGGATTGATTTGTTTGATGTGTGAGCGAAGCGACTGCGGGC
>JAPLMQ010000104.1 GCA_026386955.1 Planctomycetota bacterium
GCGGCACGCCCCCGCCGATCACCCAGATGGACTTGAGCGGCATCGACCTGAGCAACCAGGCCGCCGCCGGGCTCTACCGCCTCCCGCCGCGCCTGCGCGAACCGCTGCTCCAGGCGATGCAGGAGCGCGGGCCCGAGGGCTACCAGGAACTCATCGACGCCTATTACCGCCAGCTCGGCAAGGACGCCAAGTGATCTCGTGGGTGCTTCATTTCCTGGGCGTCAAGGACGCCATCATCACCCGGCTCGACAAGGCGGAGCTCCTCTGGGCCCGCCCGACGATGCTCTGGATCGGGCTCGCCCTGCTCGTCCCCGCGGCCGTCTTCGTCGTCCTGCGCCACCGCCGCAACCTCCCCAACGTCTCGCCCGCCCTGCGCGGGCTCATGAGCGCCTGCCGCATCGGCGTCCTGCTGCTGCTCGTGCTCGTCCTGGGCGGGCCCTACCTCCGGCTCGACGAGCCGATCAAGCAGAAGCCCCTGCTCGCGGTGGTGATCGATGAGTCGGGCAGCATGGCCCTGCCCGCCGGCCCCTTCGAGCCCGAGGAGGCCGACCGCCTCGCCCGCGCCGCGGGCCTCGTGGAGAAGCCCAAGAACGTCACCACCCCGCCCCCGGTCCCGCCCGAGGCGCGGAAAAAGATCGCCGCGATGACCCGCACCGACCTGCTCGACGCGGTGCTCAAGCAGTCGAACGACTCGGTCATCAAGCCGCTCGCCGAGCGCTTCGACATCAAGGCCTTCCGCGTCGCCCGCCAGGTCCGCCAATCGACCTTCGGCGGCGACGCCCCCCCGCCCCTGGAGGCCGTCGACGGCGAGGACACCGACCTGGGCGAGGCCCTCAACAAGGCCATCGACGAATCGGTCGGGCGCAACCTCGCGGGCGTCGTCCTCTTCTCCGACGGCCGCTGGACCACCGGGCCCGACCCGTTGGCTGTGCTGCCCCGCCTCCGCTCGGTGGGCGGGACGGGCAAGTCGGGCGCCGCGCCGCTCTGGAGCATTCCCGTCGGCGCGACCAAGGCCGTGGTCGACGTCGCGGTCACCGACGTCCTCGCCCCCGCCCACGTCGCGAAGGGCGACACCATCACCGTCATCGCCACCGTCGACTCGCAGGGGCTCGACACGCGGGCCGTGCAGGTGAAGCTCACCGGCGCCGAGGGCAAGGTGCTCGACAGCAAGCCGCTGACGCTCCGCGCCACGGAGAACCAGCAGGTCGCCCTGACCTTCATCGCCGACGAGCCCGGCACGTCGATCCTCACCGCCTCGGTCGACGCCCAGCCCGAGGAGACGGTCAAGCTCAACAACGCCAAGAGCGTCTTCGTTGAGGTCGACACCGAGCGCCTCAAGCTGCTCTACCTCGAGGGCTCGCCCCGCTGGGACTTCCGTTTCCTCGACCACGAGCTGCGGCGCGACAGCGGGATCGAGAACACGATGGTGATGGAGGCGCAGCTCGTCGCCCAGGGCGCGACGGAGGAGAACCTCGCGACGCTCGCCCACATCCCTCAGGACGCCAAGGGCTTCGCCGAGTTCAACACCGTGATCCTGGGCGACATCTCCCCCGCCCTGCTCCCGCCCAAGCTGCAGGAGCAGCTCGCCAAGGCGGTGGAGGAGGACGGGCTGGGGCTGATCATCCAGGCGGGCGTGCAGCACATGCCGCAGGAGTTCTACCGCGGCCCGCTCGGGCGGCTGCTCCCGGTCAAGCTCGAGTTCGCGCCCGACGCGGCGACGGGCAACATTGCCCAGTCTGCCCCGCTTCCGGGCATCGAGGCCCCCGCCTTCGCGCCCTACCGCATGAAGGTCACCGCCACGGGGGCGATCCATCCCGCGTTCCGGCTCTATGACGACGCGACGCAGAACCGCACGGTCTGGAGCCGGATGCCCGAGTTCTACTGGAGCTCCGCCGCCCTCGACGGCGGGCCGACCACGACGGTGCTCGCCCGCGTCGACGGCCCGGGCGAGCCGCGCCCGATGATCGCCGAGGCCAACGCCGGCCGCGGGCGCGTCTTCTACGTCGGCGGCGATTCGACCTACCGCTGGCGCCGCAACGTCGGCAGCCATCTCTTCTACCGCTTCTGGGGCCAGGCGATCCGCTACGTCGCCCGCGACAAGAAGCGGGCGGCCGACAAGAGCTGGATCGAGGCCTACCCCGCCCGCCTCGAGCCGGGCGAATCGGTCACCATCCAGCTCTACGCCGTCGACCGCGAAGGCCAGCCGCTCACCACCTCGCAGGTCCAACTGCAGGTCGCCGGGGCCGACTTCGCCGACCAGTTCGTCGTCACCCCCGGCGGGCAGCCCGGCTTCTATCGCGGACAGTGGCAGCCCAAGCACCTGGGGCAATACCGGCTCGGCTACACCGACGCCCGCGGCGGCGCGGTCTCCGCGGCGGTGGTCGTCTCGGGCTCGGGCCGCGAGGTCCGTCGCCCCAGCGTCGACCGCGACCTGCTCGGCACTTTGGCCGACAACAGCGGCGGGGAGCTCCTCGAACTCGACCAACTCTCGCGGCTGCCTGCGCTCGTCAAGGGCGAGCCGATCGAGATCCACCAGCCCCACGAAGACACCATCTGGGACAATTGGCTGACGCTCGTGCTGCTCGTGAGCCTCTACTGCATCGACGTCGGGGCCCGGCGGCTCTTGGGGCTGATGTGACCATCGTAGGATCCACCCAAGGCCGGGTTTTGCACGATTTCCCCGCCCGCCCTCGCTAGAACATCGCGGCCACGCCGCACAGATCCCCCGGAACCCGACATGAAGCCTTTGAACAACTCGATCAAGCCCACCGATCCCGACGGTACTCCGTCGGGTTCGGTGAGGTTGGGCTTCCAAAGCGCCACGCTCGCTCGCCCCCGCTTCCGATTGATGGCCCGCCACGCCCTGCTCGCCGCGTCGTTCGCCCTGATGGCCCTCACCTTCCTCGCCCCCACCGGCCCCGTCCGCGCCGCCGGCCCCGCCACCCCCGCCGCCTCCACCGCCGCCGAAGCCTTGCTTCCCGACCCGCGCGAGATGGCCCGCACCGAGGCCTCCGTCGACCGCGCCCTCGAATATCTCTTCCGCACGCAGACGCCCGAGGGCTCCTGGCCCTCGTGGACCGGCTCGAACAACGGCATCAACGCCTACTGCCTGCTCGCCTTCCTCGGCCGGGGGCATGAGCCGGGCCGCGGGCCGTACAAGCTCGTCGTCGACCGGGCCGTCCGCTTCCTCCTCGCCCAGCAGAACGAGCAGGGCTTCTTCCCCGACTCGATGTACTGCCACGGCCTGACCACCTTGGCGCTGATCGAGGCCTACGGCTTCATCCCCACGCCCCAGATGCGGGCCGCCGTGCAGAAGGCCGTCGACCTGATCGTCAAGAGCCAGGCCCCCGTGGGCGGATGGCGGTACTCGCCCGCGCCCGTCGACGCCGACCTGAGCGTGACCGTCATGCAGGTCGTCGCCCTCCGCGCCGCCCAGAACGCCCGGCTCGACGTGCCCAAGTCGACCATCGAACGCGCCCTGGCCTACGTCAAGCTCTGCGCCTCCCCCGCAGGCGGCTACTGCTACCAGCCCGGGGGCGGCCCCTCCGCCGCACAGACGGCCGCGGGCTCGCTCTCGATGGCGCTGCTGGGCGCATACGACGACCCCTCGGTCGGCAAGGCCCTGACCTACCTGCAGAAGCAGCCCTACAACCAGGGCCTCAGCAACTACTTCTACTACACGACCTACTACGCCATGCAGGCCAACTTCCAGGCCGGCGGCGACTACTGGGCCCAGTGGCACCCCAAGGTCCGCCAGTTCCTGCTCGAGAACCAGCAGGAGGACGGCTCATGGCCCGGCTTCGGGGAGCAGGTCCACAACGGGGGGGTCGCCCGGTGCTACTCCACGGCCCTGGGGGCGATGGTTCTCGAGGTCTACATGCATTACCTCCCCGCCTACCAGCGTTGATCCTCCAAGACATGCCCACAACCCCGCGCCGCCAACCCGACCGCCCCGCCGCCCGGCCCCGCTTCGCGCGACGCGCGACGATGGCCGCGTGGGCTTGCCTCGTCCTGGGTTTGTCGTTCGCTCTTTCTCGCTCGGCGATCGCCGCCCCCGCCATCGACTCCGGCCCTGGCGTCATCACCGCCCAGCTCAAGACCTCCGAATTGATCGCCAAGGTCTGGGCCGTCCGGCGCGACGAGCGCACCAACGGCGTCTACATGGTGCCGTTCTCCGGCTCCATCATCGACGGCAAGCTCACCGTCGCGGGCCTCCCCGTCCCGGGCAAGTACGACCTGCGCTTCCAGACCGAGTCGGGCCTTGTCGAAGGGTGGGACGCCACCGTCCCGCGCAGTGAATACGTCGACGAGCAGCCGCTCTCCGAGGAGGGCGCCAACGAGATCATCCGCAAGATGTCGAAGGACACCGTCTCGGGCTTCCCCGACCAGGTCGTCCTGCTCGACCTGCAGGGCAACATCCAGAACGCGGCCGCGCTGATGACCGGCGTGCGCACCACGCCCTTCTCCGAGGGCATGGGCGTCACCCACGGCACGTGGATCTGGCGGGTCGACCGCTGGCAGTGGGAGAGCCCCGAGGACGACCAGTGGAACCCCTACGACAAGCGGCCGTACTACGCCCTCTACCGCGAGCGGCTCAAGCCCGAGGTCTACCAGGCCAAGCGCGTCGTCTTCGCCCGGCACCTGGGCGGGATCGGCCTCAAGGAAGAGCGCCCCAAGATCGATCTGGGTACAATCCTCGTTCCGCGGCCGCTCGCGGGCGTGCGGGCCGTGAACCCCGACGGATCGACGACCAAGGCCATCGTCCTCAAGCCCCGGCCCGACCTCCGCTCCGCGACGCAGCCCGCATCGACGACCCAGCCTGCCCCGGCAGCGCCTCCGGCGCCTTGAGCGCCATCAGAGAAGGACCAGTCGCCATGACAACCCTCTCGCTTCACGCATCCCGTCGCCGCCTCGTCGCGTGCCTCGGCCTGTTCGCCGCCCTGGCGCTGGCTTCCCTCGCCCACGCCGCCGACCGCAAGCTCGGCACGCTCGGCCCCCCGCCGCGGCAGGACCCGCAGCGCCAGACCTCCGCCGAGTCGACCGCCCCGCTCCCCCTGCCCGCGACCCCGCTGCGCCGCTCCGAGCCCAAGGCCGAGCCCGCGCCGCCGCTCTTCATGGGCCGGCTGAAGTACGGCTCGTCGCAGGACTACATGCCCAACCCCGGCGACATCGACAACCTCCTCCGCCACGTCCGCTACCAGCTCGACGCGTGGTACGGCAGCCAGGTCGTCGACATGGGCGAGCTGATCACCGCCCTCGACACGCAGAAGCCCTACCAGATCCCCATACTCTACATGACGGGGTACGAGGCCTTCGAGTTCACGCCCAAGCAGCGAGAGGCCCTGCGCGACTACCTGATCAACGGCGGGACCCTCCTGGGCGACGCCGCCTTGGGCAGCCCCGAGTTCGTCAAGAGCTTCCGGGCCGAGGTCGCGAAGATGTTCCCCGACCGCAAGATGGACGTGCTCCAGCTCGACCACCCGATCATGCGCGGGTACTACACCTACTCGAACATCCACTACTTCACGATCGAGGAGGGCGTCCGCACCAAGCTCGAGAGCCCGCCCCAGTTTTTGGGGATGAACCTCGCCGCCCGCACCGCGGTGATCCTCTCCCCCTACGACATGACCTGCGGGTGGGACGGGCGCTACGCCCCCGCCACGCCCGACCGGCCCAAGGCCGCCGGCGCTCCCAGCACGCTGGCGATGATGCCCGCCGACGCGATCCGCATGGGCATCAACATCGTCGCCTACGTCGGCGCCCAGCGCCGCTTCGCCAAGGCCCAGGCCGTCACCCGCGAGATCGTCGGCGACCAGCCTCAGCGCCGCGCCGCGGTGCCCATCGCCATCCTCCGCCACCAGGGCGACTGGAACCCCGACCCCAACGCCCTCTACCAGCTCATCCGCCTCGCCGCCCAGAACACCTCCGCCCCGATGCAGTTCGACCTCCGCCCCGTCGACGCCCACATCGAGAAGCTGCTCGACACCCCGCTGGTGGTCATGACCGGGATGGACGACCCCAAGCTGACCGACGACCAGGTCGACGCCCTCCGCCGGCACGTCCAGGCGGGCGGGTTCCTCTTCATCAACAACACCTCGGGCTTCGCCCTCTTCGACCGCGAGGCCCGCAACGTCGTCGCCCGGATGTTCCCCGAGCAGAAGCTCGTCGCCCTCCCGCCCGAGCACGAGGTCTTCCACACGCTCTACGACGCCCAGACGCTGCGCGACGCCGGCACGCTCAAGGAGCGCCCGGCCGAGCTCGAGGCGATCCTGATCGACGGCCGCGCGGCCGTGATCTACTCCAAGAACGACACGCTCGCGATGCTCAAGGGCGTGCACGACCCGTACGCCAACGCCTACGACGCCGAGTCGTCGCGCAAGCTCGCCCTCGACGTGCTTTGC
Organism: Planctomycetota bacterium; assembly: GCA_026386955.1. Lineage (GTDB taxonomy): Bacteria > Planctomycetota > Phycisphaerae > Phycisphaerales > Phycisphaeraceae > JAPLMQ01. The sequence continues at coordinate 6,402 of JAPLMQ010000104.1, forward strand.
TACGCGATGAGGCACTAAACCGCCCCTGTGCGACGCGGAACAAGCGTCGCAGCGCGGTTTCCCGCGTATGACCGCCGCATTCCTGACACAGTCCCGACACAGTCCTGACACAGTCTTTGCGGCCGCGCTTCTCCGCTGCCCGTTCACCGCCTCCCCCTCGGCCGACCCGGCCTCCAGGAGTCCTTCCCGTCATGACCCAGCTCGGCTCCCCCAAGATCGGCTCCAGCCTCGGCTCCTCGGCCGCCGCCTCCGCCAACATCGACCCCGCCGCCCTCGAGCGCCTCGGCGAGGCCCGCAAGACCCTCCGGGCCCAGATCGGCCGCGTCATCATCGGGCAGGAGCAGATCATCGACGACCTGCTCACCGCCATCTTCGCCCGAGGCCACTGCCTCATGGTCGGCGTCCCCGGCCTGGCCAAGAACCTCATGGTCCAGACCATCTCCCGCGCCATCGACCTCCACTTCAACCGCATCCAGTTCACCCCCGACCTCATGCCCGCCGACATCACCGGCACCGAGGTCATCCAGCAGGACCCCACCACCGGCGAGCGCAAGTTCAAGTTCGTCAACGGCCCGGTCTTCGCCAACATCCTCCTCGCCGACGAGATCAACCGCACCCCGCCCAAGACCCAGGCCGCCCTGCTGCAGGCCATGCAGGAGCAGCAGGTCACCAGCGGCGGGCAGACCTACGACCTCCCCAAGCCCTTCTTCGTCCTCGCGACGCAGAACCCCATCGAGCAGGAGGGCACCTACCCGCTGCCCGAGGCCCAGCTCGACCGCTTCATGTTCATGATTCGCGTGGAGTACCCCACCGCCGCGGAGGAGCTCGCCATCGCCAAGGCGACGACGACCGACACGGAAGTGAACATCGACAAGGTGCTCCGCGGGCAGGAGATCCTCGCCCTGCAGAAGATGATCCGGCAGGTGCCGATCAGCGACCACGTCGCGATGTACTGCGTGAAGCTCGGCCGGGCGACCCGCCCCAAGGAACCGACCGCGCCCGACTTCATCAAGGAGTTCGTCACCTGGGGCGTCGGCCCCCGCGCGATCCAGTACCTCGTGCTGGGCGCCAAGGCCCGGGCCGCCCTGCACGGCGAGTACAACGTCACGGTCGAGCACGTGAAGGCCGTCGCCCCGCTGGTGCTTCGCCACCGCATCATCCCCAACTTCCACGCCGAGGCGCAGGGGATCGACTCGGACAACCTGGTGAAGCGGCTGGTCGCCGCGGTCACCGAGCCGACGCCGGCGGAGTATGACTCGCTGACGAAGGCGTGAGCGGATGAGGAGCGCAAAGCCCACTAATCCCGACGGTACGCCGTCGGGTTCGGTGGGGTCGGCTCCAGGAAACCGAAAACCCCACGGTGGCCTGCGGCACCCGGCTGGTTGACGCCGTGATGAAGGGGGCGAGCAGAATGGGCACACGACCTTGGCTATCGTGGACTTTGTTCGTCGCCGCGGTCGTCGTCACAGGGATCGTCATGACCCATTCGTTCTATTCGGTCGGAATGGCTGGCCTTGAAATCTACGACCGCAATGTCAGAACCTTCGAGAAGGCGTTTACAGAGGAACAGGGGAAAGAGATCGTCGCAGTGGCCCTCAGGGGAGTCGATTGGGCCCTCTACCCGCTGATATTGACGAACGTCCTGTGGATCGTGGCCGCCGGAGTCCTCCTGAAGAAGCGTCGAGCAACCACCGAAAGCGCCCCGATCTGACATGACCACCGCCCCCTCCAACACGCGCTACATCGACCCCGCCGCCTTGGCGAAGCTCAAGAACCTGGGCATCGCCGCGCGCCTCGTCGTCGAGGGCCTCTTCGCCGGGCAGCACCGCTCGCCCCACCGCGGCTACTCCATCGAGTTCGCCGAGCACCGCGAGTACTCCCCCGGCGTCGACCCCCGCCACCTCGACTGGAAGATCCTCGGCAAGCGCGACAAGCTCTACGTCAAGCAATACGAGGAGCAGACCAACCTCCGCTGCTACCTGCTGCTCGACTCCTCCGCCTCGATGGGCTACAAGCACAGCAGCTCGATCACCAAGTTCGAGTACGCCTGCTACTGCGCCGCCAGCCTCGCCTACCTGATGCAGTCGCAGCACGACGCTTTCGGGCTCATCACCTACGACAAGGCCGTCACCCGCCACATCCCCCCGCGGCAGGGCAAGAGCCACCTGCGCGTGATCCTCGAACAGCTCCAGGCGACGACGCCCAACGGGACGACCGACCTCCCGCGCACCTTCAACGACCTGGCCGAGACGATGAAGCGCCGCGCGTTGGTGGTCGTGCTCAGCGACCTCTTCTCCGGGGCCGAGGGCGCCGACGCCAAGCCGCTGCTCGAGGCGATCAGCCACCTGCGTCACAAGAAGCACGAGGTCGTCGTCTTCCAGATCCTCGACCGGGCCGAGCTGACCTTCCCCTTCGACGACGTGACGCAGATCCAGGACGTCGAGACCGACCGGCTGGTCTCCGCCGACGCCGGGGCGATCCGCAACGAATACCTCCGCCGGCTCAACTCGTACCTCGACAGCGTCCGCTCGGGCTGCCTCTCGCACGGCGCGGGCTACGCCCTGGCCGACACCGCCGAGCCCTTCGATATGTTCCTGGGCAACTACCTCAGCCACCGCCTCCACCTGGCCGCCAAGCGCTGACCGCGCCGCCGGCCGGCCCCCGAAGCCGCAGGACACAACCGCCCCACCATGTTCCTCTCCCCCCTCTTCCTCTTCGGCCTGCTCGCGGCATCGATCCCGCTGGTGCTTCACCTGCGCCGCTCGACGCGCCACAAGCGCATGCTCTTCTCCACCACCCGCTTCTTCGACGAGCAGTTCATCCGCTCCTCCCGCCGGGCCCAGTTCCAGGACAAGGTCCTGATGGCCCTGCGCATCGCGCTGCTGGCGCTCTTCGTCCTCGCCCTCGCCCAGCCGTTCATCAAGTTCCCCGGCCTCGCCTCCTGGACCGGCGAGCGCAGCCTCGTCGCCGTCGTCATCGACGACTCGGCCTCGATGAGCATGTCTACCGAGCGCGGCGTCCTCCTGGAGCGCTCCAAGGGGGCCGCCCTGGCGCTGGTGAAGAACCTCTCCAAGGCCCGGGGCGACAAGGCGACGCTCGTCCTCGCCGGGCGGCGCGAGACCGGACCGCGCGTCCTCTTCCCCGAGCCCACCTCCGACTTCGACGCCATCCGCGCCGCGATCAACGGCGTGAAGGTCACCGACCTCGCGACCGACCTGAACGTCGCCGTCGACCGCGCGGGCAAGGTCATCTCCGGCGCGGGCGCCAGCTCCGTCGGGGCCGCCACGCCCACCAGCCTGGGCGGCAGCCGCGAGGTCTACGTCTTCTCCGACATGCAGCGCAGCGCCTTCGCCCCCGGGCAGCAGCTCTCCGCCGGCCCGGGCGTCCTGCTGGTGATGGTCTCCACCGCCGCCAACGAGGACGCGGTGCGCGAGAACCTCTCGGTCGACGCCGTGCAGTATGGCGCGCCCCAGCCGATGCTCGGCGTCCCCTTCACCTTCCGCACGCTCCTGAACAACCACAGCCCCCGGACCCGCACCGCCACCGCCACGCTCGTCGTCGATGGGCAATCCGTCGGACAAAAGACCGTCGAGATCCCCGGCGGGCGCTCGAAGATCGTCCGCTTCACGCACCGCTTCACCAAGATCGGGTGGTTCGGCGGATACGTCGAGGTCGCCCCCGGGACTGCGGCCGCGACCGCCTCCGCCCCCGCGACCATGGCGGCCGACGCGGGCACCGACGCCCTGGCCTTCGACAACCGCCGCTTCTTCTCGCTCCGCGTCGACAACAAGCTGCGCGTGCTGGCGATCAACGGCGCCCCCTCGGCCGTGCCCGCCAACGACGAGCTCTTCTTCCTCCGCCTCGCCCTGACGGTCAACCCCGAGAAGCTCGCCGCCGAGGGCTCGGGCCCGCGCCTTCAGGGCAGCCCGATCCAGCTCGAGACGCTGCCCACCGCGAAGATCACGCCCGACAAGCTCGAAGGCTTCCCGCTGGTCATCCTCGCCAACGTCGGCTCCCTCGCGCCCGACGCGCTCGAGACCCTTGAGCGCTACGTCGACGCGGGTGGCAACCTCTTCGTCACGCTCGGCGACCGCGTCGACCCCAACGCCTACGCCACCTGGGTCGGCGACTCTCGCCTCCACGGTGGCCTCCTCCCCGGCAAACTCGCGGGCGTCGTCACCCCCGCCCCCGCGATCCCCACCCTCGCCGCACCCGACCCCGCGGCCCCCGCTCCAACCTCGGCTCCCGCCCCCGGCCCCGACATGGCCTCGGCCGAGCCCGCCGACGCCGGGTACATCGCCTCCGTCAGCGACGAGCACCCCGCCCTCGCCGGCTTCGCCGACGGGCAGCTCGGCTCGCTCACCTCCGTCCGCTTCTCCTCGCGCTACAAGCTCGACGTCCCCGCCGACGCCGTGCTCATGCGCTCCGCCGCCGGCGAGCCGCTCATGGCCGAGAAGCGCTTCGGCCGCGGGCGCGTCCTGCTCTTCGCCTCCTCGATCGACCGCGACTGGACCAACTTCCCGCTCCAGCCCGCCTTCGTCCCCTGGGTCTACCGCATCGTCTCCTACCTCGCCCAGGGCGGGCTCGACTCGGGCGGCTTCGTCCGCACGGGCCAGGTCGTCCCGCTCCCCAACGCCGCGACGCAGGTCGAGGCCCTTCAGGTCGAGACGCCAGACGGCTCGATCGCCTACCCCGAGCCGGCCGCCTCGCACCAGGGCGGCTCCGCCTCGGGCATGGTCTTCAACAACGCCGAGGAGGCGGGCGTCTACGTTCTCCGCGGCGGGGGACGCAAGGACGACGCCCCGCGCCTGCTCTTCGCCGCCAACGTCCCCAGCGACGAGGCCGACCCCGTCAGCCTCGACCGCGCCGCCATCGCCAACCTCGTCGGCAGCGACACGCCCTGGGACTTCGTCAGCGAGTCCGACTCCACCGTCGACGTCGGCGCCAGCGCCCGCCGCGGCTACGGCCTGTGGGACCAGCTCCTCTTCCTGGCCCTGATGGTCGGCCTCTTCGAGCCCTGGCTCGCCAACCGCCTCACCCGCCGCCGCTCGCCCAGCGGGCCCGACGCGATGTCGAAGCGCGACGTCGCCTCGCGCGTGCCCATGCCCGGCGACGACGACGTGCCTCCACCTACTCCGTCCAAGGCCGAGTCCCGCGAGCCCGCGACGACCTCCGTCTGACCTGAAACCCGATCGCCCCCGGATTCCGCAAACCCATGCCCGCCTTCGTGCCCACCATCCTCGCCGACCTGACCTTCGACAACATCGACCCGCCCTGGTTCTGGGCGCTCGTCGCCGTCGGGTCGATCGCCATCCTCTGCCTCACCTACAAGGGCATCTTCCGCCGCTCGGGCCGGCAGCTCACGTGGCTGCTCCTGGCCCTGCGCATCGTCGGCGTCCTCGCGCTGCTGGTCGCGCTGGTCAAACCCGCGTGGACCCAGCTCATCCAGCGGCAGGAGCGGCCGCAGGTCGCCATCGTCATCGACGATTCGCAGAGCATGTCGATCATGCACAAGCCCGCCGGCTCCGAGCAGTGGACCAGCCGGTACCAGCTCGCGAAGCAGTGGCTGGCCGACTCGCCCGCGGGCAAGAGCCTGCGCGAGCTCTTCGAGGTCAAGGTCTTCAACATCGCCGGGCAATTGGTCGACCCCGCGAAGATGGCGGCCGAGCCCACCGCCGAGCAGACCGACCTGGTCCGCGCCGTGCGGGCCGCGTCGGGCCAGCTCCGCGGGCAGTCGCTCGCGGGCGTGGTGCTCATCAGCGACGGGCGCGACACCACCGGGCGCGAGAGCTATCTCCCCCTGCAGGAGCTGCCCGCGCCGGTCTACGCGCTGGGCTTCCGCCAGCCTCCGCCGGGCAAGGGTGCGCCGTTCGACCTCGCGGTCAACGCCGTCGAGGCCCCGCAGCGCGTGCTGGTCCACAACGCCGTGCCGGTGAAGATCCTGGTGAGCAAGGACAGCGGCGAGGCGATGGAAATCCCGATCCAGATCGAGCGTGCGGGGACGCCGCTGCTCACCCAGCGCGTGCAGTTGCCCGCGGGGGCGTCGCAGAAGATGGTCAACCTGAGCTTCACGCCCACCGAGGCGGGCGATTTCACCCTCAGCGCCCACATCCCCGAGCAACCCAACGAGCGCTCGGGGGCGAACAACGCGAGGCTGTTCAAGCTCCGCGTCGAGGCCGAGCCGATCCGCGTGCTCTACATCGAGGGCTTCCTCCGCCCCGAGTACACCTTCCTGCGCAACCGCCTCTCGAACGACCCCGACGTCAACCTCGTCTCCTTCGTCCGCTCGGCCAACCCTGACCAGTCCGGCTCCGCCGGCGCGCTGGCCGGCGCGGAACTGATCACCGCCGAGCGGCTCAAGAAGATCGACGTGGTCCTGCTCGGCGACTTCGAGAGCCGGATGCTCGACGAGCCGACCTACGCCGCCCTGCGCCAATGGGTCGAGGACGGCGGGGCGATGATGGTCCTGGGCGGCTACTACAACCTCGGCGACGACGGGCTGGTCAGCACCCCGCTCAAGGACGCACTGCCCGTCGAGCTCTCCGCCGGCCCGGTCTACCAAGTGGAGGAGCCGTTCCTGCTCCGGCTCACCGACGAGGGCAAGCGCCACCCCGCGCTCTACATCACGGGCGACGCGACGCGCGACGCCGCCCTCTGGGAGTCGCTCCCGCCCCTGCGCGGCATCGCCGCCGTGCGCGACGCCAAGCCCGGCGCCACCGTCCTGGCCCGCCACCCGCACCCCAACACCGACGCCGCCGACAAGCTGGGCTACATCGTTCTGGCGACCCAGCATTTCGGGAAGGGCACGGTCGCCCTCTTCACCGCCGACACGACCTGGCGCTGGTCGCGCTACCTGCGCCTCGCGGGCAAGCCCGACACGCTTTACGTCCGCTTCTGGTCGCAGATGGTCCGCTGGCTCGCCCGGCGGGACATCCAGGATCCGCGCCCCGCCTTGGCGGTCTCGACCGACAACGCCGTCTACGAGCGCGGGCACAAGGTCACCGTCCGCGTGCAGCGCAACCTCGCCGCGATGGTGCCGGGCCAGGAGAACCAGGCCTCGCAGTTGAGCCTCGTGGTCCACACCCCCGACGGGCGCACCACCCCGCTCTCCCCCTCGCCCACCGCCGACCCCAACCAGTGGTCCGCCACCTACTTCCCCGACCGCGGCGGTCGCTTCGAGGTCCACGCCCGGCTCGTCGCCAACGCCGCCCCCGCCGCGCCCGAGGCCGACCCCGCCAAGCCGCCGGCCGGGGCGTCAGGCTCCGCGTCAGGTTCCAAGGACCTCGCCAACCAGGTCTGCGAGTTCCTCGTCCACGGCTCGAGCCTCGAGCTCGACGACCCCGCGACCAACCCCTCCGTGCTCGAGCAGATCGCCTCCGTCACCGGCGGGCTCTACGCCGACATCGACGACGCCCGCGCGGGCAAGGATCTTTTCTCCGCGTTGCCCCACGAGCCGCGTACAGTGACGGAGACGAAGAAGGCCAACGTCTGGAACAGCCCGTTCCTGTTGATCCTCTTCCTGACCTGCATCAGCGCCGAATGGATCATCCGCCGCCGGAACCAATTGGTCTGATTCATCCGATCGCTCGAGGATTCAAGCCATGACACAGGCCTACGACCAACTGCTGGACCAGGTCCACCTCGTGAGGCAGAGCTGGCGCGCCCGCCGGATGGTGGAGGGGGCGTTGCTCGCCCTGGCCTCGCTCGCCGTCGCGCTGGTGCTCACCGCCGCGCTCGACCAACTCCTCGCCCCGGGCGTCGCCGGGCGGCTGTTCCTCGCCCTTGCCCTCTGGGCCATCACCGGCCTCGTCGCTTGGCGCTGGCTGGTCCGCCCCGCCACCGCGCAGCACCCCATCGACTTCTACGCCGCCCTGGCCGAGCAGCGAAACCCCGCCCTGCGCAACCGCCTCATCAACGCCATCCAACTCGGGCGCGAGGCCAACCCCGTCGCCCCCCGCCTCATCGACGCCATCGTCTCCGACGGCGCCACCGCCGCGCAGGACATCGACCTCACCCGCTCGGTCGAGAGCCCCATGCTCCGCCGCGCCGCGGGGGGGCTCACCGGCGCGCTGGCCCTGGTCGCCCTCTACCTCCTGCTCGCCGGCCCCGGGGCGCGGATCGCCATGGCCCGCGTCCTCCTCCCCGCCGCCGACATCCTCCCCTTCACCTGGGCCCGCGTCACCCTCGTCACGCCCGACAAGGCCGTGACCATCCGCGAGGGGCTCCCCCTCACCGTCAACGCCTTGGTCGACGTGCGCGACGAGAAGTCGGCCATCCCCGACGCCTTCATCACCTGGACCGACTCCGCCGGGCACCGCCGCTCCGCCGGCATGCGCCCCGCGACCAAGGACCCCAAGTCCTTCACCTACGTCTTCGCCTCGGTGGAGAGCGCGTTCGTCTTCCACGTCGCCGCGGGCGACGGCTCCACCGCCGACATCCCCGTCTCCGTCGAGCGCCGCCCGCGCGTCGCCAAGATGGCGGTCACCTACCACTACCCCGCCTACGCCGTCCTGCCCGACCGCAAGGTCGACGACTTCGACGGCCATCTCCACGGCCTCCCGCAGACCAAGGCCTCGCTCACCGTCCAGGCCAACAAGCCCCTGCAGAAGCTCGCGATGGTCCCCGACTCGGGCAGCCCCGCATCATTCTCACAGGGCCCCGACGCGCTGACCTGGACCGTCGACCTCACGCTCACCGCCAACGGCGTCTACTCCTTCAAGCTGCTCGACGCCGGCGGCTACGACATGGACGACCCGACGCGCTACACCATCACCCTCGAGGCCGACGCCGCCCCCGTCGTCGGCTTCTCCCGCCCCGGGCGCGACACGCAGGTCCAGCCCGACACCGTCACCGAGTTCGCCCTCGTCGCCCAGGACGACCTGGGCATCGGCCCGGTCCGCCTCGTCGGGCGCCTCAACAACGACAAGACGCCCGGCGTGATCCACGAGTGGCCCACGCCCGCGGGCAAGCCCGTCCGCCGCATCGAGATGTCGGTCAAGAAATCGACCGCCGACCTGAAGCTCAAGGCCGGCGACCGCCTCGAGTACTGGGCCACCGTCGAGGACCTCAACAACGTCTCGCCCACGGGGCCGGGACGCGGCGAGTCGCGCCGGTTCAACCTGATGGTGCTCACGCCTGAGCAGGTCGCGGCCCAGATGGAGAAGGACCTCAACGAATACGCCAAGACGCTCACCGAGATGATCCGCCTCCAGCGGCTCAACCGCAACGAGACCGCCGCCACGCCCCCCGCCCAGCCGCTGATCGACCGCGAGGGCCTCATCCGCCGCCAGGGCCAGAAGCTCGCGGAGCTGATGCAGAAAAACGCCTTCCCCGCGCAGACGATGATCGACGAACTGCAGGACCTGGCCTCGGGCCCGATGGCGAAGGTCATCTCGCTGCTCGAGAGCTTCCGCGACGCGCATGACTCCGAGGCGGGCAAGGCCTCCGCGGCCAGCACGCTGCCGGTGCAGGACAAGATCGTGCTCGCGCTCGAGGAGATGCTCAAGCGGCTCGACCGCGACCAGGCCGCCCGCGCCGAGCTCAAGAAGATCGAGAAGACCGACCAGGCGGCCCACAGGGAGGTCACCAGCGTCCTCGCCCGGCTGTCGAAGGACCTCGACAAGTTCCTCGCCGAGCAGCGCGACCTGGAGGAGAAGTACGAGAAGGTCCGCAAGGCCGACAAGGACGACGTCAAGGGCGAGGACCTCAACGCCCTCAACAACGCGCTGCACCAACTCGACCGCTGGAAGCAGTGGGCCAAGGACTCCGCCGACGGGATCGCGAAACTGCCCGAGGGCTTCGTGAAGGACTCGGCGCTGGCGGAGAACGTCAACACGATCTTCGAGGAGATCGACAAGCAGCAGAAGGGCGCGACGACCAAGATCGACACGCCGCTCGAGGAGGGCGTCAAGGCCGACGGGACCAAGGTGCTCGAGGACCTGGAGATCTGGATGCCCCAGAAGGGCGACGCGGTGAAGATCACCATGGAGGAGCCGACGGAGGGCAAGTTCGAGGTGCCGCCCTACAACCTCCCCGCGGCGCTGCAGGACATGGTGGGCGACCTGGTCGAGGACATCAAGGACTTCGACGAGGAGGCCGACGACGTCACCAGCTCCTGGGGCGGCAACATGGGCCAGGCGGGCTGGGACATCGTCGACGGCCCGATCAGCGGCTTCAACGCCTTGGGCAAGACCGGCAACCAGCTCCCCAACGAGCAGGAGGTCGGCGGGCGCTCGGGCGTCGGCCGGCGCGGGCGCTCCTCGGGCCAGATGGTCGGCGACACCTCCAAGGGCATGGAGGGCCGCCCCACCCCGGCCCGCCTCACCAAGGAGCCCTACGAGGCCGGCAACCCCAAGTCCGAGGACCAGCTTGACCCGCGCGGCGCGACCGGCGGCGGCAAGAAGACCGGCGGCGGCGCCCGCGGCCTGCAGGGCGGCACGCCCCCCGACTTCGTCAAGGACATGGAGCGCCTCAAGGAGGAGCAGAAGCAGCTCCGCGAGAAGACCCAGCAGCTCGCCAAGCAGCTCGAGAACGCGGGCAAGCCCTCGACGCACGTCAACCGTGCCCTGCAGTTGCTCGACTCGAGCATGCAGGACATGAAGGACCTCCGCTACGAGGAGGCCGCCCGCCGGCGCAAGGTCGCGATCAACGAGCTCAAGAGTGAGGCCAACCAGATCGACCAGGCCGTGAGCCTCTCGCTCGACAAGGCCCCGAACCTGCCCCCCGAGCTCCGCCAGCAGATCAGCTCCGGCGCGCAACAGGCCCTGCCCGAGGGCTACGAGGAACTGGTCGGCGCGTACTACAAGGCGATCAGCAACGCCGCCTCGGGCCAACCCGCGCCCGCCGGCGGAGCCGACCCTGAAAAGCCCCGATGAGGCACGGACGTCGCATGCCCCTTTTTCCCTGCAACAGCTTCTGCAACATCCGCTCCGCCCCGCTCGCCGTCGCCTCGGCCATTCTCCTCTCGCTCCTGCTCCCCGCGCTCGCCCGCGCGCAGGAGATGCCGTGGCATGCCCCGGGCTGGGGCCTGCGCCTCCTCGTCCAGGTCGACGGCTCGCCCAACCCCGCGGTCGACGTCGCCTGCGTGCGCGTCAACCACTTCGGCGCCGCCGCCCCAACTGCCAACGACTACCGCGTCTTCAACTCCGCCGGCCAGCCCGTCCCCTACCTCGTCGCCTACCACGACCCCGCCCGCGACTCGCTCATCAGCTTCCGCTGCCCGCCCGCCGGCGGCTCCTTCGCCGTCTACTTCGGCAAGCCCGACGCCCCCGTCGACCCGCTCCGCGCCCTCTTCAACCCCGCGCCAGGCGGCGGCCCGCCCACCCCAGGCCCCGGCGCGGGCGGCTGGGTCCCCCAGGCCGGCCTCGTCCTCGCCACCATGCGCAGACCCCGCCAAGCCTTTGACGAGAAAACCGGCGCCCCGCCCATCGACAACCCCAACACCGTCCCCGAACTCGCCTCCCTCATCGGCCGCTCGCCCGGCCCCGACGGCGCCGCCTACGTCAACAACATCTCCGACGGCTACAACCGCTTCGGCGACTCCGACTTCTACATCTCCGCCTACCGCGGCTGGATCGACATCCCCGCCGACGCCTCCTACGGCTTCTGCACCGCCTCCAACGAGTCGAGCTTCAGCTTCCTCGACGGCAAGGACCTCGTGCACTGGCCCGGCCGCCACACCGAGACCCGCGGGCGCTTCGGCGAGAAGAACGCCGTGGTCAAGCTCTCCGCCGGGCGACACTACGTCGAGTACTACCAGGAGGAGGTCCTCCTCTACCAGATGGCCTTCCTGGGCTGGAGCCCGCCCGGCTCCGAGCGCCCCGGCGTCGACGGCGCCGGCCCGACGCGCGTCTACTCCGCCATCCCCGAGGCCCGCTTCCCTCAGCCCGCCAAGGCCCGCATCCAGGCGTTGCAGGACTCCTCCTCGCGGCAACTCGTCTTCCCTCGTGCCACCCTGCTCGACAGCTACTGGCCGCCCAACCGCTCCGAGGGGCAGTACACCCGCTACGCCTTCGTCGCGGAGGTCGGCGCACTCGCCCCCAACCCCACCGGCTGGACCGTCACATGGTCCTTCGGCGACGGGCAGACCGCGCAGGGCATGGCCGCGGAGCACGTCTACCTCCGCCTGGGGACGTACAACGTCGCGATGACCGCCGTCGGCCCCGCAGGGCAGCGCGTCGAGCGCTCCTGGCCTCAGGTCGTCTACCTCATCGACGTCGTCGCCGGGCAGTTCCGCAACGGCTCGATCGCGACCTGCGCCTCGCTCGCCGCGACCTACGACCGCGCCAAGCTCGACACAGCCGCGCTCACGGAGCTCGCCCGCCTGCAGGCCCTCGCCGGGCAGCGCGAGCCCGCCAGCCTCTCGGCCCAGGCGGCCCTGGCCCGCAAGGACCTCAGCGTCGTCGACACGGGCGACATGCACGTGCTGATCGCCTCGGTCTCGGCCCTGGGCCTCTCGGGCATGTCGGGCAGCTCGCGAGACGCCGCCCAGGCGGCCAAGGTCGCGCAGCATCTCCAGGCCGCGCTCGCCGCCGAGACCGACCCGGTCAAGCGGCTGCAGATCGCCACCCGCGCCATCCGCGCGATGGGGATCGACCAGGCCGACATCGCGACCGCCTCGGCGCTGTATGAGCAGGCCGTGATCGACGTGAAGAAGGCGGGCATGACCTCCGACGTCAAGGCCGCCTTCCGCGACACGACCATCGCCATCGGCGACGCCCACCTCTTCGCCAAGGACCTGAGGAAGGCCAACGAGGACTACCGCACCGCCGAGGCCCTCGCGCCGACGCCGATCCCGCAGCAGGTGCGCACGAGCAAGATCGGGGCCTACCCCGAGGCGATCGAGCAGCAGTTGCTGGCCCGCCGGTACGACCAGGCGATGATGATCGCCCGCGAGTGGCAGGACGAGCTGCCGTCCGACCAGATCCGCGGGGCCGTGCTGTTCTACGTCGGCAAGCTCGAGCGGCTGCAGGGCCGGCCCGCCGCGGCCGTGCGCCCGCTGCAACTGGCGATCGAGCTGGCGCAGGGCGCCGAGTTCGAGGCCGAGGCCCGCTGGACGCTCGCCGAGTCGTACAAGGACCTGCTCGACTTCGAGGCCCAGCGCCGCGCCCTCAACGGGCTGGTGCGTTCGGGGATGAAGAGCTCGTTCCGCGACGACGCGATCAACGCGCTCAAGGAGATGGGGAAGAAGCCCATCTCGACCACGGAGATCTTCCAGATCGGGCCGAGCGCGACGGCGCCCGCCTCGCCGGAGAAAAAGCCATGAGCGACCTGGGCAAGACCACGCGAATCGACGCGCACGAACCCGCAACCGTCAGATGGACCACGCCGCGGCTTTTTGCCGCTCTTGCGCTCCTCGCCGCGTTCGTGTCGCAAGCCCAAGCCGCCCCGCCCTCCAAGACGCCGACCCGGCCGCCCACCAAGCCGCCCGCCAAGGCCCCCGAGGCCGCGCCCGCCGCCGTTCCCGTCGCCGCGCCGGCCCCCGCCCCCGGGGTCGAGAACCTCATCCGCAACGGCGACTTCGAGCAGCCCAACGACACCAACGACGGCCCGAAATTCTGGCAGCCCGTCGACAACCTCGTCTACCACTGGGCCACCGACGCCGAGGCCCCCGAGCGCGGCAAGGTGATCAAGATCGACACCGGCGTCCACGAAAGCCAGGCCTACGACTGGTGGACCGAGCGCTTCGTCAAGGGCGCGCCGCTCGCCAACGCCCCCGCCAAGACGCCCGGGGCCTACATGGACTCCATCGGCGCCCTCGACGGCGGCTTCTTCTGGTCCGACTACATCCCCATCAAGCCCGACAAGGCCTACATGGTCTACGTCGACGTGAAGGGCGGAGGCTGCAAGGTCTTCGTCCGCGGCTACGAGAAGGAGGTCCCCCTCTCCTTCGCCGACGAGGAGCCCGCGACGCAGCAGGTCTTCCGCCAGGCCCGCAACGAGCCGGAGAACGACGCCAGCGGCAAGCCCATCCGCTACCGCCTGCGCTACTCGTACACCAAGTGGTTCTCCGCGGGCGGCGGGGGCAAGTGGCAGACCTACAGCCTCGACAAGCCGGCCCACCCCACCTCGCGCGAACTGACCAAGAACGTCCGCTTCCTCCGCGTGATGCTCTACCCCTACTGGCCCAACGGCGAATACATGTTCGACAACGTCCGCGTGGTGGAGGTCCCTGCCGACGCCGATCAGGCCAACCCCACCGCCGCCACCGAGGCCGACTACAAGGAGGGCAAGGTCGCCCGCCCGGCGATGCCCGCGACGCAGCCCGCCAGCGCGCCGGCCCATTGAGCCCGTTCGCCCCGACGGAACGCCCCATGCCCCGGCCCCCCGCCCACCTCACGCCCGCGCAGGTCCAGCACTTCCTCGACCACCACCACATCGTGCTGGAGGACTGCTTCCCGCGCGAGGTCGCCGACCGCTTCGTCGCCGACGCCTTCGCCCGCGGCCATGTCGACCCCGCCCGGCCCGAGACCTTCCTCCAGGGCATCTCCTTCTTCGGCAAGCACGCCGGCGTGAAGCGCATCGTCGACGTCCGCGACTTCGCCCCCAAGGTCTTCCACGCCTGCGCCGACCTCATGGGCGGCGCGGAGCGCATCGACGAGCCCTACGTCTGGGGCGACGGCTTCGTCGTCAACTTCCCGTCGCCCGCCGGCACGCCCTGGTCGCCCCCCGACCACACCCGCGGCGCCTGGCACATCGACGGCGACTTCAACCACTTCCTCGACAGCCCCGAGATCGGCCTCTTCGTCCTGGCCATCTGGAAGGACATCGCCCCGCGCGGCGGCGGCACCGCGGTCGCCCTCGACTCCGTCGGCCCCGTCGCCCGCCGCATGCTCGAGCACCCCAAGGGCCTCAGCGCCGTGGGCTTCAAGGACAACCTCAACCAGCAGTGCAAACGGTTCGTCCACATCGAAGGCAAGGCCGGCACGGTCTACCTCATGCACCCCTTCATGCTGCACTCGGTGACGCAGAACCTCTCCAACACCCCGCGCGTGATCAGCAACCCGCACCCCCGGCTCAATGAGCCGATGTGTTTGAACCGGGAGAACCCCGACAATTTTTCGATTGTGGAGCGAGCGACGCTCCGCGCCCTGGGCGTCGACCGGCTCGACCTCCACGTCCACCCCGAGTGGCGCCACCCCACCGACCACGACACCGGCGAGCGGCGCCCGGTCCCGCCGCGCCCGACGCGCGAGGAGCGGATGAGCAAGATCACGGGTTGAACCACGACGGCATCGCTGCAACCCCGGCATCACGCCGATCATCATCGATCACTTGGCGCTTGGATCGTGCGACGTGTTGGAAGGGCGAGGCTCAGGATCGCCTTGCACCTCATTGCCGCCTTTGCGGGCGTCATCCGTGGCGGCATCCTTCCGCGGAATTGCGGTTGAACGCGATGTCAGGAGGCGGGCCTTCTCGCGAGCCTTCCCGTCGAGGAATTGGTTGACCTTCGTCATTTCCGGGACCAACGACACCACCTGGTCCTCATAGCTCTTTCCAGCCGGTGATTCGAAGAACGCGATGGCGGCGTCCATCTCTTCGGGCATCAACCGCTCCCGAATCACGGAGGAGACCAATGAGGGGATCCCCGGATCCTCCAGGAAACTTCGCTCGTATTCCCGCCAAAAGGTGAATTGGTCGGGGTTCGCCCGGATGGCGTCCTCCACACTCACGTGGATCTGCGCCATCGTCATCCGCCGCCACTGCGTCGCCTCCATGAGCCTCTCGGCCTGCGCCGGAGTGGGTTTGGCAGCCGCCTTGGATTTGCTTGTGGTCGGTTGGGCGGGCCGCGCGTCCGGACCGGGGCCCAAGGCGCGGTGCACCAGCGAACCAGCCATGCAGAGGATCAGCAGGACATTCAGGGTGGTGATGGTCGAACGGGCGACGTGACCGCGCCGCCCTGCCAAAAGATATGCGACCAAGCTGATCAGGAAAATGAACGTGAAGACGAACGAGACAATCATGAAGCGGCCCGAGACGTATTCCAGGAGCCCGGACTTCTCCGGCGGGCCTTCGGCGAAACCCAGGATCAGCAAGAGGGCCGCGGTGGCGAACGTGAGCCATCGGGCGGGACCGACAAGTGCCGGACCCCTGCGGGATCCATCAGCGTCGACGTCAAGCCCGGCCTGCTCGTTCGTGCGGTCAACGGGATTGTCCACGTGAGCCCCCCTCTTGATGTTCAAGTCGTCGCGCCGGCAATCCTGCTCATCCGCGAGCCTTGGCCACGGCCTTCGCCTTCGGCGCCGCCGCCTCGCCCGCCTTCGCCACCTCGTCCAGCCAGCCCCTCAGCCTCTTCGCCGCCTCGGGCAGCGCCGTCTCCGCCGGCGCGAGACGGGGATCGGCCAGCCGGTCCCACTCCATGCTGATCCAGCCGTCGAATCCGATGCCCAGCAGCCGCTTGACGCAGTCCTGCGCCCCCGCGGCCCCGTCGCCGACCATCACCGCCGGCCCGCCGGGCATCGTCGCGTCGGCGGCCTTCACCAACCTCAGACGCGAGTTGAGGACCGTCATCGCCGTGGTGGGCCGCTCGCCGCCGTCGATCGCGCGGGCGAGGTTCCACGCGAGGCCGACCATCGGGTGGTCGACCAGGTCGAGGACCGTCCACCACTCGCGGGCGAGCGTGAGCGTCCCGCCGTTCTCGATGAGGAGCTGCACGCCCGCGCCCTCGGCGTCGTCGGCCAGGGCCTCGAGCTGCAAACCCACGCGGAGGATGAAGGCCGCGTGGCTCTCGCCGCGGGGCACATCGCCCGCGCGGACCGCCACGCGCCCGCAGCCCATCCGCCGCGCCGCCGCCAGCGCCTCGCGCACTTGGCCCTGCGCGCCGCGGGTCGCGCCCGCGTCGTGCAGCGAGATCCCCGTGCTCAGGCAGGCCGGCTCGACGCCCGCCCCGCGCAGGATCCGGCCGACTTCCTCAGGCTCGAACGACGCCGGGTCCGACGCCGGGCGCAGGCCCGCCGCGCCGGTGACGGTCCGCAGGTCGACGCCCGCGTAGCCCATCGCCTTGGCCTGCCGGGCGACCTCCGCCAACGACCACTCCGGGCAGGCGGCCGTGCTGAACGCGAGCTTGATGGGCATGAAGACTCTCGGGGAATCCGCGGCCAGACAGCGACTTCTTGTTAGCCGGAAGCGCA
>JAPLMQ010000223.1 GCA_026386955.1 Planctomycetota bacterium
AGGAGTCCTTCGCATGAAACGCGCCCTCGCCCTCTCCGCCATGTTCCTGCTCGCGCTGCTCGCCTGGTCCGCCCCCGTCCGCGCGGGCGAGGAGGCCCCCGTCGGCAAGCCCGCGCCCGCCTTCGAGCTCCAAGGCACCGACGGCAAGACCCACAAGCTCTCCGACTACCAGGGCAAGATCGTCGTCGTGGTCTTCCACAGCCTCAAGTGCCCTTGGGCCGTCGCATATGACCCGGTGCTCGGCAAGACCGTCACCGGCTTCGCCAAGCCCAAGGACGACAAGGCCCCCGAGGTCGTCTTCGTGGGGATCAACTCGAACAAGGCGGAGTCGCTCGACCAGATCAAGGCCGCGAGCGCCCGCCTCCCGTTCCCCATCCTCAAGGACCCGCACAACAAGGTCGCCGACGCCTACGGCGCCCGCACCACGCCCCACACCTACGTGATCGACCAGAAGGGCACGCTCCGCTACGTCGGCGGCATCGAGAAGGCCCCCACCGCCCCCGACGAAGTGGGCAAGAGCTCCGAGCAGTACCTCGGCCCGGTCCTCGCGGCCCTGGTCGAAGGCAAGGAGCCGCCGGTCACCAAGACCGCGGCGGTCGGCTGCACGATCAAACGCGACTGAGCGCGAAGCGATTTCGCGATGCCTGAAAAACGTTGTTCGACCCTCACCCCGCGAGATGGCTCGCGGGGTTTTTCTTGCGCGGGGAGACCCATGAACCAAGCTAAAAACTCTTGAACCAATCGTTGACGATATCATCTGATCGCGTTTCGCCGGGCATCTCAATGCTGATGTGAAAGCAGTAGCCATGCCTCTTCCGAGCTATCAGTATTTCATGCTGCCGATTCTGCGACTTGCGAGCGACGGGCAAGAGCACAGCGTCAGAGACTCTGCCTCGGCACTGGCAATCCAATTGAAGATCAGCCAACAGGATCTTGATGAGGTCCTGCCCAGTGGAGGCCAAAGCCGCTACTACAATCGATTCACGTGGGCCCTGACCTACTTGTATAAGTCCATGCTCGTTGAAAAAACAGGGCGGGGACGATTTCGCATTGCACCGCGTGGCATCGATGTTCTCAAAGCCAATCCACAAAAAATAGACAATGCGTTCCTCGATCAGTTCGACGAATTCCGCTCATTTCGAACAAAGAGCGACAAGACCATCGCAGCGACTTCAGCGTCCCCAGCAGCAACGTCACCGGAGAATGCCACCCCAGACGAACGACTGGAGTCCGCTTATCAAGAGTCGCGAGATGCGGTTGTTTCCGAATTGCTGCAGCGCGTGCGCGCCGGCTCACCCAAATTCTTTGAACAAGTCGTGATCGATCTTCTCGTCGCAATGGGCTACGGTGGATCGCACGCAGACGCCGCGCAAGTAGTCGGCAAGAGCGGCGATGACGGAATCGACGGCGTCATCAAGGAGGATCGGCTTGGCCTTGACATGGTCTACGTGCAAGCCAAACGTTGGGAAGGCAGCGTAGGACCCGGCGAAATCGACAAATTTGTCGGCAGCTTGAGCCGAAAAAAGGCCCACAAAGGCGTGTTTATCACGTCTGGAAGCTTCACCGCGGGCGCACGCAACGCCGCGCATGAAGCTGCGCTGAAGATTGTCTTGATTGACGGAGATGAACTGGCCGAACTCATGATCGATCACGGTGTTGGCGTGGCTCAATTCAAGTCATACATCATCAAACGAGTTGACGGTGATTATTTCGATGAAGCCTAAGTTCCTCCTCGTTGGCCATGTATTCGCGTGTTTCATGCATCGCGCCGGCAAGTTGATTGACCCGGGCCACCCATGCTGACCTTCCCGCCGCCGCCCGAGGGGCTCAACGACGAGATCGCCCCGCCGCGATGCCTGGGTTGCAAATACCCGTTGGTGGGGATCGACCATCCCTCGTGCCCCGAGTGCGGCCGGGTGTTTGTTCCCGAGAATCCAACCACCTACAGCCGCAAGCCTCCTTTCATCTTCTTGCAGTATTGGCTGCCCGGCCTCTTGGCCGCGGTCACGGTCGGCGTGCTGATGACGAGCTGGTTTGCGTTGACGAACAACATCGGCGTGGCGGCGTCCGTTGCCGTGCCCGTCAGCATGGGGGTGCTGGTCGGCTATGGCGTCACCGGCCGAATGATCGCACGCCTCGTCGCAGTCCTCTTCGCCGTCGTGGCCACCGGGCTGGCGCTGATCACAATGCACCCCGCCGGAATCTTTTGCGGGATCATCCTCACCGGCATCTTCATGGTCCCCGCGAGCTTTGGCCTGCTCTTCGGCGCGGTCCTCCGCCAAGCCCTCAAACGCACCCGGTTCTCCCAGCGCTGGCATCTGCCCATCCTGCTCTGCCTGTTGCTCCCGCTGGGCGTCGACCAAATCGAGCACCGCTTCTTCGACCCGCCCGAGCCTGAGGTCGTCGAGACCCATGTCGAGCTCCCCTTCGATCCCGACCGCGCCTGGTCGGCCTGGATGTTCTACGAAGAGGTCCGCCGGCCCGCCCCGCTCGTCCTCCGGCTCGGGCTGCCCCGGCCTTTGGGCAGCACCGGCAAGGTCACGAAAGTCGGCGACAGCCGGACGTGCAACTACGTCCACGGCCGGCTGGTGAAGCAGATCACCGCGCTCGAGCCGGGGAAGCGCGTCGCGTTCAAGGTCGTGGAGCAGACGCACGTGGAGGACCACGCCGTCCAACTCCTGCGCGGGAGCTTCGAGTTCGCGCCCGTCGGCGACCACCACACCGCGGCCACGCTGCGCACCGAGTACGTCCCGCTGCTCACGCCCCGGTTCTGCTGGCGCCCGATCGAGGTGGCCTGCCTGCACACGCTGCACCGATTCGTGCTGGAGGGCATGGCCGATCGGGTGGAGGAACGATCAGCGGAACGCCGGGCGGATAGCCAGACGGATGATCGAACGGAGCCCGCGGATGAGCGTCCACCCGAGGCAGCCCATGATCCCCGGGCCTCTCTTTCCCGGGCCGGCGAAGGACAAACCCGGCCTTGATGCGCGTCACGCTCGATCGCCGCTGGCGGGTCCGCCTCTGGGTCGAGGTCGGGCTTCCCATCGAAGCGAGGCGGGTTTGGCTGCACGTCCGCCGCGTCGAGCGGTTCGCCACGCGCGACCCGTTCCATTGGCGCGTGAGCCTCGACGGGCCGGCGCGCGTCGGCTGCGCGATGGTCATCGAGCACCGCTACGCCGGGTGGCGCGTCGACCGCGTCGGGCGCATCCTCCGCTGGGACGAGGGTCGAGGCTACGCCTTCAGCGACCTGTCGAAGCGCGGGCCGGGCGTGGGGTTTCCGCACATCTACGAATACCGCGTTGCAGCAACGGGGGCCGGGAGCTGCATGGTGATCGTGCGCGTGCGCGGCACGTGGACGGCGCGGGCCTGGCCGCGGTGGGCCGTCCGGCTGTGGCTGAGCGGGGTCGCGCTGGCGATCGGGAAGTCGATCGAGAACCACATGCTGATGACGCAGCTCCGCGCCCGCAGACGGTTCAACCGGAGGGCGACGCGGTCTTGTAGGGTGGGTTGAGCGGTAATCCGCGAAGCCCACCGGCGCGACGTGTGCGGCCGTGAATGATCCAATCAACCCGGGCGACCCGGTGTGTGGGCCGCGGAGGGATTGCACCTGTGCCGGCGAGTCAACGTTCAACGATCGCCCAACCGGGGGGCTTCGCCGGGTACGGCTCAACCCACCCTACAAGAGCTGCGGCGACGTGATGGCGATCTACTTCGTCGGCGATTCCGGCTCATCGACCTTGAACCGGAAATCGCAGTGCGGCGAGCCCTCCATGATCGTTTGCGTGCGCGTGAGCCGCAGCGCGGGATTGAACCCGCCGCAGAGCGCAGAATCCCGGCTGCAGGAGAGCACGCGCCCCAGTTCGGGCACGCCCAGCTCGCGGTAGAGCTCCGCGTAGCGGCAGCGCGTGACGTTGAAGTCGAGCGTGCGGTCGGACTGCTGCAGCACGATCAACTGCAGCGCGCCGTCTCGCGTCCAGGGCTCCAAGGCCCGGAGCAATCCCGCAGGAGAGTTGTCGCCCGACCGCTCGGCCAGCTCGCGACCCTGCTCCCGCGCCACGCCTTCGATGACGCACTGGGCGATCGCCAGCGCCTTCTCGCGCCCGATCCCCTTCGCGAAGGCCTCGAGCAACGGGGCGACGATGCGGGCCTCGATCTCCCGCCGCTTGAGCACGCCGATCTGGTTGAGGTCTTCCGCCATGCCGGCGATTTCCTGCGATAGGGTGCTTCGAGGAGGCAGCGATCATCGACATCTGGGCACTGTGATGATAGTCCGTCGACGCGATGCAAGCCCCTCGCTCCGGGAGTGGGCAGAGACCTTGCCCCGGTCCGTACAGTCGCACCGCCGCCCGCGCGCGTTATGCTGTAACCGTTCGGTCCTTGGGGAGAAGGCCACGAACGCACGTCCCTTGCCGGAATCCCCCGCGTGTCCTTCAACGAGCCGGTCTTCCTCTTCATCTTCCTCCCGCTTTTGCTGGCGGTCTATTTCCTCGTGCCGAATTCCCGCCCCGCGTGGCGCGAAGGCGTGCTGCTCCTCGCCAGCCTGATCTTCTACGTCTGGGGCGGAAAGCAGTTCCTCGGCGTACTCCTTGCCGCGACGCTCGTGAACTACGCCCTCGGCCGGGCCATCGAAGCCGCCCGCGCCACGCCCCGCGGCAAGCGGCTGATCATCCTGGGCGTCGCCTTGAACCTCGGGCTGCTCGTCGCCTTCAAATACACGCGCTTCGTCGTGGTCAACCTCAACGACGTGCTGGCCGCGTTCCACGCGAACAAGCTCACGCTGCCCGACCTGCTCGTCCCGCTGGGCATCTCCTTCTTCACGTTCCACGCCATCGGCTACCTCGTCGACATCCACCGCGGCGAGGCCCCGGCCGAGCGAAGCCTCCCCCGTCTGGCCCTCTACCTGCTCTTCTTCCCCAAGGTCATTGCCGGCCCGATCACGCGCTACGCCGCGCCCGCTCCCGCCCCCGGAAAACCCGCGCCGCAAAAGCCCGTCCTCCCCGCCAGCCAGATCCCGCCCCACGAAAGCATCGAGACATTCGCACGCGGCGTCCGCCGCTTCGCCATCGGCCTGACGAAAAAAGTCGTCCTCTCCGCCGCCTTCGCCACGCCCGCCGACAAGATCTTCGGCCTGCCCCCCGGGGAGCTCACCCCCGCCCTCGCTTGGCTCGGCCTCGTCTCCTACACCCTGCAGATATACTTCGACTTCAGCGGCTACACCGACATGGCGATCGGCGTCGCCGCCCTCTTCGGCCGCACGCTCCCGGAGAATTTCGACTACCCCTACATCGCCCAGTCGATCCGCGAGTTCTGGCGCCGCTGGCATCTCTCCCTCTCCACCTGGCTGCGCGACTACCTCTACATCCCGCTCGGCGGCAGCCGCGTCTCGACCTTCCGCGTCTACGCCAACTTGGTGATCGTCTTCCTCCTCTGCGGCATCTGGCACGGGGCCGGCTGGCCCTTCCTCGTCTGGGGGGCGTACCACGGGCTCTTCCTCGTGCTCGAGCGCCTCGGGCTGGGCAAGGTCATGGACTCCGCGTGGCGGCCGCTGCGCCACCTCTACGCCCTGCTCGCGGTGATGGTCGGGTGGGTCTTCTTCCGCGCGAACGACCTGCACCACGCCTTCGCATTCCTGGCCGCGATGCTCGGCCTCAGCCCCGCCCCCGACGCCGCCCATCTGCCCGACGGCCCGGGGGCCTACATCGACAACTTCTTCCTCGTCGCGCTGGTGGCCAGCATCATCGGCGCGACGCCGATCGTCCCGGCGGTGCTCGCGTGGCGCGACCGGCTCACCGCCGCCGATGCCGCGGGGCGGCCTTCGAGATTCCGACCCGCGTGGGATGCGCTGGGCGTCGCGATCGTCGCAGCCTTGCTCTTCCTCAGCGGACTCTTCATCGCCGCGAGCACCTACAGCCCGTTCATTTACCGGCAATTCTGACGACGACGCCCACGCCCCCATCGACCGACCGCGATTGAGACCGACCCATGCCCGAACCCGCCACGCCCCCGGAATCGCCGCGGCACCGCGCCGACATCGCCGTCGCCGCCATTTTCCTGCTCGCGATCTTCCTCCCTGCTCTGGGCTACGCCGTCCACGCCCGCCCGCCCGTCGGCAGCGAGAAGCGGAATCCCAAGCCCGTCCCCGTGCTCGCCGACGCGAAGCATCCGCTCTGGACCTTCCCCGACCGCTTCACGTCGTACTTCAACGACCGCTTCACCTTCCGGGCCGACATGGTCCGCATCCATGCCTTGGCGATCTATTGCCTGCTCGACAGCTCGCCCAGCTCGACGGTGCTGATCGGGCACGATGGGTGGTTCTTCTACGCCGACGACAACTGCCTCGACGACTTCCGATCCCAGCCGCTCTTCACCAAGGAGGAGCTCGTCCATTGGCGCGACATCCTCGAGGCCCGCCGGGCGTGGCTGGCGAGCCGGGGTATCCGCTTCCTGGTGGTCTTCGTGCCCGACAAGCACATCGTCTACCCGCAGTTCATGCCCCCGGCCTACCACCGCCGGGGCGTGGTCACGCGGATGGACCAACTGACCGAATACCTCCTCGCCGACACGACGATCGACGTGGTGAACACCACGCCCGCGATCCTGCGCGCCGCCGCCGCCGGGCGCATCTACCACAAGACCGACTCGCACTGGAACGACCGCGGCGCGCTGGTGGGCTACCAGGAGATCATGAACCGCCTGGCCGAGGCCTTTCCGCGGGTGCGCCCGCTCCCCGCCGAGGCCTTCGAGCCCGTCACCGAGATGAGCCCGGGCTGGGACCTGCCCGCGATGCTCCGGCTGACCGACGTGATCTCCGAGGAGAACCTCGCGCTGCGCCCGCGCACGCCCCGCCGGGCCAAGGTCGTCCACCCCGCCGAGCCCAATGACCGCTGGAACGACGGCTTGATCAACACCGAGGTCGACGACGCCGCGCTCCCGCGGGCGGTGGTCTTCCGCGACTCGTTCAGCTCGGCCCTGGTGCCCTTCATGGCCGAGCACTTCAGCCGGATCACCTTCTCGTGGCAGTCGAGCTTCGACCTCGACATCCTGCGCGAGGAGAAGCCCAACGTGGTGATCCTGGAGATCGCGGGGCGGAAGCTTTACCAGATCGAGCCGTTCAATCCGGACGAGTTGCAGACCGCCGCGCATTGATTGACGCGCGTTGAACGACGCGCGAGCTGAACCAAAGCCCAGGCACTGCGGTGCCTGGGACTCCTCTCTCAGTGCTCGATGAACCGGATCGGCCCGAACGCGCTCTCATTGTTGCTCGGACCCGCGAAGGTCGTGTTGAGCCGCTGCACCTCGCGGTCGGACCGGTCCAGCACGCGGTGGCGCGTGAAGTTCCCGTACCAGACCGTCCCGGTGTTCGGGCGCGGCGCCGGCTGGAAGGCCGCGTAGGGCACGTAGGCCTCCATCGACCAGAAATCCTTCCCGACGAACGTCGCCACGCGGACACCCTGCCCGGTCCACCCGGCGTCCTTGCGGTGCCCGTCGTAGATCGCCCCGTTGGCATTGAGGATCCACTGGTAGTAGTCGTTGCGCTTCCCCTCGACGTCGAGGAAGAGCTCGATGTTGTCGTCCCACCAGAGCAGGGCCGCGTCGCGGCTCTCGGCCCCGATCGTCCGCGCCAGCTTCTCGGGCGTCGGCTCGGCCATGCGGAAGCCGAACGTCACGCCCTGCCGCGTCCAGACCGCGCGCACCTCCGTGGGGAACCGCGCCTTGGGCTTCTCCTTGTCCAGCCCGTTGACCATCAGCGCCGGCTCGGTCTTCTTCCAGCATTCGTCGTCGAGCTTCCCGTCGATCACCGGGTCCTCCGCCGTCTGGATCACGTCGAGCGTCACGCGCCCCGTGCCCTCGGCGTAGTCCTTCGACTCCGCGAAGAACGCCTTGAGCGCCGGCGCGACGTAGGCCAGCCGCTCCGTCGCCAGCGCGTCGCCCTCCACCTGCTTCTCCGCCTTGGCGAAAAGCGCCTCCATCTTCACCACGTCGGCCCGCGGGAAGCTCTGGTTGTAGATGCCCCCCGCCGACAGCCGCCCCTCGGGCCATCGGCTCTTCTCCCACCCGTCGCACTGCATCTTGACTAGCTCGCGCATGGTGTTCGCCGCCTTGCCGAACATCCGCTCGCAATACTCGTGGATCGCCCCCTCGACGTTGTACTTCGGGTTCCAGAGCGTCTTGAGCCAGATGTAGAGGCTGATGTTCTGCCGGGCCCAGTGGTTCTTCTCGCCGTTGATGAACGAGCCGACGGTCTTGTCGAGGTTGGCGAGATAGTGGGCCTGGATCGTGTGCGGGTAGTGATAGGCCGCGGCCGTCTTGTCCTCGGGCCAGCAGTCGTAATGCCAGTTCTGGATCTTGCGCCCGGAGATGCGCATCCACCCGTCGATCGCCGCCTGCTCGCTCTTGTCGATCTCCGGCTCCTTGTACTGCGCGAGCCCGGGCATCCCGCAGATCTGCACCTCGACGTTGCCGGCGAACTTGAACTCGCCCACCCGCGGCGGGCGCGTGTAGTTCTTGTAGGGCAGGAAGACGATCGTCTTGTCGGGCCAGCGCTTCTTGACCTCGACGGAGAGCTTCTGCACGAAGGTCGCGAGGATGTTCGACGCGTCGCCGTACTGCCCGCCCTCCTCGTCCCAGAGCCTCTTGCAGTCGTCGCAGCGGCAAGCGACGGCGAGGTCGTTGGGCGAGACGGTGATGTTCGGCCCGTGGACGATCCGCGCGGCGCCGGCGTCGGGCGCCCCGGGGGCGTCGGGCTTCGCCTGGGCCTCGATCTGCTCCAGGTATGTCGCCAGCGTGCGCGGGTTGCCGTAGCAGAGCATCGAGAAATCGCGCTTCCCGTCGGAGCGGAGCTGGAAGATCTCGGGGCGGGACTCCTTGTAGAGCTTCGACCAATCGTGCGGGGCGTGGACGCTCACGCGCTGCGGCCAGGTGTCGGCCGAGCGCAGCCGACGGTGGTGCGCCTCGATGTCGCTGCCCGCGACGGCGGGGCCGCCCGAGGGCCAGATCTCCCGCTTGCGGAACACCGGGGCGTCCTCGATCCAGATCGGCCCGACGGAGATCTCCTCGCGCTTGGGGATCGAGACGCCCGTCCACGTCCCGCGCGGGCTGGGCCAGTAGAACCGCACGTCGAGGCAGCGCTCGCAGAACTCGTAGACGCCCCACGCCGACCCGTCCGATCGCACCGTCGTGAGCTCGCGGATGGGCGAGTCGTTCCCGACGATGAAGACCTTGCCCGGCATCGACTTGATCGTGAAGCCCTCGATGGGCATCGCACTGCCGACCAGCATCTCGCCCGCGGCCTCGGGCGTGTTGCCGATGTAGATCACCGCGCCCTCGCCGACATCCTTGCCCTCGGCCGGCGCGGCCGGCTTCGCTCCGGGGGCGGCGGCGGCGGCCGTGAGATACGTGACCTGCATCGTCACGCCCGTCGCCTCGCTGACGCATCCGACCAAGTCGCTCACCGCGCCGCGCAGCGTCGCCGACGCGTCGGCCGCCACCACCACGCGGGCGACCTTGCCCTTGCCCACCAGCAACACCGCCGGCTGGTTGGGAAGAAGGTCGGCCTGCTTCACGGGATTCAGCGCGCCGAAGAGCGGATCTTCCCCCGCACGCGCCGCCCCCGCCGCGCCCAAAACCACCGAGAAAAACGCCAACAGACAGGCCGAGAACACGTGGAATCGGGTCAATCCGGACATGGTGGATCTCCTCAAAATCAGACGTCAAAATCCGACGTCAAAATCGAACGTCGTGCGCCTTCATCCTGCGTCCGACAATCTACGCTTCGTGCCCTGCCCGGATCAGCCCCGGCCGACCTCGGGGGAAACCTGCTTGGCGACCGCCCGCGGGAAAGGTAGGCTAAATGCGGACAGTCTGACCGATCGAGCCGCACGCATGGCCCCGCCCGCGTCCACTCCTTCGTCTGCTGCCTTCCCGGCCCGGAATCGTGGGCCCTTTCGCATCGGCCCCGAAAGCATGCCCGGGCCGGAATTCCTTCTGGAGCTTGTGTGATGGGTAAGCGCATCTATGTCGGCAACCTCAGCTATCAGGTCGACAGCGCCGGGCTGAACGAACTCTTCTCCGAGTTCGGCCAGGTCCAGTCGGCCGACGTCATCATGGACCGCGAAACCGGCCGGAGCAAAGGCTTCGGGTTCGTCGAGATGTCGACCGACGAAGAGGCCGAGGCCGCGATCACCGGCCTCTCGGGCAAGGAACACGGCGGCCGCGCGCTGACCGTCAACGAAGCCAAGCCCCGCGAGTCCCGCGGCGGCGGCGGCGGTGGTGGTGGTTACGGCGGCGGTGGTGGCGGCGGCGGCGGCTACCGCGGCGGCGGTGGTGGTGGCGGCGGCCGGTATTGATTCAATCGCACATCGACGTCCATGACAGGGTCGCGCAAGCGGCCCTGTTTCTTTTTGCTCATCTCCCCTTTTCGGGCGAGGCGTCTCGGCACCGGGGAACCGCCCCTGAAAAAAAGAGTGCGCCTCCTGTAAGACCCGCACAAGTGTCCGGCCAAATCCGGACAAGCCGCTCGGAACCGCTCGCAACTCCTTGTTTTTCGCTTCGGCGAAAAATTCTTTTCGCAATTCGAGTGGCGTTTTTGGCCTCAAAACGAGGGTGGCACGCCCGAAATTGCCCTAAATTGCGTCTGCCGACGTGACACCGGCATCCACCACCGACCCCACGCTGGCCCCCCTCCGGAGATCAAGTCGCCCACCCGGCTTAGAGCCTGTTAGCTACTTTGGGGATCGCGGCGGCGAGCTGAACCATCAGTATTCCCACGAACGCCAACCAGTGCAGCCCCGCCAGCGTCTCCGGCAGGCGCTCGTAGTCCCGCGCCAGCCGGC
>JAPLMQ010000247.1 GCA_026386955.1 Planctomycetota bacterium
ACCACCGGCCCCACCGCCACCGGCTTCCTGAGCCTCGGCTTCGGCGGCAAGATCGGCTTCAACCTGACCAGCGCGATCTCCAACGCCAACCCGATCTACCTCTACATCGGCGAAGTCGGCGACAACGGCGAGGTTGCCGCGGGCAACATCACCGTCTCCGACGTGGTCACCACCGTCCCCGTGCCCGCCGCCGGGATGATGGGCCTCGTCACGATGGGCGTCGCCGCCGCTGCCGGCGCGTTCCGCCGCCGCAAGGCCTGATTCGCTTCACCGCGATTCGGTCCTGACGGTTGACTGATTGACTGCATCAAGCCCCTCGGAGCACCTGCTCCGAGGGGCTTGTCATTTCCGGGGGTCAGGCGGGGTTACACTTGGCGTCTCTGCTCCGCCGCGGAGGTCCGCCGCACATCACTTCGCCAGGAACCAGCCGCATGACGCGCCCCAACCTGCTCTTCGTCTTCGCCGACCAGATGCGCGGGATGGACATGGGCTGTGCCGGCAACCCGGACATGATCACCCCCGTGATGGACCGCCTCGCCCGCGAAGGGGTGATGTGTCGTCGCGCCTACGCCACCGTCCCCGTCTGCGGCCCCGCCCGCGCCTGCCTCCTCACCGGCACGTACAACACCACCAACGGCGTGATGTTCAACGATGTCCCCCTCGCCCCGGGGCGACCGACGCTGGGCACGCTCGCCAAGGCCAACGGCTACCGCGCGGGCTACGTCGGCAAGTGGCACCTCGACGGCAACCCGCGCGACAAGTTCACGCCCCCCGGGCCGCGTCGCCTGGGCTTCGACGATTTTTGGGCCGTCCACAACTGCATCCACCGCTACGACAAGGCGTTTTACTACCGCGACCAGCCGACGATGATCCGCGAGGACCGCTACCAGCCCGAGGCCCACACCGACCTGGCGCTGGAGTTCATCGACCGCTGCGCGAAGGAGCGGGAGCCATTTTGCTTGGTGGTCTCTTGGGAGCCGCCTCACAACCCGTACGAGGAGGTGCCGGCCCAATACCAGGCGATGTACGACGCCTCGAAGCTGCGGCTGCGCCCGAACGTCAAGCCGATCCCCAAGGAAGTGCTCGACCCCCTCTGGAGCTTCCCGCAGACGATCGCCGACTACTGCGGATTGATCACCTCGCTCGACGACCAGCTCGGGCGGCTGATGGCGAAGCTGGAGGAGACGGGGCAGCTCGACGACACCATCGTGGTCTTCACCTCCGACCACGGCGACATGATGTGGTCGCAGGGATTGCTCTACAAATGCGTGCCCTACGAAGAGTCGGTGAACGTGCCGCTGCTGGTGCGTTGGCCCAAGGGGCTCCCGCGCGGGCGGACGTGCGACACGTTGGTGGGGACGGTGGATCTCCTGCCGACGCTGGCGGGCATGTTGGGATGGGAGATCCCTTCCGGGGCCGGGGCCGGGGGCGCGGGCGTCGAAGGGCTCGACCTCTCGACGGCGCTGCGCGGCGAGCCGGGGACGACGGACCCGGCATCGGCGTTCCTGGCGTTCTACACGCCCTACGTGTTCCGCGAGGACATGCCCACGCCGGAGTGGCGCGGCCTGCGCACCGCGCGGCACACGTATGCCGCGACGGTCGATCGGCGTGCGTGGATGTTGTTCGACAACGTGGCTGATCCGTACCAGATGCGGAATCTCGCGAACGATCCCGCGGCGGCGTCGGTGCGACGCTCGCTCGCCGCGGAACTGGAGCGATGGCTGACGCGGCTGGGCGACCCGTTCTTGCCCGCGGGCGAGATGGAGGCCGCGGTGCGGGCGAGGCGGCCAACCGCCTGACAACGTGTTGCCCGCTACAATCCCGTGCCGGTGCGCGGGCGTGCGGCGTGGGGTTCCTCGGGCATTCCGGCTGGGAGCGATCGGCATGGGCATCGAAGGCGAAAGCCAGTGGTACGACAAGGGCCTGAGCTTCGGCTGCACGCAATGCGGCAACTGCTGCTCGGGCTCGCCGGGCTTCGTCTGGTTCGACGACGCCGAGGCGGTCGGCATGGCCAAGTTCCTCAAGCTCGACCTCGCCACCTTCATGCGCCGCTTCGCCCACACCTACAACGGGCGCTGGTCGCTCAACGAGCGCAAGCAGCCGGGCGGGGCCTACGACTGCGTCTTCCTCCGCCGCGACGACAAGGGCAAGGCCCTCTGCAGCATCTACAGCGTCCGCCCGCAGCAGTGCAAGACATGGCCGTTCTGGCCCGAGCTGCTCGCGAGCCCCGCGGCGTGGGAGCGGGCGAGCAAGAAGTGCCCCGGCATCAACAAGGGGACGTTCTACCCCGTGGAATCGATCCGCATCATCCGCGACAGCAACCCGCCGGTATGAGCGCGTCCGGCTAACAAGATCCATCGCATCCCATGAACACGGCCGCCGACGTCGACAACCACTGGCCCGACTGGTTCGCCGCCGCCGCCCGGCCCGAGGTCGACGCCCTCATCCGCGGCCTCTATGCCCGGCTCGACGCCGAGGTCGAGAAGCGAGGCCCCGTCTGCTGGGCCTCCGGTCGCTGCTGCAACTTCGACGCCTTCGGGCATCGGCTCTACGTCACCTGCCTCGAGACGGCGTGGGTGTTGAAGAACCTGCCCGCCGATGCCCCGCCTCCGCCGCGTGCGACAGACCCCGTCGAACCGACCTGCTCGTTTCAGCGCGACGGGCTCTGCGGGGCGCATCTCGTGCGCCCGATGGGCTGCCGGATTTTTTTCTGCCACCGCGCGACGGACGATGGGCAGCACGCGCTGTATGAGGCGTTTCTCGCGGAGTTGCGGGCGGCCCACGATCGCCTCGGGATTCCGTACGTCTACATGGAATGGCGGGCGAGCCTGCGCGAGGCGGCGACGTCCTTGTAGGGTGGTGCTGGGCCGTACTCGGCGAAGCCCACCGGCGCGGCGCGTGTTGCGCGAATCGCGCCCTTTCGACAAGAACGCCGCATCAAACAGACAAGAGAGTTGGGGCTCGTTGGCGGGTTTGAAGATCCGTGCGCAACGCACGTCTCTCCGGTGGGCTTCGCGGAATACCGCTCAACCCACCCTACAAGAGGCGTCTCGCGCACAATCGAATTTCAATACTTGAAGCCGTTGTCGCGGAGGTGGACGTGGGGCTCGCCCGAGAGGTGGGCGCCGCCGCGGATCAGGCCCACGAAGAGGTCGTGGTCGCCTTCGACGTCCATGTGGCAGGTGAGTTCGCACTCGAGGTAGGCCGAGGCGTGGGCGAGGATGGGCACGTCGAGCGCGGCGGGGGGGATGAGCTCGAAGCCCAGGAAGGGGTCCTCTCCCGCGTCGACGCCGCCGGCGAACTTGCGGAGGATGACCTTCTCGCCGCGGGCAATCTGGCAGAGGCCGAAGCAGCGCGACTCGCTGATGAGGGGCATGATCGCGCGCCCCTTGGCGACGGCGACGGAGACCATCGGCGGCTGGAAGCAGACCTGCTGCACCCAGCTCGCCAGCATGCCCGCCCGCCGGTCCTCATGTCGCGCGGTGAGGACGAACAAGCCCGACGGGATGCGCCCCAAGGCCGCGCCGATTCCCTGACGCACTTTCTCGTCCATCATGTCGCCGGCCCGGTCGGGTGGAGTCTTGCGCAATGCTTTTTCTCCTGCAGGCTAGAGCATAAGCAGGTTATCGGCCGACCGCAAAACCAGTTTCATCGTGCTCGCGCCCGTCGCCTGCCTCTCGGTGCGGCTGTAAACTCCCGCCCATGCTCTACGACGCAGTCATGTTCGACTTGGACGGCACGCTCGCCGACACGCTCGCCGACATCGCCGCCGCGGCGAACCACGCGCTGGCTCAGCTCGGCCGACCGACCTTTCCCGTCCCGCGCTTCCGCTACCTCGCGGGGCAGGGGCTCGAGTCGCTGATGGTCGAGGCGCTTGGCCCGGACCACCGCGGCCTGCTCGAGCAGGGCATGGCCCACTTCCGCTCCTACTACGCCCAGCACAGCATGGACCAGACCGGGCCCTACGAGGGCATCGCGGAGCTGCTCGACACGCTGATGGTCCCCACGCCGGTGGGGCGCGGGCCCAAGCTCGCGGTGCTGAGCAACAAGCCCCACCCGGCGACGATCAAGCTCATCGAGGACGCCTTCGCCGCCTGGCGGTTCGACGCCGTGCGCGGGCACATCGAGGGCACGCCGCTCAAGCCCGACCCGACCTCGGCCCTGGAGGTCGCCGCCTCGCTGGGCGTGCCGCCCGCGCGCTGGCTCTACGTCGGCGACACGCGGGTCGACATGCTCACCGCCGTCGGCGCGGGCATGTGCCCGGTGGGCGTGCTCTGGGGCTTCCGCGACGAGCTGGAGCTGCGTGAGGCCGGGGCGCGGCACATCGTGAAGCACCCGTCGGAGATCCTGGGACTGTTGGGGTGATTGCCACGGCTCGGGTCTGCGATGGGTTTTGCGCCGATCCAAACATCACGGCTGCGGCGTCGGCGAAGGCGCGGGCGCGTCGCGCAGCATGAGCGTGGCGGCGAGCTCGCGCCGCACCGTGCCGTCGTCGCGCTGGAGCTGCAGGGCGCGCTGGAAGCAATCGATCGCGCGGTCGAACTGGCCGGCCGCGCGCAGGCTTCGCCCGAGGTTGGCCATCGTCTGGGCGTCGCGCGGGTCGAGGACGAGGCTCTGCTCGAAGCAGGCCGCGGCGTCGGCGGGCTTGCCCATGCGGGCCAGGGTCGCGCCGAGGTTGTTCCAGACGTCGGCCTTGCGCGGGTCGGCCTCGACGGCGCGGCGAAGATAGGTCGCCGACTCCACCAGCTTGCCTTGCATGGCCAGGATCCGCCCCAGGTTGTTGAGCCCGATGGCATAGCGGGGCTGGATGGCGATGGCCTCGCGAAGGCTCGTGATCGCGCCTTGGTTCTCCCCACGTTTGCTCAGCAACAAGGCGAGGTTGTTGCGGGCCTCGTGGTGGAGCGGGTCCGCCTCGGCCGCGGTGCGGAAGAGCCGCTCGGCCTCTTTGTCGTCGCCTTGGTTCATCGCCAGCATGCCCAGGTTGCTGTAGGCGATGGAGGCCCGCGGGTTTCGGTCGAGGACGGAAGTCCACAGCGTCTTGAGGTCGCGGTAGATCTTGGTCTGCTCGTGGGTGAGGCCCGCCAAGGCCAGCAGCGCGGCGGCGGCCAGGACCCTGCCCACGGGGGCCGCGGCGCGCCCGAGCCGGCTCAACGCGGATGAGACGACGCCCGTGGTCAAGGCGATCAGCCCGATGCAGGCGACGTATTGGTAATGGTCGGCCGCCCAGGTGAACCGCATCGGGTAGATGTTCACGAAGCCCAAGGCGGGGAAGACCGTCAGCCCGAAGAAGGCGACGGCGGCGACGGGACCGCGCCCGATCCGGCGGCGAAGCATCCACAGCATGGTCACCAGGGCCGCGGCGCCGATCGGGTACAGCCACTGGGTCGGCGAGCGGACGTCGATGTCCCAGCGTTCGTAGATGAAACAAAGGTTTGTCGGCCAGAGGATTTGGCGGAGATAGAACCAAAGGGCTTGCCCGGCGATGAGGGTTCGCTCGGCGAAGCTCAGGTTCCATGAGAGGCCCTCGGCTCCGACGTGGTGTCTTTCCAGCCAAGCGGTGAAGAGCCCCAGGCCGGCGCCGATGACGAGGAAGGGCGCCAAGGGCCAGAGCTGCGCGGGTCGGATGCGGCTGGTCTTCGAAAAAATGATGACCGCCATGGCGACGCCAAAGGAGCAGGCGACGGTCTTGGCGAGCATGGCGGCGATGAAGCACACGAGCGCGATGCCATACCAGCGCCCGTTCCGGGGCCGATCGCCGGCTGATGCATCCGCCGCGGTGGACGGGGCAGGTTCTTCGTCCAGGCGTTCGAAACGCACGTAGGCCGTGGCGGCCAGCAGATAGCAGAGGAGCATCAGGACGTTCTTGCGCTCGGTGGCCCAGGCGACGGATTCGACGCAGACGGGGTGCAGCGCGAACAAGGCGGCGACCAGCCAGGCGAGGGAGAAGGCCTGCCACGCGGCTGCGGGCGCAGGCTTTGGGCTGGACTTGGCGCGCCCGTCGATGCGGAGTCGTTCAAGCAGGCGCCAGAGGAGGAGGGCGGAGGCGATGTGGAGGGCGACGTTGACCGCGTGGTAGCCCCGGGGGTCCAGGCCCCAGAGTTGGTGTTCGATCCAGAAGGTGGTGTGGACGAGCGGGTAGTACTGCGGGGCCGCCCCGGGATGGAGCCAGATGCGGGCGAGCCCGGAGAGGTCGTGGAGATTGGCGTTGCGGGTGATGTAGTCGTCGTCGTCCCAGATGAAGCCGTTGTCGGCCACGGGGCGGTAGGCCAGCGCTGTGAGCAGGACCAGGATCGCCCCCGCGAGGAAGAGCCAGGCCGAGGACGCGGGGGGGGATGCGGATGGTTTGGCGCGGCGGGACATGGATGGGAGGCGAGTATATCGGGGAGTCCGCGGCGCAAGGAGGATCGCGGGCGGGTGGGCGTCGAATCAGCCCGCCGCCCGGAGCGATCAATGGGCGTGGAATCGGCAGGCTGATAACGTATTGCCCATGACCTCCTCGCCCTCCATTCCCACGTCCATCACCGACCCCATCAACGCGCAAATCCTCGCGGTCTCCGAGGACCGCATCCAGGGCTATCTGGCCGACCCGTTCGCGGAGATCGCGAAGCTCTCGGGGCTCGACCTCGACCTCGTGCTGCAGCGCATCGCGGCGATGCTCGCCTCGGGCGTGGTCCGCCGCGTGCGGCAGACGCTCATGGCGACCAACCTCGCGCCCGGCGCCTTGGTCGCGTGGCAGATCCCCAATGAAAAGCTCGACGCGGCCTTCAACTATTTCTTCCAACAGGACCCGTTCTCGGGGCATGTCGTGATCCGCACGACCGACGCCGTCACCCCCGGCTCCCACTACCGGCTGTGGACGACGCTGAAGGTCCCGCAGGGCTACTCGCTCGACCGCCACTGCCGGTTCCTCATGGGCAAGACCGGGGCGGAGCACTACCGCATCATGCCCGCGAAGCGGCTGTTCGCCCTGGGCGTGGGGCATATGCGCCGGCGCGGGATGGAGCCGGGGAGCAAGAGCGACGCTTTGGCGGAGGTGATCGACACGCAGATCGTCGAGCTGAGCGAACTCGACTGGCGGGTCCTCTCGCCCCTGAAGCGGGAGTTCGCCGTGGAGGAGATCACGCGCGACCCCTGGCGGGCGCGGGCGGCGGCGGCGGGCATCGACATCGAGACGTTCCACGCGGTCGCGCGGTCGCTCAACGAGCGGAAAGTGATCGGGCGGTTCTCGACGTTCCTCGAGCACGTCAAGCCGCAGGCCGACGGCGAGCGGGTCACGCGGTTCAACGCCCTGTTCCACTGGGCGGTGCCCGCGGGGCGGGAGATCGAGGCGGGGCGCGAGGTGGGGCGGCACCACATCCTGACGCACGCCTATTGGCGCGAGGGCGGGCCGGAGTTCCGCGACGTGAACGTGATGGCGGTGGCGCACGGGACCGACAAGGCGGTGCTCCTGCGGCACAAGGCGGCGATCGACGCCCACCTCGCGGGCGTGGGCATCCCCGTGTCGTACACGAACGTCTTCTGGGGCGGGCGGAGCGAGATCAAGCCCTCGGAGATCTCGCCCATCGAGTACCGGGCGTGGTGCGCGGGCGTCGGCGTCGATCCGAACACGATGAAGGCGTAGGGGCCGCCGCCGGGCCGGTGGGATTCACCCGCCGTACGGGTCGTCGCACGACTTGGGCGGAGTGCCTTGCGGGCATTTGGCCTGGGCGCCCACGATGATCTTCTCGCCTTCGTCGGAGTCGGCCGCGAACCACTTCGTCCCCTTGGCCTCCCGCACGATGAAGTGGCCCCGCTGGGGGTTGTCGCCCACGCCGTGGTATCCGTAGGGGTTCGCGAGGACCTTCTGGATCTCGGGGGGATAGGACGCGAGGTAGCCGATGAACCGCTGCGTCCCGTCGGAGCAGGCCCCGCAGGAAAACAGGTGGGCGCGGACGCCGGCGGGCTGGCCGTCGATGTCGCCCGAGGGCACCTTGATGGGCGGGATCTGGTCCGCGGCGATGACCAGCTTGCCCGTGTTGAGGTCGAAATACCAGAGGTAGGAGGCGGTCGGCCGCGGAGCGGAGACGTGGCCGACGAAGATCACGGCGCACACGAGCAGGACAACGCCGGCGGCGATGCCGACCTGGGTGCGGCGGTCGCGCAGGGCGGGGTGGCTCAGGGCCTTTTGGGCGGATTTCCTGAGTCCATCGATGGAGGGGATGTTCACGGACCGGACGCGCGCGTCGCTGTCCGCGGCGACGTTCCTGCGCACACGGTGCAGCCGGTCGCGCAGGACAAAGATCCAGTCCGCGACCTGATTGAGCCACTTTTCGATCACGCGAAGGGAGTCCGGCAGGCGTCAGGCAGAGGCGTTGAAGGAGGAGATCCGAAGCCCGGCGCGCCGCAGGTCCCGGCCTCGGAATGCCCAAGATTACCAGATGCCCAGGTCGTGCTCGACGATGTAGCACCATACCCCGTCGAGGGCCCCGCCGTTTTGCCACAAGCTCATGTTGCAGGTGGCGTTGCCGTTGGGAGGAACGGGGGCCTCCCCGGGCGTGTTGATGATGGGAACGGTGGCGTTCGAGCCCAGCGGCTTGTCGCCCTTGAAGGCGAGGCTGCGGGTGACCCCCACCGAGCCGTCGCCCATGAGGTAGTCGAGCTGGCCGCCTTGGCGGTTGAACTGGTTCTCGTAGGGGGTGTTCATGACCACCACGCGGCGGTTGAAGTCGATCGCGTCGACCATGTTGTTGGTGATGGAGTCGCCGTTGTGGGGCTGCCCGCCCCAGGAGGTGAGGTCGGTGGGGGTGAGGCTGATGGGCACGCCGGCGATCTTGGCGCCGTCGAACTTCAGCCAGCTCCCGTTGCGGTAGGTCATGTTGCAGTTGATGAACGAGCCGGAGGCGGCGGTGTATTCGGGGTTGGTCCAGTTGGACCCGGAGTTCACGTTGATGACGCTGTTGGGGAAGTTGGGGAGGGCGGGGACGATGGTGGGGTCGGGCTGGAACTTGCCGAAATTGCGTTGGACGTTCCACCAGTGCTTGGAGCTTCCGCCGCTGATGTCCCAGTAGGTCCGCATGACGGGGTGGAAGAATTCGGTGGCGGAGTTGAGGTACCCCTCGGTGACCAGGACGCCCAAGCCGACGGCGCCGACGGCGTCGGCGGAGGGCAGCGAGGCGTTGGCGGTGTCGGCGACCCAGATGGTGTGCCCGGGCACGCCGCGGGTCTGCTGGTAGAGCGCCCAATAGCTCGACGTGTATTCCCGGTGGCGCAGCCCCGCCTGCGTCGGGCAGTAGCCGTTGTGGTCCGACGCGTAGGTGAAGACCGCCTTCCCGACGTTGGACATCTGCGCCTGGCCCTGCGACTGCTGCGCGACCAGCCTCGCCTTGCTGATGGCGGGGAGGGTCAGCACGACCATCAACGCGACGACCGCGGCGCTGACGAGGAACTCAACGATCGTGAAGCCGCGGCGG
This sequence comes from Planctomycetota bacterium, assembly GCA_026386955.1. Taxonomy (GTDB): domain Bacteria; phylum Planctomycetota; class Phycisphaerae; order Phycisphaerales; family Phycisphaeraceae; genus JAPLMQ01. The sequence continues at coordinate 9,450 of JAPLMQ010000247.1, forward strand.
GACCGGGCGGAGGGGCGACAGGCATCGCGGCGAAGGGCAGGGGCGCGAAAAGACATGGGGGCCTCCCGAGAGAGAAGAGATTGACTGCGCCGACCGGACACAAAACCGCACCCCGGCCCCCGCCTTCCGGAAATCCCCCTCACTGCATCTCTCTCTCGGCCCAAAAACGACATGGGAACATCCTTCAGACTATCGGCGCAGGGCATGGTGTCAATGGGAATTCGAGCCCCGCCGGAGTCGTCGGCCGCCCCTAGAACCCCGCCTTCATCGCCATCATTCCGTCATGCCCCTCCGGTTCGAGCAGCGCCTCGACGTGCAGGGCGGCGCACTCCGCGAGGTTCCGCAGGCTGTAGCCGCCCTCCAGCACGCTGACCAGCCGGCCCCGGCCCCAGCGCTCCGCCACGCCCTTGAGCTGCCGGGTCATCCATTGCAGGCCTTGGGGCGTGAGCTCGATGCGGGCGAGCGGGTCGCCGCGGCAGGCGTCGAACCCGGCGCTGAGGATCACCGCCTGCGGCCGGTAGGCGTCGAGCGCGGGAACGACCTTCGTGTGGAAGAGCCGGCGGTACTCGTCGTCTCCCTGACCGGGAAGGACCGGAAGGTTGAGGGTGAAGCCCGCGCCGCCGCCTTCGCCATGCTCTTCGCCCGAGCCGGTCTCGTGGGCGTAGCCCGTGCCGGGGTATTGGTGGTCGGGGTGTTCGTGGAGGCTGATGTAGAAGACGTCCTTGCGGGACTCGAAGAGGTGCTGCGTGCCGTTGCCGTGGTGGACGTCGAAATCGATGATGGCGACGCGCTCGAGGCCGTGGTGGGCGATGAGATACTCGGCGGCGACCGCGACGTTGTTGAAGAGGCAGAAGCCCATCGAGCGGTCGCGCTCGGCGTGGTGCCCCGGGGGACGGACGACGCAGAAGGCGTTGCGCACGGTTCCCGCGAAGACGGCCTCGGCGGCGGCAATCACGCCTCCCGCGGCGAGAAGCGCGACGTCATAGCTCGCGGGGCAGATCGCCGAGTCGGGTGTGTCGATCATCCGGGCGCCCGAGGCGCACGCGGCCTGGAGTCGGTCGACATAGGCGCGGTCGTGCAGGCGGAGGATCCACTTCAGGTCGGCGGGGCCGAAGGGGATGGGCATCATTCGCTCGAGCAGGTGGCGGGTGCGGAGGGAGTCCATGATCGCGCCGAGTCGCGCGGGGCGCTCGGGGTGGCCCGGGCCGGTGTCGTGGTCGAGGAAGCGGTCGCTGTAGACCAAACCCGTGGGCATGGGAACTCCTTCGTCGGCGTGGAGGTTCATCGTATCGAGGCTCGGGGCGGGTGCGAGTCGACGGGGTGCGGACCCGCCCTCGCGCTTGCTTCACCGCCCGGGGCTGCGACAATTCCGCGCTCGGACGCGACCGAACCGAATCGCCACGGAGCCCCGCATGCCCTCGCCCGCCCACGACATCGACAGCCACTACCCGCTCTCCGCCGACCAGATCGCCCGCTACCGCGACCTGGGCTTCATCAAGTTGAAGAACGTCCTCTCGCCCGAGGCATTGGCCTTCTACGGCGAGAGGATCACCGCGCTGACGCTCGACCTGAACCCGCGCAAGGGCATGCCCATGGAGGGGCGGACGACCTACGACAAGGCCTTCATCCAAGTGGGCAACCTCTGGCTGCGCAGCCACCGCGTGCGAGAGTTCGTGATGGGCAAGCGGCTGGCGCGGATCGCCGCGGAGCTGATGGGCACCACGGGCGTTCGGATCTGGCACGACCAGGCGCTCTACAAGGAGGCGGGGGGCGGTTTCACGCCCTGGCACGCCGACCAGTTCTACTGGCCGATGGCGACGCCGCACAGCTGCACCGCCTGGATCCCGCTGCAGGCGACGCCGCTGGAGATGGGGCCGGTCGCCTTCGCGGCGCGGAGCCAGCACTACGACGTCGGGCGCGACCTGGCGATCAGCGACGAGAGCGAGAAGGCGATGACCAAGGCCCTCGCGGCCGGCGGGTACGACGTGACCTATGAGCCGTTCGACCTGGGCGAGATCAGCTTCCACATGGGCTGGACGTTCCACCGGGCCCAGGACAACACGACCGACCAGCCGCGGAAGGTGATGACGATCATCTACATGGACGAGGACATGCGCCTGGCCAAGCCGCGGAACAACGCCCAGGAGAACGACCGCAAGGCGTGGTGCGTGGATACGGCGATCGGGGAAGTGATGGACTCGCCGATCACGCCGGTGATTTGGAGTTCGCGGACGAAGTGACACGGGTTTGATCAGCACAATCCGATGCACAAAAACAAACAGGCCCGCGGAGTTCATCCGCGGGCCTGTGGTTTTCACTTCAATTCACCGACCGAGACGCAGGCTCAGCCCTTCGCCGGCTCGAGGATCGTCTTGGCGATGTTCGGCGGGACCGGGCGGTACGACAGCGGCTCCATCGAGTAGCTGGCGCGGCCCTGGCTCATGCCGCGGAGCGTCGTCGAGTAGCCGAACATCTCCGACAGCGGGCACTCGGCGATCAGCAGGCGGGTGTTCCCGCGCTGCTCCTGGCTGAGGATGATCCCGCGGCGGCGATTCAGGTCGCCCGTGACCGAGCCCAGGAAGTCCTCGGGGGTCGTGACGGTGACCTTCATGATCGGCTCGAGGAGCTGCACGCCGGCGTTGCGGCAGGCCTCCTTGAAGCCGTACGAGCCCGCGAGCTCGAAGGCGATCTGCGAGGAGTCGACGTCGTGGTACTTGCCGTCGATGAGCGTGACCTTCACGCCCAGCAGGGGATAGCCCGCGAGCACGCCCGACTTGGCGGTCTGCCGCGCGCCGTACTCGATGCTGGGGATGAACTCCTTGGGGATCGAGCCGCCGACGACCTTGTTGTCGAACGAGAACTGGTCCTCGAAGTCGAGCTCCTCGGCCTCGGCCTGCTCCTTGGTGAAGGGCTCGACGACGAGCGTGCAGTCGCCGAACTGGCCCTTGCCGCCGGTCTGCTTCTTGTGGATGCCGCGCCCCTCGGCCTTGGTCATCACCGCCTCCTTGTAGGCGACGCGCGGCTTGCCGACGTTCACGTTGACCTTCATGTCGCGGACGAGCTTGGTCTTGATGATGTCCAGGTGCAGCTCGCCCATGCCGGCGATGATGGTCTGCCCCGTCTCCTCGTCGTAGTGGCTGCGGAAGCTGGGGTCCTCGCGGCGGATCGTCGTGAGGGCGTTGCCGAGCTTCTCCTTGTCCTCCTGCGAGGCGGGCTCGATGCTCATGCTGATGACCGGGTCGGGGAAGTCCATGCGCTCGAGGATGATCGGGTTGTCGGGGTCGCAGAGCGTGTCGCCGGTGATGGAGTTCTTGAGCCCCACGAGCGCGACGATGTCGCCCGCCTCGGTGCGGTCGCGCGGGATGCGGTTGTTGGCGTGCATCTCGAAGATGCGGCTGACGATCTCGCGCTTCCCGTTGTTCGGGTTCATCACGCGCATGCCCTTCTCGAGCGAGCCGGAGTAGACGCGGGTGTAGGTCAGGTCGCCGTGCTGGTCGCTGACGACCTTGAAGACCAGGGCCGCGAAGGGGGCCTTGGGGTCGTGCGGGCGGGTGAGCTTGACGGTCTTGTCGCGGACCTCGGTGCCCTGGATCTCGGGGACCTCGTAGGGGGCGGGGAGGTACTCGATCACGCCGTCGATCAGCAACTGCACGCCGACGTTGCGGAGGGCGGCCCCGCAGAAGACCGGGAAGACCTTCCGGGCGATGGTGCCCTTGCGCAGGGCGGCGCGGATCTCGTCGGCGGAGATCTCCTCCTCCATCAGGTAGCGCTCGGTCAGCGCGTCGTCGAGCTCGGCGGCGCGCTCGACGAGCGTCTTGCGCCACGCCTCGGCCTCGGCGCGGATGTCGTCGGGGATGGGGATCTCGACGACCTTGGCGCCCTGCTCCTCGGCCACGAAGTGATAGGCCTTGAGCGTCAGCAGGTCGATGATGCCCTTGAGGTCGTTGCCGTGCCCGATGGGCAACTGGACCGCGACCGCGTTCGCGCCCAGGCGCTCGCGGATGGAGTTGAAGCTGAAGTTGAAGTCGGCCCCGAGCTTGTCCATCTTGTTGATGAAGCAGAGGCGGGGGACCTCGTAGCGGTCGGCCTGGCGCCAGACGGTTTCGGACTGGGCCTCGACGCCTTCCTTGCCGTCGAAGACCGCCACCGCGCCGTCGAGCACGCGCAGGGAGCGCTCGACCTCGATGGTGAAGTCGACGTGCCCGGGGGTGTCGATGAGGTTGAGGGTGTACAGCGTGCCCTGGTGGGTCCAGGGGCAGGTGGTCGCGGCCGACTGGATGGTGATGCCGCGCTCCTGCTCGTCCTGGAGGAAGTCCATGGTGGCGGTGCCCGTGTGGACCTCGCCGATCTTGTAGGTCTTGCCCGTGTAATAAAGGATGCGCTCGGAGACGGTGGTCTTGCCGGCGTCGATGTGGGCGCAGATGCCGAAGTTGCGTGTGTGGTCGAACTGAGCCATCGTTGGTCCTCTGGCAGACGGTAAGGGGAGAGCCGAGCCGTTTCACCCGCGTCGGGCGGGATATCTGTTGACGCCTTTCCAGCGGCTGCAACCGGAGGCGTGCCGAATGGGCTGAGAGTTCGCCGCAAGGCCGGCGCGGGCAACACAAAACGAATGGCCGGGCCTAGTGGCGAAAGACCATCAAGGATAGGGATTCCGGGGGGGAAATCAAGTCGGGAGAGGGGGGCTGGGCCAGACTCGACGCATCCGGGGCGCATCAAATGACTCGCGAGCCGCGGCGACCCTTATACTTGGGGCCGGGTCGCCATCTTGTCACGTCAACGCCTTCTTCCGGAGGTCTTCCGTGCGGTTTTGGATCATTCTGGCTTTGGGTGGGGCACTTCTGGGCATGTGTGGTTGCGACCGCGGGCCGCAGATCGACCCCAAGCACGTGGTCGCGCTCGACGCGTTGATGCCCATGGCTATGAATGTGTTGGAATATGAGGACGCGGACGCACGCGGTTGGCCAGTCGGCAAAGAAGAGCGGGCCTACATCGCCTTCCTTCAGTCGAAGGGAGTCAATCTCGCCTTTGCGCAGCTTGAAAAAAACCATTACTCCGCCGTGGTTGGAGTCAAGGACGCTTGGCGGATGAACCAACTCAACAAGGAAGCCGCCGAGGCCAAGACACCCCCTCCGGCCAAGGCTCCCTCTTCCTCTTCCGGGACCAAATTGGATTCGAGCATCCCAGAGGGGCGATGAGTTCCTTCGTCACGGCCGCATCACCCGCGCTTGAAATGCTTCTCAAGGTCCCGCAGCGTCAGGCGGATCGTCGTCGGCCGGCCATGCGGGCAATTGCTCGAGCGGTCGATCTCCTCGCGGCGGGCGAGCAGGCTGGCGAGTTCCTCGGGCTTCATGCGGTCGCCGGCCTTCACCGCGGCCTTGCAGGCCATCATGTCGAGCACTTCGTGCAACGCGGCCTCGCGGGCCCCGGGGTTCTTGACGTCGATCTCGCCCTCCTCGGCCCGGTCGAGCAACTCGTTCATGAACGGGGCCGGCTCGACCCCGCGGTCGAAGAGCAGCGAGGGGAAGGCTTGGATGCCCAGCGTGGAGGGGCCGAGGGGCGCGGCCTCGATGCCCAGGCGGTCGAGCAGGGGGGCCAGCTCGTCGAGCAGCGCCAGCCGGCGAGCGGAGGCGGGGAGGACGTCGGGCATGAGCAGCCGCTGGCTCTCCAGCCGGCTGTCGGGGCCGACGAGGCGCTGGCGAAGCTCCTCGAACATGACGCGCTCGTGCAGGGCGTGCTGGTCGACGATGAGCAGCCCCTGTTCGTCCTGGGTGACGAGGTAGCTGTTGTGGATCTGCAGCACGCCCGCGGCCTGGAGGATCGGGTGGACGAGCGCGGGCTCGGCGGCGGTCGATACGGCGGGACTGCCGAAAGTTGACGCAGTCGGGGCGGGGGCCGGTGCGGCCGTCGTCGGCGCGGGGGCTGCCACGGCCTGCGGATCATCCGCCAAAGCGGCCCGGACCTGCTCGTAGGCGAAGCCCTTCTCGCGCGGGTCCATTCGGCGGAAATAGGTGACGAAGGCGTCGGTGGTGATCGTCGGCGTCGGGGAGGGCGAGGCGGGAGCGAACCCCTGCGTTGACG
>JAPLMQ010000015.1 GCA_026386955.1 Planctomycetota bacterium
TCGGCGAGCTGGCGCACGGCCTTGTAGAGCGTCATCCGGCTCTGCGGGTAGGTCCGCCCCAGCGCGTCCTGGGGCGGCAGCCGCTCGCCCTCGCGGAACTCGCCGGCGCGGATGCGCTTGAGCAGGTCGACGGCGACGAGCTGGTAGGGGTGTGCCATTGGCGGGGGGGATCCGGGGGCTCGCGGCGGGCGGGGCGGGGGTCGGGATCGGGGGGCGGCGTGTTCTATGATGCGGGAAAATTATTCTATAACACGGTCTCGGGTCGGCCGTCAATCCCTTCGCGGCTTTTTCCTCGGCAGGGCGGTAAACCGTGGAAAAACCCGGAAATCATGCCTAGAATTCATGTGGCGGGGTGGCCGGAAGGCGTCTCCGCCAGGCCGAAAACCAAACCAAACCTTGTTCTATGATAAGCCCGCGTGCGTGGCCGGCGGTTTCGTACGCGGCCGGTTGAAATCGTGCGACGTGTCGCGGGCCGGCGGCGTCTTCCCCTCTCCCTCCGGGAGAGGGTGGCGCGGATGTACTCATCCGTGACGGGTGAGGGCGTGAGTCAACGGCAGCGCTGAATTCAACGCTTGCGTCTGCTGTGCTTGCCGGAAGCTTCCGGTTGTCCACGCCCTCACCCGGCCGGAGTACCGGCCACCCTCTCCCGGAGGGAGAGGGGCAGATGCCGCAGAGCGGCCATGTTCCTCCGACCTTGAAATTGCTCCGCCTCATCGCTCGCCCGCGTTGCGTCACTCGTTGACTGGCACATCGCAACCATCGGCCGCGCTGTGGAGCGATCCGCGTTCGCACGAAAACCAATTCCTCCCACGCTGCCAATGGGTGGAATCACGCGCGACGGCATTGGGCCCAATTTCATGATCAGGCAAACTGGCGCACACCGACCCGCCCGCGCGTGAATTCCGGGGGCGGTGCCGAGCAGGCGTCGGATAGCGGCCCAAGGGAGGCTCCATGGAGCACACGGGCAGTTCCGAGGCGAAGCAGAGGGGGGGCCGAAGGAAGGGCGCGGCGGCGCATTTTTGCGCGTTTTCAGACCCCGATTTTCCTCCGCAGACGTAGGCACAAGCGTCCGGGAATTTCCGGACAAGCCGCCGCCGCGCGCGTCGCAAGTCCTGAATTCGAATTCACCTTGTCCGGATTTGGCCGGACACTTGTGCGGGTATACAGGGGAGCGCGACTTTTTTTCAATCCCGCCCGGGCAGCGTAAGCTGACCCGACTCGACCTCGGTCCAGGGGGCGCGAGCCGCGCCTGAATTGCATCACGATTCCACCAAGGAGAACCCATGGGTACCAACCCTTGTCGCCGACCTCTCGTTTGGCTCATCGCCGCCTGCTGTGCGCTCGTCGCCTCCGTGGCCACGCCCGCGCTCGCCCAGCCCAAGCCCGCCCCCGCGGCCCCGGAGTACTTCCACCTCCGCCAGGGCGTGACCTTCTACGTCGCCAACCCCGAGGGCAAGTCCTTCGACGTCGACATCGACCTCAAGGACATCAACACCTTCTGCCGCGGCCCGCAGACCACGCTCTTCAAGGTCTACGACCCCGAGGGCAAGATCCTCCACGACGAGTTCATCCCCGACGATGGCGTGGAGACCGGCGGATACGATCAGGCCTGGGCCGGCTGGGACCATGAGATGTGGGCCCTGGGCGCGACGCGCCAGCTCGGCGCCGAGCCGTTCTTCCGCTGGGAGGCCTTCAGCGATCCGCGGAAGATCGACGCCATCAAGGGCACGCAGCGGACGGTCAACGTCAAGCACGGAATGAAGGGCGTCTACCAGATCATGCTCGCCGGCTGCGACGACCACTTCGTCCATCTCACGCTCTCGCCGGGCTTGAAATACGGCGTCGTCGGCCACCCCGACTTCTTCGCCGGCTCGCGCGACCAGCTCCGCACCGCCTACCTCTTCGTCCCGCCCGCGCCGTACTACGCCACGAGCCAGAAGGCGATCGAATTCTGGGTCATCGAGCACGGCTACCCGCGCACGCGCCGCGTGAGCTTCTCGCTCGACGGCAAGCCGCTCGCGCTCACCGACACGACCTTCAAGACGCAGGTCAACGAGGCCACGGCCCACCAAGGCCTCGGGCGCTACCAGATCCCGTTCGAGGGCATCAAGCCCGGCTCGGTGATCCAGATGACCAGCCAGGGCGCGGGCGACTTCATGCTCCGCGTCCACGACATCCCCGCGATCTTCTGCAACGACCCCGAGACGGCCAAGTACATCGCCGGCGGGCTCATCGCCTGCTCCGACGGGACGATGGTCTCGTTCCCCTGGCAGAAGGCGATGTGGGAGTCGCTGCTGAAGCTCAAGGCCGAGGACTTCATCGTCGACACGCAGGGCGGGAAGTGGAACCAGATGGCCCCCGCCGACGTGGCGCGGATGCAGTGGGGCGTTTGGCGCGTGAGCAACAACCCCGCGGAGACGACGCGCATCCTCGACGAGGTCGCGAAGATCGTCCGCGGGACCCAGCCGTTCTCCGCGTCGGCGTTGCTCGCGTCGCCGGGGTTCAGCGGGTTCAACATCTACGAGCTGCTGGCCTTCTACCTCTACCCGTTCAAGGGCAACGCGCTCTACCACAACCCGGCGATGAGGAACGTCCTCTCGTTCATGATCGCGCGCGAGTGGCTCAAGTTCCGCGCGGGCGAGGTGATCTGGGAGCCGCACGAGCTCAACGTGGCCTATGCCGAGGGCTTCCACTGGGACAACTGGGAGTCGATCCTCGACATGAAGGAGCAGCTCGACCCCGCGTTCCTGAAGCCCCTGCAGCAGGGCGTGGCGAACATGGCCCAGCGGCTCTCGTGCGCCAACGCGCTGGAACTGGTCATCAGCAACGGGCGCACGACCGTCCCGCAGAACATCTACCACGCCCACCTCATCACCGGCGACGAGCGGCTCAAGGCCCTGGCGATGTCGCACCTCTCGCGCATGGTCAACGCGACCGACGGCTGGCAGAGCGCGGGCTCGAAGGCCGGCTTCTTCAAGGAGCACTTCGCCGCCGACGGGGGCTACTGCACCTACCCGCTCTACCAGCTCGGGCGGATGTACCACGTCTCGCACGAGCCCGAGGCCCTCGCGGCGGTCGACCGCCTGAGCAAGTGGGTCTGCTACATGACCATCCCCGACGGCGACCGCTTCATCGGTCCCACGAGCTGGAACGCCCGCATCTCCGCCTCCTCCGCCGAGCACATGTGGGGACACGGCTTCAAGTACGCCGCGGCCAAGAGCGAGTGGGCTGCCCGGCTCTATCGCGTCTTCTACGGCACGCCCGAGAAGGCGCCGGCGAACTACAACGTCGCCGACCCGGAGTACGAGGCGGGCAAGCCGCTCCCGCCCCACAACACGCTGGTCCTCTCGGAGCTGACCCGCGGCGTGCTGCCCTTCAAGCCGCTGCCCGCCGACTCGCCCGAGCCGTTCTTCGAGAACCTCGGCGACGCGAACGAGTTCTTCTGCGTCCGCCGCGGGAAGTATTACGCCATCGCCTACGCCGGGCGGCGCACGCCGTTCTGGATGGACGCCACCTTCGGCGGGCCGAATTCCTTCACTGGCGGCGGCATCGCGGGGCTCTACGTGCAGGGCGTGGGCGCGACGATCCTCGGGCGCGTCAACCGCGAATACGGCTGGCCGCCTGAGGCGTGGAACGAGTTCGCCCTGCCCGTCGCCGTGGGCGAGTGCTCCAACGGCCGCGTGTTCAACACCGGCGTCAGCCGCTGCACGCCCGTCGCCGACAAGAACGCCTGGACCCTCGCCACCGCCGGCGAGGCCGTCGACGCGCCCGTCAACTTCGAGCGCTCCTACCAGTTCAACGAGAACGCGATCGCCGCGACGATCACGCTCCGCAACGCCGACATGAACAATGACGTCTTCCAGTACCGCGAGCATTTCCGCAAGGAGACCTACCTCTTCATCAAGGAGGCGTGGGAGCTCGTGCCGCTGGCGATGCTGAGCAAGGAAGCGAAGGTCGTCGCCCTCAACGCCGCCGGTGCGCCGATCGGCGACTTGGCGGAGCAGGCGGTCGACAATGTCGCCGGCGTCGAGATGACCAACGGGAAGGGCGGCGTCCGCCTGAAATTCGACCACCCGCGCACCGTGCGGCTGTCGTCGGTCCCTGCGCCCGCGCGGGCCTTCGGCCACGGCCTCGACAACTCCGCCCGGGCCGTGCAGATCAAGCTCTGCGACAAGCTTGAGACGGGCGACACCACGCTGAAATACGAAATCGAACCCTGGGTCAAGCCCTGATTCATCGCGGCATTCCGCCACGCGAACCCATCGCATCCTCCGCCGCTTCCGCACGCCACACCGGAGCCTCCTATGCCTTTCCCGCGCCAACGCCTCGTCGAGAACCAGGACCGCCTCGCCCGCTTCACCCGCGCCAATGAGTTCGACGCCGTCTCCCGCGACGCCCGCGTCGCCGCCGACCTGATGGTCGACGGCGTGCTGCGATTCCACCACCTCGGCCTCAAGCCCATCAAGATCGGCCGACGGAACGTCGACTGGTCGGGCAAGCACCACAACCACCAGGAATGGCGCTGCCAGATCAACCGGTTCTTCATCCTCCCCTCGCTCGTGACGGCCTACCGCGAGACGCGCGACGAGAAATATGCCGAGACCGCGCGAGATTTGCTGCAGGACTGGATCGCCGCCCACCCCATTCCGCCCGGGCCGGCCAGCGCGTTGCAATGGCGCTGCCAGCCCTACGACAACACGCTCAATCTCGCGATCCGTCTGGGCATGTGGTTCTCGACCCTTCCGGCCCTCCTCGCCAGCCCAGCCTTCGAGGACGCTTTGGCCCAGGCGGCGGTCGACTCCGCCGCCGCGCAGATCGAGTACCTCGTCCCGCGCATCGCCACGCACATGAACTGGCGCATCGCCCAGGCCGACGCCTTGCTCGCCACCGGCATCCGGCTCGACTTCCACCCCGCGGCCGAGGGCTGGCGCGGCCGCGGCGTGCGCATCCTCAACGAGGCCTTCCAGCGGCAGGTCCTCGACGACGGGGCCCACGCCGAGCGGAACCCGGGCTACCACAGTTGGATGACCACCGTCTACGAGCGCTACTGGCGGCTGTCGCGCCAACTGCCCGAACTGGGCCTGCGCATCGAGACGGCCAAGCTCGCGAGGATGTTCGACTACGTCGTCGGCGTCACCCGCCCCAATGGCAGCTTCAACGCCATGCACGACTGCACCGGCCGGATGACCGGCCCGGCGAGCGACACATGGCTCGTCGCCCGCGCCCGCTTCCGCGCCGAGGCCGGGCTCGAGGCCGTGGCGGCGCCGCTCTCGCAGTGGTTCCCCCTCGCGGGCCAGGCTTTCCTCCGCGACGCTTGGAGCCCCGACGCCACCTGCGTCACCTTTGACGCGACGACGTGGGGCGGCTCGCACTGCCACTTGAGCCGCAACGCGGTGCAGGTCCACGCCTTTGGCCGATCGCTTTTGATCGACCCCGGCACGCTCACCTACGAGGCGTCCGACCCCAAGGCCTCCTACGGCCGGTCCACTCGGGCGCATGCCACGTGTAACTTCAACGGCTTCAATCAGAGCACCGCCGATCCTGTCTCTCGCTTCGACACCGCGCCGGGCTACGACGTCGTCCGCTCCTGGTACAAGGGCGGCTACTGGCCCAACGAGATGAACTGGATCTTCCTCAACGGCCACGGCGACGGCCTCTACGGCGAGCACCACCGCACGCTCATCTGGGTCCGCGGGCGGTTCATCCTCGTGATCGACCATCTGTTCCACGACCGCCAAGCCGACTCCAAGCCCGATATCCAATGCAACTGGCCGCTGAGCCCCGGGCCGGTGTCGCTCGACGCCGCGAGCGGGTCGGCCGTCACCGGCCACGACGACGCCAATCTCTTGATGCTCTTCGCGCTCCGCCCCGCGGGCACGACGCTGCGCGTGCACGAAGGCGAGACCAACCCCGAGTGCGGCTGGGTCCCGGGCGACAACGCCTACGCCGCAGCGCCGCTGATCCGCATGACCACGCCCAAGCGCGATCCGTACGACACGCATCTCGCGACGCTGCTGGTCCCGTTCAAGGGCAAGCAGCCGCCGCGCGTCGAGGTCGTCGGCGATGCGGTGGCCCCGGAGGTGGACGGCTGCGGCCGCATGGTTTTCCGCTGGGAAAACGGCGACACCGATGAGTTCTGGTTCACCGGCCGGCAAGAGGTCGCGCTCGACCAGCGCCCCGGCTTCGAGACCGACGCGGGGCTCGTCCACCTCCACAAGGATGCCTCGGGCAAGCTCCGCCGCGCGCTTGTGGTCGACGGAACGTATTTGCTGCCGTACACGCGCGAGTCGCGGGCGCGGGCGTCGACGTTCGTGGTCGAAGGCTGATTTCGTTTTGTTCGAAGTCAACTCGCTTCACGCTCGCCGTGATTGTCTTTCGCGCATGCGGCGCGGAGTCCACTGCGCCGGTCCCTCTTGCCCGCCCGTCACCAACGGCCTGATTCGCGCGCGAATCATTTTGGATTTTGATTGCTTTCGCGCGGTTCGACGATAGATTGAAAGTAAGCCCATTCGGAGGATCGCCTATGGCCGATGGTCCACCGGGTTTCGTGGCGTCGCACCGCTGATCGGTCGACCCAGACCAGTTCCCAAGTTCGCCTCCCGACCAAAACTGGCCCTCACCGGGCCGTGCGGCATAGCCGCCTAAAACACGGTCGCGGATCAGGCAACCCACGCGGGAACATCTGGGCCTTGCCGCGGTGCGGCAGAAATCTTCACCTCACCTGCCCCGGTTCACGCCGGGGCACTTTTTTTGGCGGACCGCTTTTCGGGGGCCGCTTGACTCCCGGGCGCGTGCATGGACAATGCACCCGCTTTCGCCGCCTCGGCTGCGAAAGGCCGAGAGCCCCGCAGCGGCCCGACGCATGCGTCGAGGAGCAGCAAGGCGGGCGTAATTCAGCGGTAGAATGCCAGCTTCCCAAGCTGGACGTCGCGGGTTCGAATCCCGCCGCCCGCTCTTGAAACAGAAAAGTCGCCGCGAGGCTCCT
>JAPLMQ010000061.1 GCA_026386955.1 Planctomycetota bacterium
ACGTCTTCGAGATCGCCGCGGCCGCGGTGAAGCTGGCGCACGAGAGCACGGTGAGCGAGGGGGAGGATTCCGAGATCCCCGCGGGCCCCGCGGGCCAGCCGCCCGCGTTCGGCAAGGGCGGGTTTGATCGTGGGCCCGACCGGGGGCAGCGCGGAGGCGAGCGCGGGAACGACCGCGGCGAGCGTCCCAAGCGCGGGCCTCAGGGGCCGACGACCAGGCTCTACATCGGCGCGGGGCGCTTGGCGGGCATCCGCCCGGGCGACTTGGTGGGCGCGATCACCAACGAGGCGAACATGGAGTCGCGCGACTTGGGCGCGATCGAGATCGCCGACCGGTTCTCGTTGATCGAGGTGCCTGATGCCGCGGCGGAGCAGATCATCGCCGCGCTGCGGGCGACGACGATCCGCGGGAAGCGGGTTTCGGTCCGGCGCGACCGCGAGGGGCATTGAGGATTTCTGATCAGAGCCGGACACTGTGTGTCCGTTTTTCAGGCGCAAGGCGGTACTCCGCCGCGCGCGAATCGCGGGCCTCCATCAACCTTCGCGCCTCGATCAAACCCGCCACGACGACGATCCCCAAAAGGCGTGGCCGGTTTCTCGCGCGCGCAAGGACGCTGGCACGTCGTGCGAGCGGAGTGCCGCTTTCGCCCGATCTTCGGACACACAGTGTCCGTCTCTGGTCAGGCGGCATTGCGCAATCGTGTTGCTTCGTCGCGCGCCCGTGGCGGGTTTCGCGGAGTGCCGCTCTACCCGCCCTACGCATTTTCCCTCACACCGCCGCGCGGACCACGCCGCCGTCGACGCGCAGGGCCGCGCCGTTCGTCGCCGCCGCGAGCGGGCTGGAGACGTAGGCGATGATGCTCGCCACCTCCTCGGGCGTGATGAATCGCTGCAGCAGCGACGAGGGGCGGGCGCTGCGGAAGAACTCGCGCTCCATCTCCTCGAAGCTCACGCCGCGCTGCTTGGCGAGGCGCTCGACGAAGGTCGCGACGCCCTCCGACTTCGTCGGCCCGGGCAGCACGGAGTTGACCGTCACGCCCGTGCCCGAGGTCGTCTCGGCGAGTCCGCGGGCGATGGCGAGCTGGGCGGTCTTGGTCATGCCGTAGTGGATCATCTCCGCGGGGATCTGCACGGCCGACTCGCTGGAGACGAAGACGATGCGTCCCCAATTGTGCTTGAGCATGCCCGGGAGGTAGGCCCGCGAGAGGCGCACGCCGCTCATGACGTTGGCCTCGAAGAGGCGGAGCCAGTCGGCGTCGGGGATCTCGGCGAAGGGCTTGGGCTCGAAGATGCCCATGTTGTTCACGAGGATGTCGGCCTGGTGGACGCGGTGCGCGAGCAGTTCGCAGCCGGCCGCGGTCGCGAGGTCGGCCGCGACGCCGGTGACCACCGAGCCCTTGGGCGCGTCCTGGTGCAGCCGCGAGACGGCGGCGTCGACGCGCTGCTGCGTGCGGCCGTTGATGACGACGCTAGCCCCCTCGCGGAGCAAGGCCCCGGCCGCGGCGAACCCGATGCCCGCGGTCGATCCCGTGACGATGGCCCGTTTGCCTTGGAGTTGTAGATCCATGAGGGCATCGTAGGCGCGCAATGGAAAACAAAAAACCCAGGCATGGCGGTGCCTGGGCTTTGGGGATTTCGGGCTTTCGCAATCGCATCGACGCGAGGGATCACTTCGCCGCGGGAGCCGGCGCCTTCGCGAGGCCGATCACGCCCGTGCCGATGCGGCCGCCGGCGTTGCCGGTGGGTTGGCCGGCGTCGTCGGCCTTGGCGTGGACGATCACCGCCCGGCCGAGGATCCCGTTGCTGGCCATGCCGATGCTCACGCCGGAGATGGTGACCTCGAGGTCGGCCACGCCCTGGGCATTGGCGGTGAGGTTGCCCATGTCGCCGCCGTGGCGGACGGCGTCGGCGGGCATGCCGTGGTGACCGGTGCCGGCGGGGTCGAAGTGGCCGCCGGTGGTCATGCCGTCGGCCCCGGTGACGTCGCCGAGCTCGTGGATGTGGAAGCCGTGGACGCTCGACGGCGCGAGGCCCTCGACGTGGGCGACGACCTTGACTTGGCCGTGGCCCGCGGCGGTGAAGCGGACGGTGCCGCTGAGCGTGTTGCCGGCGGTGGGGCGGACGACGGCGACGGCGTCGGTGAGCTTCATCATCGCCTTCATCTCGGGGCAGTCGTCGCCGCAAGTCATGTCGCCGTGGCTGCCGTGCCCGCCGTGCTGGCTGGCGCAGCCGGTGGCGAGGGCGAGCGCCAGCGCGGCGCCGAGGGTGCAGATCATGCGGCCGGAACGGATCGGGGTCGCGGCGGTTTTCATGCGGGATTCCTTTGGGTGGGGCCCCGTGCCTGCTGATGTGGATCGGCCGGGGCAGGGTGTCGGGTGAGTTGCGACGGGCGGGCGTGGGGTGGGGGACGTGGGGAACAACGAGGCAACGTGGATGCGTGAAGTATAGCGAGGCCCGATTGAGGTCTATTGCAGGCTGATGGCGGTGTGGATTGCATGGAATGACGACGCGGAGGGCCGGTCATGGCGGTGGGTGGGCATCTCATTTATGATGCGCGATTTACGGGCATTGCCGAGCGGATACAGGCCGATTGCAGGCCGAAACAGGCCGAAGCAGCCCGATAAAGCGGCGATTTGGGCTGTATTTTGATCGTCGAACCGGTCTTTCGTGCTCCCCCATCCGCGTCGCCCGCGAAATCGCCCCCGGAATTGAGAAAATGGGGCATGGCACGGCTCGCGGACGCAATATTCCCGCCCCCAAGGCGTTCTTCCCGGTGAAGCGTTGATGGACGAAAAGGCCGACCTACAGCCTCTCGACCAGACGCTGATCCTCGCCAGCCAAGGCGATGCCAAGGCATGGCGCAGGATCGTCGAGTTGTACTCCGGCCGTCTGTACGCCTTGCTTGTCCATCAATGCGGCGACCGGGAGTTGGCGGAGGAGATCACGCAGGCGACTTTCGTGAAGGTCGTCACGCAGATCGACCGCTACCGCGAGCAGGGCAAGTTCGAGCCCTGGCTGTTCCGCATCGCGATGAACCGCCTGCGGGACGAGATGCGGCGGAGGAAGCGCCAGGCCCGCCCGATGGACATGAGCGGGGGCAGGCCCGGCGACGGCGAGCATGACGGCGGATGGGGCGCGGCCCAGGACCAGGTGGTCGCGCGGATCGGGACCGATTCAACCGATCCCGCCCAGATCGCCTCGACCGCCGAGCAGGTCGAACGGCTGAAGCTGGCGATCAGCCAGTTGAACCCGGCCGACCAGGAGATTCTGCGATTGCGACACACCGCGGGCCTGAGCTTCAACGAGATCGCCCAGACCCTCGAGCAACCTTTGGGGACCGTGCTGGCGCGAGGCCACCGGGCCTTGGCGAAGCTGAAGAAACTGATGGAGGACGACGACGAAACCGCGTCCCCCGACCCGGCCTGATGAATGCTGGCCGACTGAATTGAGAGCGAACCATGAACCGCACAACCAACAACCCGGGCAACCTCGACGACGCGGACGACAATCCTCGCCTCGACGGCAATCTCGACGTCGCGCTTGACCCTCGTCTCGAGGCGCTGCTCAACGAAGCGCTTTCGCCGCGGCAAGTCCCCGGCGGGATCCCCGCCGGCCTCGCCGACAGGATCGTCGCGGCGACGCTCCCGCAACTGGGCAAGCGCGAAGGCGTGCTGGCCCGCATCGGGCCGACGTTCCATTCGCAGCTGCGCGTGCTGGCGCTGGCGGCCTGCGTGGTGGTCGCGGTCAGCGCGGGCCTCTGGCTTCAGCAGGGCGGGAACGAGGTCGTTTCGCCGGCCTCCTCCGGGACCGGAGTGGGCAACGGCGCCGCCGCGGCGCCGACCGCCGCCTCGATCACGCGAGACCTCGAGCCGATCGCCCGCCCGCGCTCGACGGACGTGGACTACGAAATCGCGATGCTCTCGGCCCGGGTCGACCAAGCGGTCCGCCCGGCGTCATGGGACGCAGGCGCGCAGACTGCGGACTTGATCGCCGTCGACGTCGGCGCGATCGGCGACGCGGACGAGGCGCAGATTTTCTGAGGCGGTTGCTCTGAGGATGCCGACCCGGCGGTGGCCGCCGCGCGTGAGCGTTTCATCTCGTCCCCGGCCGTGCGGTAGACTCTCGTGCGATTCGCCCATGGCGCCCCCGGTGTCACCCGGCCCCGATCCGGAGCCGGCCTAGGCCATGGCCTCCGGTGTGGCCGACAAACTGCGGCCGACTGCGACGACCGTTTGCTGCGACCGTCTGCGGCGACAAGGAATGCCAGCCATGAAAACCCGACTTCCCATCCTGCTCGGCTTGGCCGTCTGCCTGGGGTTCGTCCCCGGCGCGGTCGGCCCCGCATGGTCCGACGAGCCCGCGAACTCCGGCTCCGGCCTCACGCCCACCCCCGCCAAGACCCGCCCGCTCGCTGAGCCGGGTGGCCCCGGGGGCCCCGGCGGTCCCCGCGGCCCGCGCGACGACAAGGCCCGCCCGCCCAAGTCGAACGACTCCGTCCGCCACGACGCCACATTCGACTCCGACGGGAACCTCCGCGACGGCCCGGCCCTCTCGCCCGAACAGATGAAGGAGGCCATCGCGATCCTCCACGAGATCGATCCCGCGAAGGCCCAGCGCCTCGAGGCCTGGCTCAAGACGAACCCCGACGCCGCCAAGGGCGTGGTCATGCCCGCGATGCCCAAACTCATGCAGTTGGGCTTCCTCAAGCGGCACAACCCCGAGATGTACCAGCTCCGCCTGGCCGACATGAAGCTCACCAGCGACACGGAGGAGCTCGCCAAGCAGTACAAGCAGGCGAGCGAGGCCAAGGACCCCAAGGCCGCGGGGCTGCAGACGCAGATGCGGGCCAAGCTGGTGGAGCATTTCACGCTGAGGCAGAAGATCCAGGAGGCGGAACTCGCGGCGCTGGAGAAGCGCATCGCGGAGCTCCGCGAGCTGATCGCCGCGCGGAAGACCTCGCAGGACCAGTTGATCCAAGACCGGTTTGACGAGCTGATCACGAGGCCGAACCGGCCGGAGTGGTGAGCGGGGGCTCTGCGCCTTTCCCCATCAGGCGCAGCCTGATCCGAGACGGACACTGTGTGTCCGAATGCCGGGCGAGGCGGTACTCCGCCCGCGCGAATCCCCGGCCGCCATGAACCCCCTGGGTTCACGCGAGGCCTGCGGCAAAAAGCTTGTTTCCGAACGTCACATCCGCAATCGACGACGTCATCGACGCCCGCACGTCGCGCGGGCGGGGTACCGCCTCGCCCGATCTTCGGACACACAGTGTCCGTCTCTGATCAGAAAAGGCGTTTCAGCAGGGCACCCTGAACCCGCCCCAACCCCTCACCTCACGCCAAACACCTCGCGGATGCCTTCGAGCTTCATCGCGCCCTCGCCGCGGGTCGGGGCGACGATGCCGCCCTCGCCGAACTCGTTCCATGCGTAGATCGTGAAGGCCTGCTCGATCGTGCCGTCGGGGCGGGGAATGCCCCAGCGGCCGCTGGGCTGGGTCTTCGCCTGCGCTTCGTCGCCGAAATCTTCGCGGAAGTCCTCCGCCAGCCTGCGCAACTCCGCGACCCATTGCTCTCGCGTCGGGAAGGCGAAGGTCGGGCGCGGGTCCTTCCACGGGCGTGGGTTCCAGCCCGCGGCGACCACGGGCATGTAGGGCAGCGCGTTCTTGCGACGCTCCAGCCGGAGGTCGCGCAGGAACTCGGCGAGCGGCTCGAATGGGTAGTCCTTCTCCGCGGCGGCGAGCGGGGGGACCATCATGTAGTCGCCCGTGAAGTCGAAGAGCTTCACCGGCCAAAGGTCGGGCGAGATCGGCCCGAGGCCGCCGGCGCCGATGACCATCTCGCCCAACCCCTCGGCCCTTACGGCGGCCCGCAGTTTGTCGAGCCGGGCCTTGGCGACGTCGAGCTTCTCGCCCGCGTCGGCCCAGAACTGCCCCGCGGCGTGGACCTTGAAGACCAGCCTCCCGCCCACGCGGAGATGCGACGGATGCTTGAAGGCCGGCATCCACGCGGCGATGCAGGCCTCCCACTCCTTCTCCGTCGGCGTCGCGAAGGGCGGGTGGTTGCAGAACTCGATGATGAACTTCATCCGTTTCGCATTGGGCGAGTGGATGAACTGCTCGAGCCCGCGGGCGAGCATCGGGCTCTCCTTGCTGACGGTCGAGGGCGGGTACCAGAGGATGGCGAAGAAGTCGACGCCGTGCTCGGCGGCGAGTGCGATCTCGGCGTTGGTCGTCTCCTGCGTGTTGTATTCGCCCAAGGTCGGGCGGCGCTCGGGGAACTGCTCGCGCCAGTCGATGTTGGTGCGGGGCGTCGTCCACTTGTTGGGTTTTTCGACCCACCAGCCGGGGAAGTAGCTGATGCCGACGAGGGGGCGCGAGATGGGTTGGGTCGACGGCTGCGTGGTGCTGGACTTCATGGGTTCGTCGCCGGCGGCGAGGCGTGGCGGGACGATCACCGCGACGGCGAACGCCGCGACGACCAGCCACGGGAACAGGCGGGTGTGTGCGAGGGGGAACATCACGCGCTCAGCGCAGCGTCGCCGAGGCCGATTCCGTGCCGATGAGGAACTTGTCCATCTGCTTGCGCAGGTCGATCGCCCGCATCCGAGAGGGGTCCTTCTTCCCGTCGGTGGCCATGCGGGCCCCGTCGGCCTGATACTGGGCGGCATACGCGAAGCGCGGCTGGTCGGTCTCGTTCTTCACCGAGCGGTGATACGTGTTGCGGTCGAAGATGCAGGCGTCGCCCGGCTCGAGCGTCGGGAGGCAGATCCCGTTCTCCGGCTCGACCACGCCCGTGCGGTGCCCCTCGTGCTCCGCGGAGGTGCGCGAGGGCTGCGTGCCCGTGAGGTGCGACTTGGGGGCGACCCAGAGCATCGCCATGGTGGGCGTGATCCGGCTGAGCGCGATGAAGATGTTGAGGGCCCCGCCGAGGATCGTGGAGTATTGGTTGTCCTGGTGCCAGGGGAGGCCGCGGCCGCCCGCGGGGACGACGGCGAGCATGCCGTAGTAGACGCGGGCGGGGGAGTTGAGCAGTTGCGTGGCCGCCTGGACGACGCCGGGCTCGACGAGCAGGCGGTGGATCGGCGCGTCGATCTCAGGCGCGTCGTGGCGGAAGATGGTGGGCTGCCAGAAGTCGCCCGGGCGGGCCTTGGCGGGGGCGTGGGTCATCACCTCGCGCACGATGCGGGCGCGGACGGCCTTGGGGGCGACGACATAGCCTTCGCGGTAGAAGTGCTGGATCTGGTCTTCGGTGAGGGACATCGGGGGTCTCCGTGGCGGGCCGGCGGCGTGGGTCGGGGCCACGTGATGATATCGCCGCGGGGGTTGGGCCGAGTAGACTGGTGCCCGCGAAATCCCTCCTCTCGCGAACACCAAACGGGGCCCGCCATGAAGAAGCGCCGCATCATCGTCAACAACGACTATGGCAACATCTTTTTATAAAATAAATACTCCATAAAACTTTCAATTTACTGGAGTTATGACATATCAGTTTGGACACAAATGTGATCAATTATCTGGACACAAATTCTGGACACAAATCTGTAAGGCAACGTCCCTCGATTCGCAGTTCTTGAAATGAGAGTTCCATCCCACTTCACTACCATTTCGATTTGCGAGCACCGAATTCGCAGCAGTCCTGACTGAGCATGTGGACTCGCGACGAACGGACAGAGACTCGGACCTGTGTTAACGTCGCCGCCAATGACTTTGGCAGCGGGCCTTGAGCCCCAAACGAAAACCGCCGAGCAAGCGCCCAGCGGTTGGTCCCCCGCTTTCATTCTTCAACTCGGATCAGGCCAGCGAATAGAGCAGGCCACGAGACGCACCTGCAGGCAGCACGCCAGCGATCTTGCCGTCCTTCGCCAGCTTGACCAACAGCAGCCCGATGCTGCCCTGATTCTTGCCCGCCGCCTCAGCCGCCTTGAGGATCTCGCCTCGACCCTGCTTGGGGTGGCTCTTCAGGTGGGTGAGCAACCACACTTCGTTCTCGCCGCCCG
>JAPLMQ010000076.1 GCA_026386955.1 Planctomycetota bacterium
GGTTGACGCTGCGCGCAAGGGGCCGCCCGGGCCGGCGTCGACAAGCCCGCCGCACGCCCCGCGTCGCCGGCCACAACGGGCTGGACGCGGCTGTGCAAGGAATACCGGACAGTAGTGGTGGCTCAACCCACCCTACAAGAAAAGGATTCGCGCGGGCGGAGTACCGCCTGCGCCCGGTCTTCGGACACACAGTGTCCGTCTCTGATCAGAAAGAGCGTGTCGGCGCCGCTTGCCTCACCCCAGCGCCGCGCCGACCGCCTTCACCACCGCGTCGTGGATGAGCCCGCTCGTCGCGATGATCCCGCGGTTGCCGTCGAGCTTGCGCCCGTGCGCATACGCCAGCGGCTTGCCGTCGACGTCGGTCACGCGCCCGCCCGCCTCCTCGACCACGATCATTCCCGCGGCGTGGTCCCAGATGCACTCGCGATAATCCGCCCGCGTGGGCAGGCGGAGGTAGATCGACGCCTGTCCCTGCCCGACCACGGCGTACTTCGCCTGGCTGTCCATGCGGATCGGCTCGGCCCGCGCGCCCAAGGCCGCGACGATCTTCGCCGAGAGGTCCTGGTCGGAATGGCCCGACTCGACCGACTCGCAGAAGCGGGCCCCGCGCGGGTCGGCGATGGCGTCGACGTGGGCCGGCTTGCCCACCAGTGCGTCGCCCTCGAGCGAGAGGACCTGTGCGCCCTGCCCGCGCACGGCGACGACCAGCAGGCCGCCGCCGGCGTAGCCGTCGGGGCCTCCGTCGGGGTTGAGGTTGGGGCAGCCGAGCACGCCCAGCACGACCTGCCCGCGCTCGATGAGGGCGAGGGCCACGGCGTATTGCTCCTTCCGCAGGAAGCCCTTGGTCCCGTCGATCGGGTCGAGGGTCCAGTAGCGCTCCTCCTTGCCGGTGCCGGCCCCGCCGCGGTCGATCGCGGCCAGCACCTCGTCGGCATTCACGGCCCGGCCCCAGCCGACGCCGGCGTTCTCGACCACGGCCTTGAGGAGGGCGGCCTGCCCCGGCTCGCGCAGGTCGCCCGTGCCCTCCTCTCCGACGACCGCGTCCTTGGGGAAGGCGCGGGCGAGGCGGTCGCAGACCACCGCCTGCGAGGCGAAGTCGGCCACGGTCACCGGGCTCTTGTCCTTCTTGACCAGCGTCTGCTCGCTGACGAGCTGCTGCTGCACCCGCCGGCAGACCTTCGCGGCCTCGCGCACGGCGGCGACGGCGGCTGACTTCTCCTGCGACCAGTTCTGGCTCATGGGGGTCTCGGGCAAGGGGGCGTTGGGAAAACCGCGGAGCGCGGATGGTAGCAAAGTGGGGCGGGGTTGCGGAAGGCGCGAGATCCGCGGCATGGCCGGTATTGTTAGCCGGAAGCGCAAGCGACGGGACGGGGGTCGATCAATGTACAGCCAAGCCGGAGTTCGCGAATGCCGGCCAAATGACGGTGAATGCGAGACGATGTGGGATTGAGCGCGGGCCGTGATGTTCATCCGGGCCGTAAATTGGAGCACCCCCGTCCCGTCGCTTGCGCTTCCGGCTAACAATGCGGGCTCGCCATGCGAGCCTTCGTCGATTGTTTGAGCAACCCCGCGAGCAACGGTAACGTGAAGGCATGAGCGAAGCCCAACCCGCCACGCCTGCGAACTCGGAATCCCCCGCGCCGACGCCCCCACCCGGGCCGCCGCCGCAGTTGATGATGCGGCGAAAAACCCTCGACGGGCTTCCGCCGCTGACGATGGGCGAGGGCGTCTCGGTGCGGTCGCTGCAGCCCGGCGACGAGGCGGCGTGGGACCGCGTCGTGGGCGGGGCCTTCGGGTGGGAACAGTGCGCGGGCAAGTTCGAATCGACGATGCGCAGCGACCCGGCCTTCCTCCCCGAACGCGTCTTCTTCGGCCTGCACAACGGCGTCGCGCTCGCGACGGCCTCCGCGTGGAATCGCCCGGGCGAGTATGGGCCGGAGATCGGGTACCTGCACTACGTCGCGGTGCAGCCCGGGCAGACGAACCGGGGGATGGGGACGCTGGTGAGCCTGGCGGCGCTGCACAAGCTCAAGGCGGAGGGTCGCACCTCGGCCGTGCTGCACACCGACGACTTTCGCCTGCCGGCGGTGTTCATCTATCTGCGACTTGGGTTCGCGCCGCTGGTGACGCACGAGAGCCACCGGGCCCGCTGGCCGGAGGTCTTCAAAAATTTGCAGGGCAGGGCGAGCGTGGATCTGTACCGGGAGGAGTTGTCGGCGCCGCTGTTCAAGAGGCCAGTGGCACCGGCGGCGAAGGGGTGAGGCGGGTTCCTGTTGATTCCCGCGCGGGGATGGCTGGGCTTGCCCTTCTCCGATCAGGCTGCGCCTGATCGGAGAAGGACGCTGTGTGTCCGGCTGGCTCTGTTGCGATGCTGAAATCCTTCGGCAAATCTGGAAGATTCGCTGGCGTTGTCTTCAGCCCCAACGGGGCGCAAGGTGATAGCCCGGGGCAACGCCCCGGGAAAACGGCGTCCGGAAGCACAGAGCCCTGTAAGGGCGAAACCGGGTTTCCCCGTGGCCAAGTTGCGCCCTTACAGGGCTTGAAATCCATTCCACGACCGAACCCGGGGCGATGCCCCGGGCTATCAACTTGCGCCCCTTCGGGGCTCAATGCAAAATGCAAGACGCTCGACATCCTCGCGGTGACGGAGCGTCGCAACAAAGCCTCGCCGGCTCTGATCAGAGAAGGCGTTTCAACACCGCGCCCGCTGCTGTCGTCGTCGCGCACGATTCAACCCAGGCCGCCCTCACGCCATCAGCACGAAGATGCTGAACATGACGAACCAGACGGCGTCGAGGAAGTGCCAGTACATCGCCACGTGGAGGATGGGGCGGAAGTAGACGTCGCTGTAGTGGCCGGCGTTGGCCTTGGCCCAGACGACGGCCATGGGGATCAGGCCGCCCAGCACGTGGGCGGCGTGGAGCAGGACGAGGCAGAAGACCAGCCCGTAGATGTGGACGTGCTGGTCGGCCAGCTTCTGGTGCTGGGTGAGCAGGCCGTGGAGGGCGGGGACCTGGAACACCACGAAGAGGACCGCCAATCCGAGCGTCGCGGTGAGCGAGCGGCGGAAGGCCTTCTGCTTGCCCTGGCGCACGCTGGAGAGGGCGTGCTGCATCGTCACGCTCGAGAGCAGGACGACGGCGGTGCTGCCCCAGAGCAGGCTCGGGAGGTGGATGGTCCCGCGGGCGGGGCTGAGCTGGCCGGTGACGCGGATGACGATGTAGGCGCCGATCGCGGCGAGGAAGAGCATCGTCAGCGAGGCGAGGAAAAGGGCCAAGCCCAGCGTGCCGGTGATGGGCGGCACGGGGCTGTGCTTGTGGGGATCGTGTGCTGCGGCGGCGGGGCTCAAGGGCGGTTCGCTTGTTCGCTTGGCGCGAGGGGGACTCAGTGGGCGGCGGGGGTCGGGGCGGCGGGGGCGGCCGGCGCGGCGGCGGTGGTGACGGCGTCGGAGTAGCCGATGTTGGGGGCGTAGCTGAGGCTGTCGATGAGCGTGAAGGCGATGAAGAGCGTGACCATGAACAGCGCGATCACCAGGATGATGGAGTTGAACGGGCTGTCGTAGCGCAGGTGCATGAAGTAGAGGCAGACCAGGATGGCCTTGACCAGCGCGATGCCCAAGGCGATGTAGATGTTGATCGCGCCCAGGTCAACCCAGGTGGCGGCGACGGTGGCGAAGGTGAGCACCATGAGGATCGCGAAGATGGTGCAGAGCACGCTCATGGGGACGGCGTGGGGCTGGTCGCCGTGGCCGTGGTCGCCATGGGCGTCGTGGGCGGCGGCGTGGTCGGTCGTGGGGGCGTGGGCCATGGCAAGGTGTCCGGGGGAATGCGGGCGGCGGGAAACGGCCTCAATGGGCGGATGAATCGCCGGATGGAATCAGTGGATGAGGTAGAGCAGGGGAAAGAGG
>JAPLMQ010000103.1 GCA_026386955.1 Planctomycetota bacterium
GACTCCTCGTCTTCGACCTCGGCCGCGTGATGATCAACCTCTGCCGCGGGTGGGCCGACGCTTGCCGGCGCGCGGATGTGGCCTTTCGCCCCGAGTTGGAATCGCCCGAGCGGCGGGAGCCCCTGCTCAAGCTGCTTTACCGCTATGAGACCGGGCGCATCGGCCGGCAGGAGTGGGCGGCGGAATCGGCCAAGGTCTCCGGCCTCGCGCCGGCGGAACTCCTCGCGGTCATGGGCCAATGGCTGGACGCGCCGATCACCGGGTGGGACGCGCTGCTCGACGACCTGCAGGCCTGGCCCGGCCAGACCGCCTGCCTGAGCAACACACACGAGTTGCATTGGGAGCTGATGCACGACAAGGCGGGCAGGTATTTCTTGCCGCTTGATCGGCTACATCACCGCTTTGCCAGCCATCTCATCGGGGCCCACAAGCCCGAGCCGGCGATCTACGAGCACGTCGAGAGGGCCGCGAAGGTGAAGCCCGCGGAGATCCTCTTCTTCGACGACGCCCCCGCCAACGTGAAGGGCGCCCTCGCCCGCGGGTGGCGGGCGGTGCCGATCGACATCACGGGCGATGCGGCGGCGCAGGTCCGCGGCGTGCTGCGCGACGAGGGCGTGGTGCGCTGATCATTCCAGTCCGCAACCCCGTTTTTCCATCTCCCCTCCCGGCGCGTATCATCCGGCCTGTCCCCCAAGGATGGACCCCATGACGGCATCGCCCGCTTCGTCCGTTTCAATTGATCTTTCCGCCGCCCCCGTCCGCGTCATCCGCGTCGAGGTGCGGCCGCGCGTCGGCGAGCCCGACGCCGCCGCCTCGGCCGCGCTGGCGGAGGCCCGCGTCGCCGCCGGCCCGGTGGGCGATGTCCGCCTCGCCCGCGTCTACCTCATCGAGGCCCCGCTCGACGACGCCGCGGCCGCCCTGCTCGCCCGCGAGCTCTTGGCCGACCCGATCAACCAGGAGGCGGCCGTGGGCGTCTCGCCCCTGCCCGCGGGCGGCGCGACGCTCGAGGTCCACTACCAGGCGGGCGTGATGGACCCCGTCGCCCAGTCGACGCGCCACGCCATCGTCGAGATGTTCCCGGGCCTGCGGGCCGAGCAGGTCGAGGTCCGCACCGGTTTCCGCTACGACTTCCACGACACGGCCGCGGGCCCCGAGGCGCTCAAGCGCTTCGTCGAGCGCTCGCTGGCGAACCCCGTGATCCAGGACATCCACGCCCAGCCGTTCCACCCCGAGAAGTTCGCCCACGGGTCGGACTACGCCCCGGTGGTGCGGCATGTCGCGATGCGCGAGCTCGATGATGCCGGGCTCGTCAAGATGTCGCGCGAGGCGCATCTCTTCCTCAGCCTCGAGGAGATGCGGGCGGTGCGCGACTACTTCCGGGCCGGCGACCGCGAGCCGACCGACGCCGAGCTCGAGACGCTCGCCCAGACCTGGAGCGAGCACTGCGTCCACAAGACGCTCAAGTCGACGGTGCGCTACACCGAGCCCGCGGGCAAGCCGACGATTCCCAACGTCGCAGGGCGCGCGGGGCACACGATCAACCCTGACGGCTCGTTGACGATCGAGAACCTGCTCAAGAGCACCATCGCCGCGGCGACGTTCAACCTGATGCACCAAGACCCCAACGGGCTGGGCACGTGGTGCGTGAGCGTCTTCAAGGACAACGCGGGCATCGTCCGCTTCGACGCGCAGGACGGCGTCTGCATCAAGGTCGAGACGCACAACCACCCCAGCGCCATCGAGCCCTACGGCGGCGCGGCGACGGGCATCGGCGGCTGCATCCGCGACGTGATGGGGACCGGACTCGCCGCCAAGCCGATCGCGAACACCGACGTCTTCTGCGTCGCGTATCCCGATGCGCCATCCGGGGGCAAAGCCGGTGAATCCGCGGGCAATTCCGGGGGCAGCGCCTGGACCACCGACACCACCGCCATCCCCAAGGGCGTCATCCCGCCTACGCGGACGCTCAAGCAGGTCGTCGCGGGCGTGCGCGACTACGGCAACCGCATTGGCATCCCCACCATCAACGGGGCCGTCTGGTTCCACCCCGACTACCTCGCGAATCCGCTGGTCTTCGCCGGGTGCGTCGGGCTGATCCCGCTCGACAAGTGCTTCGGGCAGGCCAAGAACGCCGACCGCATCATCGCCCTGGGCGGGCGCACGGGGCGCGACGGCATCCACGGCGCGACCTTCTCCTCGGCCGAGCTGACCGACACCCACGCCGACGAGTTCGCCCACGCCGTGCAGATCGGCAACGCGATCACGCAGAAGGGCGTGCTCGACGTGCTGCTGCAGGCCCGCGACATCCCCGCCAGCGAGGGCGGGCCGCTCTTCAACGCCATCACCGACTGCGGCGCCGGCGGCTTCTCCTCGGCCGTGGGCGAGATGGGCAAGGACCTGGGCGCCCACGTCACGCTCGAGACCGCGCCGCTCAAATACAGCGGGCTCTCCTACACCGAGATCTGGATCAGCGAGGCCCAGGAGCGCATGGTGCTCGCGGTCCCGCCTGAAAAAGTCGAGCGCTTGAAGGCCCTCTGCGACGCGCAGGATGTCGAGATGTGCGACCTCGGGCAATTCGGCTGGCTTTCCAGCGGCCCCGGCGGGGGCGAGCCGGTCCTCGCGCTCTCCTACAAGGGCATCGAGGTCGGGAAGATGTCGATGCACTTCCTCCACGAGGGCATCCCCACGCCCACGCGCGAGGCGAGTTGGGACGGGAGTTCGACGGTGGCGCCCGCGCCGGTCCGCAAGACCAGCGTCGCCCCCGACGCCCCGATCGGCGAGATCCTCGCCGCCCTGCTCGCCCACCCCAACATCGCCAGCAAGCACTGGATCATCCGCCAGTACGACCACGAAGTGCAGGGCGGCTCGGTCGTCAAGCCCCTCGTCGGTCCCGCGCAGGACGGCCCGAGCGACGCCTCCGTCCTCCGCCCCAAGCTCGGCTCCGACCGCGGCATCGCCATCGGCTCGGGCCTGCAGACCGGGCTGGGCGAGAAGACGCCCGGCGGCGACTCCTATTGGATGGCGCTGGCCGCGATCGACGAGGCCGTCCGCAACGTCGTCTGCGCCGGGGCCGACCCGACGCGCATCGCGATCCTCGACAATTTCTGCTGGCCGCGCTGCGACGATCCCCGGCAGCTCGGCTCGCTCGTCCGCGCGGCCGAGGCCTGCTACGACGGCGCGATGGCCTACCGCACGCCCTTCGTCTCGGGCAAGGACTCGCTCTCCAACCAGTTCACCACCGAGGACGGCAAGCTCATCACCATCCCGCCCACGCTGCTCATCACCGCCCTGGGCATGGTGCCCGACGTGACGCACAGCCGGACGATGGACGCCAAGGCCGCCGGCAATTCGCTGCTGATCATCGGTCGGACCGGCACGCAGGTCGGCGGGTCGCACTTCGCGACCGTCACCGGCGACGGCTCGCGCGACGCGCGGATCCCGCACGTCGACCTGGCCATCGGGCCCAAGACCGCCGCCGCGGTGGCCGACCTGATCGCCCGCGGCTTGGTCGCCTCCGCCCACGACTGCTCCGACGGCGGGATGCTCACCGCCGCCGCGGAGATGGCCTTCGCGGGGCGCGTCGGGCTCGACGTCGACCTCGACGGCCTGCCCGCGGAGCGCGAGCTCGACGACGCCACCGCCTGCTTCGC
This sequence comes from Planctomycetota bacterium, assembly GCA_026386955.1. Taxonomy (GTDB): domain Bacteria; phylum Planctomycetota; class Phycisphaerae; order Phycisphaerales; family Phycisphaeraceae; genus JAPLMQ01. The sequence goes on from JAPLMQ010000103.1 coordinate 3,651, forward strand.
CGAGACGCCCTCGCGCTACCTGCTGGAGGTCGCCCCCGCCAAGCTCGACGCGGTCGTGCGGCTGCTCCGCCAGGCCGGCCTCGCCTTCGGGCAAGTCGGGCGCTTCGCCGCCCACCAGCGGCTGACCGTCCGGTGCGCGAAGCACGGCCGGCTGGCGGACGTGGCGCTGGACGACCTGCGGGCCGCGTGGCTTGGGCCGTTGGATTGGTGAGTCTTGTTAGCCGGAAGCGCAAGCGACGGGACGGGGGTACCGCAACCAACCGCCGCGTATCGACTCGCCTCACGCCCGTGATGCGCAAAACCTTTTTGTCCGATAGATTCCCGCGTGCTCCCGCCCGGCCGTGGATTGTCACACCCCCGTCCCGTCGCTTGCGCTTCCGGCTAACAATTTCCTGTCGCGCCGCACCCCTATAATCCCCCCATGGATTCAGGCATTCCCGCACCCGCAAGCAGCCCCGCGCCGACGACGCCCCCCCCGCCCGCGCAGACGCTCTACGTCATCGACGGCCACGCGCAGATCTTCCGCGCCTTCTTCGCCATCCGCGGCGGGATGAGCAGTCCCGTCACGGGCGAGCCCACGGGTGCCGTCTTCGGCTTCGCGGGGATGCTGCTCAAGCTGCTCTCCGACCTGAAGCCGCATTACGTCGTCGTCGCCATCGACACGCCGGGCAAGACCTTCCGCGACGAGATGTTCGAGGAGTACAAGGCCCAGCGCCCGCCCGCGCCCGAGGACCTCATCAAGCAGATCCCGCGCATCATCCAGCTCACCGGGCTCTTCGGCATCCCCGTCATCGGCCACGTCGGCGCCGAGGCCGACGACGTCATCGCCACCATCGTCAGGCGGATCTGCGCCGACCCGCGCTACGCGGGCGTGAACGTGCGCGTCGTCTCGCGCGACAAGGACCTCGAGCAACTCCTCTCCGACCGCGTCACGCTCTTCGACATCCACACCGACGTGACCATCGACGAGGCCTGGCTCAAGGAGAACAAGGGAGTCACGCCAAGGCAGGTGATCGACCTGCTCACGCTCACGGGCGACACGGTCGACAACGTGCCGGGCGTGCCGGGCATCGGGCCCAAGACCGCGTCGCAGCTCATCCAGGAGTTCGGCTCGATCGAGGGGATCTACGACAACCTCGACAAGGTCAAGGGCAAGAAGCGCGAGAACCTCGAGGCCGCGCGCGAGACGATCGACTTGAGCCGGCGGCTGGTGACGCTCAAGGACGACCTGGACTTCGACTTCGACATGGAGTCGGCCCGCGTGGGCACGATCGACGGCCAAGGGCTGGAGAAGTGCTTCAACGAGCTGGGCATGCGCCGGCATTTGGCCGACACGCAGAAACTGCTGGGCGTGAAGCCCGCGCCGGCGGCCCCGACGGCGGGCGCGAAGACGGGAGGCGACGCGGCGTCGCGCCCGCTGACCGCGCGCGTCGCCTCCGCCGCGGACGACGAGCCGGGGCTCTTCTCCGGCGGGCTCTTCGGCGGAGCCGGAGAAGCTGGCTCCGGGGGCGAGTCGGGCCCGCCGCCGATCGACGTCGCCTCCGGCACCACGCCGACGTACTACACCGCGCCGCAGCGGTTCGACTACCGCGGGATCACGACGCGCGAGCAACTGGCGGAGCTGGTCGCGACGCTCCGGCAGCAGAAGATCATCGCGGTCGACACCGAGACCGTCGGGCTCGGCCACGGCGCGCCGATCTGCGGCATCAGCATCGCCTGGAAGCCCAACGCCGGCGTCTACATCCCCGTCCTCTCCCCCACGCCCGAGGCCCACCTCGACCGGCAGACCGTGATCGACGCGCTGCGCCCCGTGCTGGAGGACCCCGCCATCGCCAAGACGGGGCACAACCTCAAGTACGACGCGCTGGCCTTCCTGGCCGCGGGCCTGCGCCTGCGCGGGATCGCGTTCGACACGCTCATCGCCAGCCACTTGGCCGGCGCGCCCGAGCACGGGATGGACGCCCTCTCCCGCGCCATCCTCGGGCACGACACGATCCCCATCACCCGGCTGATCGGCGTGGGCAAGATCCAGTTGACGATGGACCGCGTCCCGCTCGAGGCGATCACCCACTACGCCGCGGAGGATGCCGACGTCTCGCTCCGGCTCTACCGCCACTTCGAGCCGCAGCTGCGCGAGCTGGGCCTGGGCGAGCTGGCGACGACGGTGGAGATGCCGCTGGTCGAGGTGCTCGCGGAGATGGAGTGGAACGGCATCCGCGTCGACCCGCGCGAGCTCGCCCGGCAGAAGCAGGGCCTCGGGCAGCGGGCCCTGGAGCTGCGTGAGGAGATCCAGAAGCGGGCCGGGCTGGAGTTCAACGTCGACTCGCCCAAGCAGCTCGCCGACGTGCTCTTCGTCCGCATGGGCCTGCCCGTGGTGAAGAAGACCAAGACCGGCCCGTCGACCGACGTCGAGGTGCTCGAGAAATTGGCCGACCGCGAGGACGTCGACCCCGACAAGGCGGCCGTGCCCCGCTTGGTCGTCGAGTACCGCCAGCTCACCAAGCTGCTGAGCACCTACCTCGACGCCCTGCGCGACAGCATCAGCCCGCGCGACGGGCGCATCCACTCGACGTTCCACCAGAGCGGCGCCGCGACGGGGCGGCTGTCGTCGAGCAACCCGAACCTGCAGAACATCCCCATCCGCACCGACGTCGGGCGGCAGCTCCGCAAGGCCTTCCTCGCGGGCGAGGGGAAGAAGTTGATCGTCGTCGACTACTCGCAGATCGAGCTGCGCATCCTCGCCCACCTCAGCGGCGACGCCCGCCTGCGCGTGGCCTTCGACAACGACCAGGACATCCACACCGCCGTCGCCGCCCAGGTCTTCAACACCCCGGCCGACCAAGTGACGCGCGAGCAGCGGAACCACGCGAAGGTGATCAACTTCGGCATCATCTACGGCGTGACGGCCTCGGGCCTCTCGCGGCGGATCGAGGGGCTCAACCGCGAGGGGGCGGTGAAGCTCATCACCGACTACCGCGTGCGGTTCAGCGGGATCGACACCTTCCTGCAGCGCTGCGTGCAGCAGGCGATGGAGCAGGGCTACGTCACCACGATCCTCAACCGCCGGCGGATGGTGCCCGAGGTCCGCGCCGCGCAGGGCAACACCCGCGCCCTGGGCGAGCGGCTGGCGATCAACAGCGTGGTGCAGGGCAGCGCGGCAGACCTCATCAAGCTCGCGATGGTCAACCTGCACCGCCGGATCGTCCGCGAGAAGTTGCCGCTGGACCTGCTTGTGCAGGTGCACGACGAACTGGTGCTGGAGGGCCCCGCCGACCGCGCGGAGGAGCTGGCGGAGGTCGTCCGGCAGGAGATGGAGGGGGCGATGAAGCTGAGCGTGCCGCTGAAGGTCGACACCGGCATCGCGGAGAATTGGCTCGACGCGAAGTGAATTCGATGAACTGCCCAGACCTGCTCGATGGGGCTGGGCTCCGGGGTGTTGGGCGGCGGCCCAAAGCCCCTCAGACGCGGGAACCATCCCGATGACATGTGGCGCAAGACAACGATAGTGCCTCCAGGACTCCATCCCATGCGCACGCTTCCCTTCCCGTTGATCGCGCCGCTGCTCGTCCTCGCCTTCACCCTCCTGATGGGGGCCGCGAGCGCCCGCGGGGCGGAACTGGTCACGCTCGGGGCCGACAACTACGAGGCCTACGCGCCCAAGGGCAAGGAGGCTCGCGCCTTCATGGGCGACTACGTCCTGCGCAACGACAAGATCGTCGTCGCCGTCGCCGACCCCAAGCTGCTCTCGGGCCGCAGCGCCAGCCGGTGGGCGATCGCCAACGTCTCGGGGGCGATCGTCGACCTCACGCTGCGCGACAAGCCCAACGACCAGATCATCGCCTTCTACCCCGCGCCGCTGCGCTACAAGCCCGACGCGCCCAACACGCAGGCCGAGCTCATCGACGAGCGCCTCGCCGCCACGCAGCCCGACCGCCAGCCGGTCTCGGGCCCTCGCGTCCAGCTCAAGATGCAGCCCTACGAGGTCGCCAGCGGCAGGATGCTCGAGGAGCTCGCCAAGCTCCCGGCCCACCTCCGGGGCGAGCCGCAGCCCTACGTCGAGGTGACCTACACGCTCGAGGAAGGCTGGCCGTACGTGCTGGTCGAGACCGTCTACCACAACCCCACGCGTGAGGCTTGGACGCCCGGCCCCTTCGCTCGCATCGTCGCGGGCGACACGGCCGAGCCCATCAGCGACGACGACGCCCGCTTCGTCGCCATCGCCGACAAATGGTGGGGCCAGGCGTGGGGCGTTGTCGCCGAGGGGCACCGGCTCAAGCTCGCGAAGACCGGCGCGGGGGCTTACACGATCGGGTTCATCCCCGAGGGTGGGAACGCGTCGATCCCCGCGGGCGGCTCGCTGCGCGTCGCGCGGCGGGTCTTCCCCGCGGCCAATGCGTCCGACCTCAAGGCCATCGCCGCGCCGCTGCTGGGGCGGCCGGTGCGATCCGTGCCGCTGGAGCTTTCCAACGCCGCGTACGCCAAGGCGGGGGCGGAAGTCGCGATGGCTAGCGACTGGGGCACCGTCGTCATGGGCAGGACCGACGCCGAGGGCAAGCTGACCCTCACGCTCCCGCCCGGCGATTGCTCGATCCACGTCACGCCCTTCGGCGGCAAGGGGCAGACGATCACCGTGCCCGCGGGGCAAGCCGGGCCGGTCAAGGTCGAGTGCCCGGAGCCCGCGCGGGTGGTCGTCACCGTGAAGGACGAGAACGGCAAGTCGATCCCCGGCAAAATCCGCTTCACCGGCGTCGAGGGCACGCCCGACCCGTTCTTCTTCCCCAACACCGGCGAGGAGGCGGTGGGCAACGTCTGCTACACGATCAACGGCGAGCTCTCGCGCATCGTCCCCCCGGGCCAGTATGACGTCACCGTCTCCTATGGCCCCGAATACGACCCGGTGACCAAACGTGTTAAAGCGCAGGCCGCCGGCGCGGGCGAACCGGCGGTGGTGGCGGCCAGCTTGCGCCACAGCGTGAAGACGCCCGGCTGGATCAGCGCCGAGCTGCACAACCATTCCACCATGTCCGGCCGCACCGAGCAGTTCTATGTCTACCCCTACGACAAGGACCGCACCGTCGACGGCGACTCCACCGCTAGCCCGCTGGGGCGCGTGCTCAACCTCATCTGCGAGCAGATCGAGTTCGCCCCCGCGACGGAGCACAACTTCGTCTACTCGTATGAGCCGATCGTCAAGCAGCTCAAGGCCGAGGTGCTGCTCGCGACCTGCCCGGGCGTGGGCATGACCGCCGGCCGGCGCCACACCACCACGCACCAGAACACCTTCCCCGTCGTCTGGGAGCCGGGACGGCAGGACGGCGGGGCGCTGCAGAGGCCCGAGCACATCGGTCAGGTCGAATGGCTCGCCAAGTGGAACGACGGGGCCGACAAGCTCGTGCAGGTCGCCCTCCCGCGCGGCGACGGTTTCCGCCCCACGCGGAACATGGACGTCCTCGACGTCGTCGACCTGCGCCCGCTCATCGACGGCAAGGCCTACGCGACGCCCGCCGAGGGCGACAGCCGCATCCTGCAGTGGATCGAGATCCTCAACGAGGGCTACCGCTTCCCGGGCGTGGTCAACGCCGGGGCGTTCGACAATCTCCACGGCTCGGGCCGGCTGCGGAACTACGTCAAGAGCCCCACCGACGACCCCGCCTCGATCAAGCCGATGGACGTGGTGCAGGCCGTCCGCCGCGGGCAGGTGGTCATGACCACCGGGCCGTTCCTTGAGGTGGTGATGAACCCCGGCTCGCCCAAGCCGGCGATCCCCGGCGGGGAGATCCGCGCCGCCGACGGGAAGGCCGAGTTGCTCGTGCGCGTGCAGGCGAACAACGCCGTGGCGATCGACCGTGTGCAGGTGCTCGTCAACGGGCGGCGCGACTCGGCGCTGACCTTCTCCCGCACCGAGGGCAAGACGGAGGGCTCAGGCTTCCGCGAGGGACCGCTGCAGTTCGAGCGCACCATCCCGCTCAAGCTCGACATCGACGCGCACGTGATCGTGGTCGCTTCGGGGAAGGGGGCCAACCATCGCGAGAAGCGGGGCAATGACGACGCGCGGGTGGTGGAGGTCGCGGTCTCGAACCCGATCTACGTCGACGTGGGCGAGGAGGGCTGGTCGCCGCACTCGCCGCTGGACGACCGGGTGGAGACGGAGGTGCAGTTCGTCGAGCCGCCGGTGGCGAAGCCCAACGCCGAGCCGGGGCGCGTGCGGCTGACGCTGCGCAACCGCGGGCCCGAGGCGGCGAACGACAAGGTCACGCTGCGGTTCGTGCCCGAGGGCAGCGCCCGCGTGGTGGGGCCTAACGAGCAGTCCTACTCGCTCCCGTACGAGGGGGCCGAGGCGCGGGTCGACTGGAAGGTCGTCTTCACCGACGAATACCTGAAGCAGAATTTCCCGCTCAACAGCAACTACAACAACACCGGCACGTTCGGCATCCGCGTCGACCGCGGGGCCACGCCGCCCGGACGCAGGCCGTCGTCGACCTGGATGCTCGTCGACCACCACGCCGGCTCGCTCCCGGCGGTCGAGTCCGTCGGCGGCGTCGCCAAGGCGCTCGCGGGCGAGATCGACTACCCGCTGGGCGCGCGGCGCGGCCCAGGCCTCGCGGTGATGCGCATGGGAGTGACGGGCAGCGACCTGGCGGTCCACTTCCGCGTCGTCGACAAGCTGCTGCAGCGGCAGAAGGTCGTCTGGGAGGGCTCCAGCGTCGAGCTCTTCGCCTGCATGCCGGGTCGCAGCCCGCGCAACACCGACCGCCCCGGCTTCTGGTACGCCGTGAACCAGGTCTACCTCGCCCCGGCGGTGGGCGAGGAGCCCGCGGCCGGCTTCATGCGCCGCGACGACAAGATCGTCCCCGCGCCGCAGATCCGCGTGGAGAGCCGCAAGACCGCCGAGGGATACGAGCTCGACGCCCTGGTCCCGCTGGCCACGCTCAAGCTCGACGTCGACGAGATCAACCGCGTCGTCTACTTCGGGAGCACCTTCACCGACGTCTCGCTCCTGGGGCTCGAGCCGCGCCCAGGGCGCTTCCTCTTCGACGCCCGCGCCAACGCCGTGCCCTCGCCCGGCGCGGCGCGGGCCCGGCCAACCCTCTTCGGCAGCGCCGCGCCGCACGTCGACAGCAGCGCCTTCGGCACGATGCGCATAGAGGGGCAGGTGATCTGCCGCGTCGAGGTCGTCGAGGCCCCGGCGGTCGGCACCGCGCCCCACCCGGGGCGGGTCCGCGTCCACCTCAACAACCGCAGCGCCGCCCCCGCGAGCGACGTTGTCACCCTCACCGTCGCGCCCAGCGAGGCCGCGAAGGTCGAGGGCGACCCGACGCTGAAATTCAATTTGAAGCCCGGCGAGGAAACCTCCGCCGAGTTCAAGATCGTCCTGCGCGAGGACACCTCATCCGACGCGGTCGACCTGATCGTCCCGCGCTCGCCGGGCGGGGAGGTCGCCTCCACGCCGGCGCCGCGCATGAAAATCGAGGGGCGGACCATCACCCGCCTGCCCGCGCTGCCCGACCTGTCGCGCGTCCGTCCCGCGCTGGCGGCCCTCCCGCCCACCGCCATCCGACTCGACGGCAAGTCGATCGGCACCGTCCGCTTCGCCATCGCGGGGAGCGACCTCGCGGTCGACGCGGTGATGGTCGACCAGAAGGTCATCCAGGCCGAGCCGGCGTGGAAGGGGTCGAGCTTCGAGATCTTCGGGGCCAAGGCTCCCGGCGCGGCGATCGGGCAGATCTTCCTCAACCCCGCGGCGGGGCCCGCTTCGGCCCGCGGCCTGCGCTCGCTCAACGGCAAGATCACGCCCACCCCCGCGATCCGCCTGCAGTCGCGCGACGTCGAGGCGGGCTATGAACTGCAGGCCCTCGTCCCGCTCTCGCTCCTGGCCCTCGACGAGGAGTCGAAGCAGTTCCTCCTGGAGTTCCAACTCACCTCGCAGCTCGACGAGGGCAAGCGCCGCACCGGCACCGCCTTCGGCAGCCCGCGGGCGTATCAGGACAATTCGATCTACGGCCGGTTCAAGGTCGAGCCCGCCCGCGCGGGGGAGTGATGTGGAGCGTATTGTTAGCCGGACGCGCAAGCGACGGAGGTTTGCATTTGATTGCGTCGAACGCATCGAACGAACCGCGACCATCTCGCGCCGACTAACCTCCGTCGCTTGCGCGTCCGGCTAACAATTCAATCGCATCCCTACGCCGCCTGCTTGTGGAAGCGCACCACGCTCAGCGTCATGATCACCGTCCCGCAGGCGACCAGCCCGACCGCCTGGGGCCAGAGGTCCCAGAAGTCGGCCCCGCGCAGGATCACCCCGCGCAGCACCTCGATGAAGTACGTCCCGGGGATGGCGAAGGTGATCGCGTAGATCGCGGCCGGCATCTGCGAGCGCGGGAAGACGAACCCCGAGAGCAGGATCGTCGGCAGCATCACGATGAAGGCGAACTGCGTGGCCTCGAGCTGCGTGGTCGCCAGCGTCGAGATCAAGAGCCCCAGCCCCAGCGAGCAGAGGATGAAGAGCAGCGAGAGCCCCAGCAGGAGGAGCAGGCTGCCGTTCACCGGGACGCCGAAGAGGTAGACCATCACCGTGAGCACCAGCAGCAGCTCGCCGACGCCGACGATGGCGTAGGGCACGAGCTTGCCCAGGAGCAGCCCGACGCGCCCGACGGGGGTGACGAAGAGCTGCTCGAGCGTGCCCAGCTCTCGCTCGCGCACGACGGCACCGGCGGTGAGGAAGAGCGTGACGAGCTGGAGGATGATGCCCACCAGTCCGGGCACGAAAAAGTGGGAGCTCTCGAGGTTGGGGTTGAAGAGCAGCCGAGGGCGGACGTCGATGGGGAGCTGGGCGATGCCGCTGGGGTCGCGGGCGGGGGCAAGCTGGTTGCTCTCCACCACGCCGCGCCCGATCTTGATCGACATCGTCACGCCCAGCAGCTTCGAGGCGTTGAGGGCCGAGGTGGCGATCTGCGAGTCGCTCCCGTCGATGAGCACCTGCACGGAGGTCTGCCTGCCGTGGAGCAGGTCCTCGCTGTAGCCGGGCGGGATGAGCACGGCCACCTTCGCCTGCCCCGAGGTCAGGGCCCTGCGGTAGCCCTCGTGGTCGCGGGCGTGGGCGACGACCTGGAACGTGCGCGTGTTGGCGAAGGCGTCGACCAGCTCGCGGGCGGCCTGCCTGCCGTCGGAGTCGAAGACCACTGTGGGGATGTGCTCGGTCTGCGTGTTGATGGCGAAGCCGAAGATGATGATCTGCAGGATCGGCACGACGAACATGAAGAAAATCGTCGCGGGCTGGCGGCGGACGTGGGCGAACTCCTTGAAGAGGATCGCGGCCATGCCGTCGGTCGACCGGCTGCGCGGGACGGGGGCGGCGGGGGGCGCGGGGGCGGGCTGCGGCGCAACGGGCTCGGGCGCGGCCACCGGCGCTGGGCTTGCCGCCTGTTCCGCGATCAACTCCGTCGCGCCTCGAGCGTCGGCCGCCCGCGTCAGCGTCACGAAGACATCCTCAAGCGTCGGCTCCACCCCGCGCACAGAAAGTTCCTCCGGCCTCAGCCCCAGGCTGCCCGGCAGGGATGCGGGCTCGATCCGCGTCTCGGCGAGCAGGTGGATCGTCTGACCCATGAGGGTCGCGTCGCGCACGCCCGCGAGCCGTCTCAGCGGCTGGAGCAGCCTGGCGGGCGACGTCCCCGCCGCGGGCTCCAGCTCGTACCGCGTCGTCCCCGGCGGCGTGACGGCCGGGAGGCGCTTGAGCTCGTCGGGGTTTCCGTTGGCGATCAGCCTCGAGTTGTAGAGGTAGGCGACGTGGCTGCAGCGCTCGGCCTCGTCCATGTAGTGCGTCGTCACCAGCAGTGTCACGCCCTGGGCCGAGAGCTCGAAGAGCAGGTCCCACAGGTCGCGCCGCGCGACGGGGTCGATCCCCGCGGTGGGCTCGTCGAGGAAGATGACCTCCGGCTCATGGATCAGCGCGCAGGCCAGCGCGAGCCGCTGCTTCCACCCGCCCGAGAGCGTGCCCGCGAGCTGCCCGAGCCGGCCGCCCATGCCCGTGAGCTTCAGCACGTCCTGCGTGCGCTGCCTCAGCCGCTCGGGCCCCAGCCCGTAGACCCGCCCGTAGAAGGCGATGTTCTCCGCCACGGTCAGGTCGGCGTAGAGGCTGAACTTCTGCGACATGTAGCCGATGCGGCGTTTCACGGCCTCGGCCTGGCGCATCGTGTCGTACCCGAGCACGGTCGACTGTCCGCCCGAGTTCTCCAGCACGCCGCAGAGCATGCGGATGATCGTCGACTTGCCGCTGCCGTTGGGCCCGAGCAGGCCGAAGATCGCCCCGCGCTCGACGGTGAAGCTCACGCGGTCGACCGCGGTGAACGCGCCGAAGCGGCGGGTCAGGTCGCGGGCGGTGATCACGTGCTGCGTCATGTCGATTGCCTGCGGGCGTCAAGGCTTGCCGGTGTCGTCGAGCCACACGTCGGCCGACATGCCCGGGCGCAGCCGGTCGAGCCCCTGGTCGAGCGTGACCTTGATGCGGAAGACCTGCTTCGAGCGGTCCTCGGGCGTCTGCACGTTGCCGGGCGTGAATTCCGCCTGCCGCGCGATGAAGGTCACGCGCCCCTTGAAGACCTCGCGCGGGAAGCTGTCGGTGCTCACGCTCACGGCCTGCCCGGGCTTCAAGTTCAGCCGGTTCTCCGGCACGTAGGCCCGCACCCAGAGCGTGGAGGTGTCGAGCAGCGAGAGCACAGGGGCGTTGGGCGCCACCAAGTCGCCCGGGCGCAGCTCCGCCGCCTCGACCACGCCGTCGACCGGCGCCTCGATCACCAGCTCCTTCATCTGCCGCTCGATGCGGGCGAGATCCGCCTGCGCCGCAAGCAGCGCGGCCCGGGCCTGCTCGACCTCCGTCGCGCGGTTCCCCGCCGTGCGCATCCTCCACGCCTCGTCGGCCTCGCTGAGCTGCGCCTTCGCTTCGGCGATCTCCTCCGCCCGGCTGCCCTCCTTCAGCTCCTCGAGCCGCTGCCGGTCGGCCTGCGCGCCGGCCTCGCTCGCCCGCAGATCCTCCGACGCGCGGTCCAGCTCGTCGCGCGTCGCGGCGTTGTGCTCCATCAACTCCTTCTTGCGGTTGTAGGTCAGCTCCGCGAGCCGGCGCTGCGCCTCCGAGGCCGCCAGCCTCGCCTCCGCCACGCCGATCTCCTGCTTCCGCGGCCCCGCCACCAGCCGCTGCAGCCGCGCGTCGATCTGCTGCCTGCGGGCCAGCGCCTGCGCGATCTCCTCGGCCCGGTACCCGCTCTTCATCTGGTCGAACGCCGCCTGCCCCGCGGCCACGTTGGCCTGCGCCCGGGCCCGCTGCTCCTGCAGGTCGTAGGGGTCGAGCGTGACCAGCTTCGCCCCGTGGATGACGCTCTGCCCCTCCTCGACGTGCACCTCCGCGACACGCCCGCCCACGCGCGAGCCCAGCCGGATCTCGTGGGCCTCGACGAAGCCCGAGACCTTCAACGGCTCGACGCGATGCTGGCTGTGGAACAGCGCCCCGGCCAACCCGGCGACGACCACCACGGCCGCGATGATCCAGATCCGCATGGAAGCACCCTGGAGAACCGAGGGAGACAGAGTCGAATTCATTTTACGCAATCAGCGCCGGAGCCGGCCGTCGCTTCCAGCCCTGCGGAGGAAGTGGAACCGCCCGGCGCGATCAATTGAATCAAGACATCCGTCGCCTTCGTGTTGGGCCTCAATCCATCGCCTCGACGCGAACCGCCCAGACCTCGTTGAGTCCCGTCGCCTGGCAGCCTTCGCCTGGCTTCGCGGTCGCCTCGCCCCGGGTGTAGAGGATCATCGGGTTCTCGAACGTGTAGTTCGGCCCGGAGCGCGACATCTGCGGCAGCCAGTGGGCGACCTTCGCATCGGTCGGGCTCACCTGAACGCACTCGAAGGTCTTGCCCGCGTCGCGCGAGCAGAGGTGGAAGACCTCGCAGGTCGGGTCGCCCCATTCCTGGTTCGCCTTCTCGTTCGCCCCTGCGGGGATGCTGGCGGCCGCGAGAAGGACGTGGATGCGCCCCTTGGAGTCAATCGACATCGAACCGTCGTTGGGGAGCCGGTCGGCGGGGAGGAAATGGCCGACGTCGACGGTATCCCAATGCGTCCCGGCCCAGCGCGAGAGCGGGAGATAGCGGCCGCAGTTGCCCTGCTTGCCCGCCATGGCCCAGACGCTCCCGGCCGGGTCGAGGGCCATGCCCCAGTTGCGCGGATCATCCTGCGCGGGCGGGTGCGGGATGGCGAAGCGCGAGCCGTATTCGATCGGGGTCGACGTCGCCTTGCCCGTCATGTCGGCCCAAGTCTCGCCCAAGTCGGCCGACTTGAGGATCGCCACGCCGATGGAGGTCGAGTTGAAGGTCGAATAGAAATGCCCCGCGACATAAATCGTGCCGGAAGGTTCGCTCAGCAGCGAGGGGGCGATGTGCGTGTAGCCCGGGGGGATGTCCTGGGTCATCAGGGCGCGGGCATTGGTCCATCCGCCGGCCTTGCGTTGACGCTGGAACATCAACGAGGGCGGGCCGTCGCCGCCGCGGTAGACGAGGCAGTCGGCCCCGGCGTGGTCGTGCAGGAGGTAGGCGTAGGTGCCGTTGTAGCCGGCCGCGACGTTGGTCGTCCCGAGCCCTTCGAGGGAGTTGATCTCCGGGGCGGCGCTCCACTTGAACGCGCCGGCCGGCCAAGGCGCGGGGTAGTTGGCCCATGAGCCGTGCGGGCCGAAGGCGATGCGCAGCCGGCCTTCGCGGTCGGCGGTGAGCGAGGGGTTGTTGTGGTTGTCGACGCCCGTGCCGATGTGGATCGTCGGGCCCCATTGGTTGGTGGCGTGGTCGAAGGTCCGCCCGCGGGTCTCGGCGACGGTGTCGGTCCAGACCACGTGGGTCTTGCCCGCGAGGGTGACGATCTTGTTGTTGTAGCAGTAGGCGGTGGCGCGGTTGGAGCCGTGGTCGGAGAGGAGGAACGGCTTGCTGTAGCGGATCATGGGCGGGTCCGGTGGGGGTGGGCCCGTCATGGTACTCGCGGGGGAGGAAGAGGGGATGATTTGTTAGCCGGACTCGCAAGCGACGGAGGGCAGGTCCGCCGAATTGCGCAGGGCGAGGTCGAGCCTCGCCGAAACAGGATTCAAACGTCCGCCGCATGCGCGTCCGGCCAACAATTCACCCGATCTCGCCCAGGATCTTCTGCGTCAGTTCCCAGAAGTGCGTCTCGCGGAAGGCTGTCGCCGCGCCGGGGAGCGCGCCGTGGCGCTGCGTGTGGTGCGTCCAGTGGCTCTGGGCGCTGAAGATCCGCTGGCGCACCTGGTCGGCGGCCGCGGGCGTGGGGTTCTTCTGGTACCGGCGATAGGCGACCAGCCCAGCGAGGAAATCGCGCAGGGCCTGGAAGAGCGACTGCCCGTAGATCAGCGAGTGGATCAGCGGCTCAAGCTGCCGGCGGTTGCGGTCGGTCACCAGCTTCTGCAGCGCGGCGACGTCGTCGAACGTCCGCTCCACCGCGCGCTGCTTCTCCTGCACGACTTCGTCGAGGGCCGAGTCGGGCAAGCGCTGGATCATGCGCCACGCCGCCTGGCCGTTGACCAAGTCGTCCTGGATCCAGTCGGCGTTGGGGTGCCACGGGTCGGCCTTGGTCTGGGCGAAGGGGCCGATGTAGAACCCCTCGCGGATGACCTCGGGCGAATGCTCCAGCACGCTCTTGAGCGCCTGGGCCAGCGCGGGGTCGTCGATGCCCAGCCGATCGGCGATCCACTGCTTCGCGAGGGCCGAGGGGTCGGCCTGCGGATTGTCGGCCAACTTCGGCACGGCATACACGTTGGCGTCGATCCACGTCTCGTCGGTGATGAACGGCCCGCCCCACCCCCCGCCGCGGACCCACGCCCACAGCCCCGCGAGGTTCACCTTGCCTGCCGCCTGGGCCAAGCCGCCCTCGGGCAACTTCGGATCCCCCCCGGAAGCGCCCCAGGTAGCGCTCGGCATATCACCCGCGCGGACCTCCGGGCACCCGTCGCGCCACAGCGGCACCTGCCAGTTGGGGATGCCGCCCTTGCCCTCGAACTCGCGCTGGCACTGCATCTCGTAGAGGATCGGCCGGCGCCCGCAGGCGAGGCTCGTCGGGCTCCAGCGCTGGTACCGCCAGAAGTCGGTCTGCGTCACCTTGAAGGAGAGCACGAAGCGGTCGTCCTCGGGGTTGTCGGCCCCGGGCAGGCGGTCGATCACGCGCCTGCAAAGCTCGACCGAGTCGTGCAGCCCGTTGGGGCGGACGTTCCAAGCGCGGGCGATCAGCCGCTTGTTCCGCCCCGCGACGACCAGCTTGTGGAACGCGCCGAGCGCCATGACGATCCGGTCGGCGCGCCCGAGTTGGCTGCAGCGGGCGCAGTGCGGCGAGTAGATGTCGTTGCCGATCAGGTACGGCAGGCGGGCGGCGTCGTTGTCGCCGATGCGGAGCACCACGCCCCGTGCCGCGGGGAAGGCGTTGAGCAGCGAATCGAGTGCCTCGACCGAGCGGGCCAGCGCCGCGTCGCTCGCGGGGCAGAGCGTCGTCGGGCGGCGGAGGCAGGTCAGCTCGCCCACCTGGCTGTTGACCGCGTCGCGGGCGAGGCTGAGCACGTCGTAGGTGATGTAGGCCTCGAGCCCCGCCTTCACGGCGTCCTCGGTGCGGTGGCGGATGATCTCGAACTGCTGCGCGACCCAGCGCTTCATCTCGCCCGAGCTGATCGCCTCGGGGCTGACCACGCCCGAGAGCCCGGTGGTCTCGTAGAAGACGATGCCGTTGTAGCCCAGGTCGCGGATCTGCCGCGGGTCGCGGTAGCGGCTGTTGGCGAAGGGTTCGCCGGGGTTGTCGAGGATGGTCGCGAGCTTCAGCATCGGTGCGATTTAACACCACGCGGCCCGCGGGGGCAAACAAGGCGACATGGGTTATTTCAGTCGATGTGTCCCGAGGCCCGACGCGCAGACGCCCTCAAGCCCATCGATCGCGACGGTACTCCGTCGTGTTCGATGGGGTTCCGCCCCAGCGCTTCAACTCCATGCACCCCACCGAACCCGACGGGGTACCGTCGGGATCAGTGGGCTTGCAATTCCTGAGGTCTCACGCATACCCCAGCTCCGCCAAGTCGTCCTCGTCAAGCCCGAAGTGGTGCCCGATCTCGTGCAGGAGCGTGATGCGGATCTGCTCCTCCAGCTCGTCGCGCCGCCGGCCCGCCGTGCGCATGATCGGCCCGCGGAAGAGCATCATGCGGTCGGGCATCCCGGTGGGCGCTTCGACGCTGCGCTGCGTGAGGGCCACGCCCCAGTGCAGGCCGCAGAGGTCGGTCTCGCCCGGGTTGATCTTCATGTCGCGCAGCAGCCGCTCGGAGGGCTCGTCCTCGATGATGAGCGGGACCTCCTCGAGCAGGTCGTGCAACTGGTCGGGCAGCTCGTCGAGGATCGACTGCAGCAGCGAGTCGAACCGGCGGCGCTGGAGGGGGGAGAGCGGCATAGGCAAGTTCGTCGCGGGCCGGCTCACTCGCCGTGGAGCTTGAGGGTGCCGATGACCTCGCGGATCGACTTGCAGCCCTGCTTGGCGAGGTATTGCTCGAGCCCCTGGGCGACCTTGATCGGCGTCGCGGGGTCGACGAAGAGGGCCGTCCCCACCGCGAGGCCCGACGCGCCGGCGAGGAGGAACTCGACGGCGTCCTGCCAGTACTGGATGCCGCCCATGCCGATGATCGGCACGCCTGCGTCGCGGGCGACGGCGCGATAGACGCGGTGCACGAGGTGGACCGCGAGCGGGCGGATCGCGGGGCCCGAGAGCCCGCCGGTGTTGTTGGCGAGGCGCGGGCGGCGCTTGTGGATGTCGACCGCCATCGCGGTGTAGGTGTTGATCATGCTCAGGATGTTGGCGCCGCCCTCGACGGCGGCGCGGGCGGTGAGCGTGATGTCGGCCACGTTGGGCGAGAGCTTGACGATCAATTTCACCTTCGCGTCCATCGCCCCGCGCACCTGGGCGACGACGGTGCGCAGCAGGGCCGGGTCGGTCCCGAAGGTCAGCCCGTCCTTGACGTTGGGGCAGGAGACGTTGAGCTCGATGGCGTCGACGTCGGGCTCGGAGGCGATGCGGGCGCAGGAGGAGACGTAGTCGTCGACGCTGTGGCCTGCGACGTTGACGATGATCTTGGGCCCGGCGGCGCGGAGCTTGCGGAGCTGCGGGAGCTTCTCGGCGAGGAAGACCTCGAGGCCGACGTTCGCCAGGCCGATGGCGTTGAGCATCCCGCCCCGTGTCTCGACGATGCGGTAGGCCTCGTTGCCCTTGCGCGCCTCGCGGGTGACGCTCTTGGTGACGAAGGCGCCCAGGCGGGAGAGGTCCATGAGCTCGGCATATTCGTAGCCGTAGCCGCAGGTGCCCGAGGCGGTCATCATCGGGTTGGCCAGGCAAAGGCCAGCGAGGTCGACGGCGAGGGCGGGGCTGGTGGAGGGCGGGGCGGCCGTGGAAGTCATGGCTGTATTGTAGCCCAAACCGTGGAGCGGCTGGCGCATCGCGGCGAGCCGTGCCACAACGCAGCCGAAGGCTGCTGTGTGCCGGAGAACGTGATGCTCAAGGCTCGCCGCAGAATTGAAGATCACGCCCCGGAGGCAACCCCGGAGCCCATCGGACATCCGCACATAGCAGCCTTCGGCTGCGATGTGGCACGCGTTCCCGTGCTCGCCGGATTCCTGATGAACGCCGCGAGTTGGCCCGCGCCCCCGCAGCCGTTAATCTCCCCCATCAGACCGGCTTCGCCGCGCGATCCCGCGCCGGGCCGTCGATACGGAACCCCCTCATGAAAACCCGCGTCCTCGGCAAGACCGGCGCCCGCGTCTCCGAAGTCGGCCTGGGCACCTGGCAGCTCGGCGGGGCCGACTGGGGAGCCCTCTCCGACGACGACGCCCTGCGCATCCTCCACCGCAGCGCCGACCTGGGCGTCAACCTCTACGACACCGCCGACGTCTACGGCTCGGGACGCAGCGAGTCGATCCTCTCCCGTTTCCTCAAGGAGAAAAGGGGCGGCGCCTGCATCGCCACCAAGCTCGGGCGGCGCGGCGACGCACCCTATGGCTGGCCGCAGAACTTCACGCTCGACTTCGCCCGCCGGCAGACGCAGGAATCGATGCGCCGCCTGGGCGTCAACTCCATCTTCCTCCAGCAATGGCACTGCATCCCCACCGACCAGCTCCGCCGCGGCGAGGTCTTCGACCACCTGCGCACCCTCAAGAAGGAGGGGCTCATCCAGCATTGGGGCGTGAGCGTCGAGTCGGTCGAGGAGGGCTTGCTCTGCATGGCCCAGGACGACTGCGCGACGCTGCAGGTGATCTACAACATCTTCCGCCAGAAGCTGACGACGGAGCTGATCCCGCAGGCCAAGGCGAAGAACGTGGGCATCCTCGCCCGCGTGCCGCTCGCCAGCGGGCTGCTGGCCGGGGCGTTCAAGCCCGGGCACCGCTTCGACGCGAAGGACCACCGGCACTACAACGCGGACGGGAAGGCCTTCAACGTCGGCGAGACGTTCGCGGGCGTGCCCTTCGAGAAGGGCGTGGAGATCGCCGAGCAGGTGCGGCAGATTTTTCAGGCCGACCAGGCCGGCCATTCCCACGGCGGCGCGACGATGGCGCAGATGTCGCTGCGCTGGGTGCTGGACGACGCAGGCGTGTCGAGCGTGATCCCCGGGGCCTCGCGCGTCGCGCAGGCGGAGTCGAACGCCAGCGCGTCGCTGCTGCCCCCGCTCTCGGCGGAGGCCCACCGCTGGCTGCGCGACCTGTACGAGAGCCGGATCAAGCCGGCGATCCGCGGGCCGTATTGACCGGCCGCCCCGCAAAAATGCTACGCTCTGGCGTCATGCGTCGCCGCCGGATATTTCCGCACCTCGGATGGCTGCTGCTCAGCCTGATGGTCACCGCAGGGATCGTCGGGCCGACGACCACTTGGCTCAAGCCTGGCCTGATCCGCTGGAATCATCTCCGGCAGCTCACCTCGCCCAACCCCGGCCCGCGCGAACGGGCGCTCAATTTCGTCATCGCCCACGCCCGCGGCGACAAGCTGCTCCTCGACGGGGCGATCGAGCGCCTCTCCGTCGCCGACACGAAGAACTTCGTGCAGATCGCGAACGCGCTGGAATACGCGGGCCAGTGGCGCCGGCCGACGATCCCGCCGCGCCCGTGGCTGCGCTGGCTGGGGCTGCTCGCGGCCGACAAGGACCCGCAGTCGCGGATCGCCGCCGCCCAGCGGCTGGGGGAGTCGACCGACCTGCTGGACCGCGCCGACGCGCAGGAGCTGCTCAGCACGCTGACCAGCGACCCCGCCGACGACGTGCGCTTCAACGGGCTGATCGCGGCGGCGGCGGCGGTCGGGGCCGGGTCGGACTCGCGCGAGCTGCGGATGATGCTCTGGCGGGCCACGGAGGACGCCAGCCCCGCCGTCGCGCGCGAGGCCTGGATCTTCGTGGGCCTGCGTCGCCCGAGGCGGCCGGTCGACCCCGCGCCCCTGTCAAGCCGCCCGATGATCGGCGAGGCCGCGGTCTGGGCGGCCGCGATGACCATGACCGGGGATCTCCGTCTCGTGGGCGACCTCCTCGACGACGAGGACTCGGAGCCGACGGCCCGCGCGATGGCGGTCTACGGGCTCGCGGTCTCCCCCACCGCAGCCCCCGCGGCCGAGATCCTCCGGCGGTGGCTCACCTACCGCCCCCCCGCCCTGACGCCCGGCACGCAGGCGATCCTTTGGCGCACGATCCTCGCCGCCCCGCTCGACCCCGACGGCCGCCGGCCCGACGCCATCGACGAACTCCTGCTCAAGATCGCGATCGTGCCCGAATCCGCCTCGCGCCCCGCGGCCCCGCGGGATCAGAGCGCCGGCTCCGTCGCCGTGCCCACGACCCGCCCCGCCACAGGCGCCGCGCCCGCCACCGGCCCGGCCCCGCTGTCGCGCGAAGCGCTGCTCCGCCCGCTCCTCGCCGCCGCCCAGTTCCGCCACGGCCTGGCCACCGAGGCCGGCCTGCCCCGCCTCATCGAGGGCGACCCGCTCCTCGCCGCCGCCGCCATGGCGGGCACGCCGCGCGACAAGTTCGTCCTCCGCATCCCCGACGAAGCGCCCGACGTCCTGCATCTATTGGCCTTCTCATCCACAAAAGACCCGCAGCCCGCCCAGGTCTACAAGCTCTTCACCTCCGACGTCCCCGCGATCCGCGACCACGCCTGCCTCCTCGCCTCCGAGCGGCTGACGCCGGAGCAGAACGCCGCCCTCATCCGCGACGGGTTCAAGGATTTCGACGACCGCGCCAAGATGTCCGCCGCGGTCCTGGCCGGCCTCACCGGCCTCGAGCCCGACCTGCTCAAGCAAAAGATGACCGACGAGGACATCTGGATGGTCCAGCAGATCATGCGATTGGGGATGTGGATGCAGGGGAAGCTGCCCGACGTGGAGGGGGCGCTCCCGGGACTGCTGACGCGCGACGACATGCCGCGAACGACGCTGATGCTGGCGATGCTCCATCGCAAGCACCCGCAGGCGCTCGACTACCTGCTCAACCCCCGCGGCGAGCCGTGGCCCGGCTTGGCGGACCTGCTCACGTACCAGGCTTGGTGGCCGGTGCTGCGCCACTACCTGCCCGACGACGCCCCGCCGCTCTGGCCCTGGGGCGACCGCGCGTTGGTGCAGTTCCAGCTCGACACGCTGCGCGACTGGCGCGTGCTGAACGCGCCGCCGCGGTCGCCATGATGGCGCGTCGGTAGAATGCGTCCGCGGGTCTCGCAAATGCGGCCTGCAAGGGGGCCTTGATGAGCATTTCCGTTCCCTGTTCCTGCGGCAAGAAACTGGCGGCTCCGGACAATCTCGCGGGCAAGAAGGCGAAATGCCCAGGTTGCGGGAAGGTGCTGCAGATCCCTGCCGCCGGAGGTGTCGGCCGCGCAGCCACGCCCTCGGCGACAAGCTCCGCCAAACCTGCGGCTCCGCCCCGCAGCACCGCGGCGCCGGCCCCCCCGCCCGCGATCGACCTCGATGTCCCCGCCGGGCTCGCCGCCGACGAGCCCGCTGAATACGACCTCGACCTTCCCGACGACCTCGCGACGTCCAAGCCCGCGGCCGCGGCCCCGCAAAGGGCATCCGCCCAACCCGAGACGGAGACAGACAAGCCGCACGTCCCCCCCGCCGCAGCCAGCCGCAAATGCCCCGCCTGCAAGGAGCCGATGGGCGCGAAGGACATCACCTGCAAGCTCTGCGGCTTCTCCCCCGGCACCGGCAACTACGTCGGCTCCGCCCAGCGCTACGCGACGCACGAGAAGACCCGCAGCTTCGGCTCGCTCTTCGGCATCGACCTCAACGTCTACACCCTCTCCGTTCTGGGCGTGCTCTTCTGCTGCGCCGCCGCCCTTCTCGTCTGGTTTTTCACCGGCCCGGGCGCGAAGTTCCAGGTCATCGAAGTCCAGACCGCCGACCGCGTCTTGGCGGTCGCCTCCGCCAACTTCGAGCCTGAGTTCCATCCAGGGCCGGGCGTCATCACCAAGCGGGCCGACCCCGACCTTCTCCCCGACGGAATCAAGGGCGAATACTGCATGGGCGGCACGGAGCAGATCGTCATCACCCGCCCCAACCCCAAGGGCGATTGGGTCGTCGCCCACGTGGCCCTCTCGCAGGGGCTCATGCGCGGGCTCAAGCAGGAGGCGGGCTACAACGTGACCTTCCTCGAGACGTCGTTCAAGATCCTCGGCGGCCCGACGCCCATCAGCCCCACGCTCGTCGCCATGAGCCTCAACGACCCCGAGAAGAAGACCCAGCCGTCGCTCAACATGAGCTTCGCCCAGGCAGGCACAGCCGACCCGAACTTCCTCGTGCCCGCCGGCTACAAGCCTTCGCACGAGGACTTCAAGCGCGACGACCGCAACCAGATCACGGGGGGCAAGATGGACTTCGACGCCAAGTCGGGGCTCAGCGGAACGATCTCCTTCCGCTCCTATCACTCCCGGGCCGATGACCAGTTCGGCACCGACAGCATCTCCGCCACGGGGCTGCTCAAGGCGGTCGACCCCAAGGGAGTGAGCCTCGACTACAGCTACAACGGCTACGCGATGGGGCTCACATGGACGGGCGGAAACGCATGGTTCACCAAGGGAAACTACCGCAAACCGCAACTTCCCACCGACTACCACAAGTTCGACCTGACCTTGATCTTCCCGCGCCCCAAGGGCGTCGACCGTGTCACCGTCCAGTTGGCAGGGCTCGACATCGGCAGCCTCAACATCGCCGGCGCCGCCAAGCGAAGCGAGCCCCCGCCCGACCTGAACAAGCCTTCGGGCGAGCCGTTGACCGACTACCTCGGCGCCCTCGTGAAGGCCCGCAAGAAGGCGATGGGCGTGATATCCGACAGCAACCTGCGGCAGATCCGCATCGTGCTGATGGACTACGTCGAGAAGAACCACGGCCTGTGGCCCGAGCGGCTCGAGGACGTGCCCGAGCTTGAGCGCAACCTGGTCAACCCCAAGACGGGCGAGAAGCTGGGATACATCTACGTCATGCCCGCGGCCAACGACCGCGACATCAAGAGTCCCGAGAAGACGATCGTGGTCTACGAGGCCGAGGGCGGCAAGCCGATGCCCGGCGGGGACGTGCTCTTCGCGGATGGATCGATCGGGAAGGCGACGGGGAATTGAGGTTGGCCAAGCCCCCCTGCCCACTCCCTGGGCATCGTTGCGAGCCTGACCGGTTTCTAGCCGATGATCAATGGAGGCAAGGAGCGTCACCCGAATTGATGAAAATTGTCGTAGACGGCTAAAACGACTGAAAACGCGGGTTTTGCTGGAAATTCAGGCGGCCCCCGACGTACTGTTTAAGCGAAGCGCCGACAGGCAATGGCACGCGGCTTGTATGCGTTTGGCTTCTGTGTCGATGCTGGTCTCCGGAGGCTTGCGGAGGTCCCGGCCATGTTCAAGCGCGAACGGATCGATCTTTCCCTTCCCTCCCTTCGTCCGCTGGTGCGCTATGTCGACCCGGACCAGGCGATCGTCGAGCTGCGGATCCAGCCGCCACGGCGATCCTCCCTTCAGGATTCCCTTCAGGGCTCGCCGCCCGGGCCGCGCCCGCCGACCGACGTGCTGATCGAGGTCAAGGGCCCCGACGGCTTCAACGACGAGCAGCGCGTCACCATCGGCCCCGGCGACGAGCAGCAGACCCTGCGCTTCCAGATCATCCACCCCCGCCGGTGGTGGCCCGCCGGCATGGGCGAGCAGCCGCTCTACAGCCTCACCGCCAGCCTCTTCGTCGACGGCGTGCCCCTTGAGACGCGCTGCACGACCATCGGGCTCACCTCCGTCCGCCGCTCCGCCGACGCCCCGCGCCCCGGCATCGGCCGCGGGCCGACCGAGCTCCTCGTCAACAGCGAGGTCTGCCCCATCCGCAGCATCCTCCCGGTCGACCTCATCGACGAGCGCCGGCTGCTGCCCGTCGGCGGGCAGTCGCTGCTGATCGTCCGCGGGCACTACGGCCCCGACGTGCTGTACGACTCGGCCGACCGCACGGGGCTGCTGCTGATCCAGACCGTCCCGATCCACCCCGACGGCGAGCCGGAGATCGACGTGGCGGCCGAGGTCGACCGCCTCTCGGCCCACCCGAGCCTGGCGGGCTGGTTCGTGGGGCACATGGGCAAGATGCGCGAGCGCCTCGCGGAGCGCATCCGCGAGCTGGACCCGTCGCGCAATGTCTTCCTCGACTTCCCCGGCACGACCGCGGCGTGAGGGGTGGCGATGCGATGTCTTGTTAGCCGGACGCGCCAGCGACGGATGTTTGAATTGGTCTTCCGCGAGTTTCCGATGATATTGGTCGCTACAGGCGGACTAACCTCCGTCGCTGGCGCGTCCGGCTAACAAAGGCGCGTGCCCCGCAACCCCGCCTTCGATTCCCATACAATCCGCGGCGCCCCGCAAGACGGCGCGTCGATCCGCGTTGTCCTGTGGGGAGCCGCACGCCCCAACGGGAATCGCCCATGCCGCAGCACGCCCGCCGTTCCGCGCTTGACCTGCTTCGCCGCCCCGCCGGGCGATTGTTCGTCTCGGCGCTGATCTGCGCCGGCGCGGCCGCATCGGCCACGACGTTCTTCGCCATCGCCCGCGCCGACGAACCCGTCGCCGCGACCACTGCCGCGCCGTCCGCCACGGCTCCCGCCACGACGTCGCCCGCCACCGCCACCTCGGCCCCTACTGTCTCACCCGAGGCCTCCGCCTGGCTCGACAAGATCGAGGCCAAGGCCGCGACGATCCGCACCCTCGAGTGCAAGCTCCGCTACGACCGCACGCAGGGCCTGCTCAAGGACACGCAGGCCCGGTTCGGCTCACTGACTTATCGCACCGGGCCCGTGCCGGGATTCGCCGTGCACTTCGACCGCCTCTACGTCGACGGCCGCAACGAGCGCAGCAACCGGTGGTACATCTACGACGGCACATGGCTGGTCGAGAAGCTCGAGGACCAGAAGCAGTTCTTCAAGCGGCAGATCGTGCCGCCCGACGCCCCCGCCGACCGGCGCGACCCGCTCGCGCTGGGCGAGGGGCCCTTCGCCGTGCCGGTGACGATGAACAAGCAGCGCGTGCTCCGGCGGTACCAGGTAGAACTGGTCCCGCCCGTCGCGCTGCCTGCCAGCGCCGACCCCGCCAAGGGCGAGCTCGCCAACAGCGTCCACATCCGGATGGTCCCGCACGACCAGGACTCGGCCTCGTTCCAGGAGATCGACATCTGGTACGACCGCGAGTCGCTCCTGCCGGTGAAGGTCCGCTCGCTCAACGACTCCAAGACCGAGTCGGTGATCCAACTGCGCGAGCCGCAGGTGAACCAGCCGATCGAGTCGGGCGTCTTCGACACGTCGCTGCCCAAGGGCGAGGGCTGGCGGACGGAGGTCACGCCGTGGGAGAAGGGGCATTGAAGCGCGGTGATGGGCCATGCAAGAGCGAGGCTCTTTCTGGTGCCACATGTCATCGTACTCGTGACATGTGCCGGTCAACGGACGGCTTCGCGCCTTGCGGAGCCCTCGTCAAATCGTTGCAGACAACCCACGATTCAAGGGGTTTCACCGCCTCCGGTTGAAGTGGAGTTCACATCCACCCAAGACACATGTCACGAGTACGATGACATGTGGCACCAGACAGGTTCCCTCACGGCAGCGCCGCCACCAACCGGTCGATCTGCTCGACCGTGTTGTAGAAATGCGGGCTCGCCCTCAGTTTTCCCTCCCGGACGACGATCACGATCCCGCGCTGCTCCAGGTCCCGCGCGATCTGGTGCAGGGGCGGCGTGGCGCGCAGGCCCTTCTCCGGCGGCGAGAAGACGACGATCCCGCTGCGCTCGTCTGCGTGGTCGCGCGGGCTGAAGACGCCGTAGCCCTTCGCCTCCAGCCCCGCGCAGAGGCGGGCCGTCAGCGCCTCGATCCGCGCCCAAACCTTGTCGAGCCCGACCTCCAGCAGCAGCTCCAAGCTCGCGCCCAGGCCGAGGATGCCCGGGATGTTGTAGCTCCCCGGCTCGAACCTTCGCGCGTCGGGCTGGAACTCGAACTGGTAGTTCCCGTAGTCCGACGCGTTGACCATGTTCATCCAGCCCACCACGTTGGGGTGGAGGACCTGCGCGAGGTCGGCCCGGCAGTAGAAGATCCCGCAACCCTCGGGCGAGAGCAGCCACTTGTGCCCGTCGGCCGAGAGGAAATCGATGCCCAGCGACTCAACATCGACCGGGAATGCGCCGAGACTCTGAATGGCGTCGACGCAGAGGTAGCCCCCGGCTTGATGGACCATGTCGGCGATCGGCTTCAAGTCGATGCGGAACCCCGAGGCGTACTGCACATGCGAGATCGAGACAACGCGCGTCCTGCGGGTGATCGCCTCGACGATGTCCTCGACCTCGATGCGCCCGTCGGCATGCTGCGGGGCCTCGATCACCTCGAC
The DNA here is from genome assembly GCA_026386955.1 of Planctomycetota bacterium. Taxonomy (GTDB): domain Bacteria; phylum Planctomycetota; class Phycisphaerae; order Phycisphaerales; family Phycisphaeraceae; genus JAPLMQ01. The sequence goes on from JAPLMQ010000103.1 coordinate 28,562, forward strand.
GCTCTGCTTGCGCAGGTCCTCCCACGGGTAACGGTTCGCGGGGTATTCGACGCCGGTGATGACGACGTTGTCGCCCGGGGCCCAGCGCAGCCCCTTGGCGACGAGGCTGAGGCCGAAGGAGGTGTTGGGGATGAAGGCGATCTCGGCTTCATCCACGGCGCCGATGAGGCGGGCGGCGAACTTCTTGACCTCGCGGGCGCGGGAGTACCAGCCGGACTGGACGTAGGCGAGCCCGGCCGCCTGGTCGGCGAAGGCGTGCATGGCGGCGGCGGCCCGGCCGGAGATCGGCGCGACGCCGGCGTGGTTGAAGAAGTCGATCCGGCGGAGGATCGGGAACTCGGCCGCGAAATCGGGGGCGTGCTGGCTTGCCATCGCCGACGATCCTAAACTAACGCATCGGAGCCGACACGTGCCTCCAACAAAATTCACCCGCCCCGCCTTGGGGTTGAAGTCGTTGTTGCCTGCTTCGGCGATCCTGCCGGCGTCCTGGCTCGCGGTGTCGTGCGCCGCGGCGCTTTCCATCGCGGCGTTGTCCGCCTCCGTCGCCCGCGCGGCCGACCCGGCGATGGTCACGCCCTCGCCGCTGGTCACGCGCCTCATCGAGGACAAGTCGACCACGCCCGCGGAGCGCCGCCGGCTCGCGCTCTTCCACGGGCGCTGGGACAAGCTCGAGAACCCCACCCCCGCCGAGGCGGCCGCGCTGGCCTACTACAAGTACGACCTGCTCAACCCCGCGCTGAGCTCGCCCGACGCCCCGCCGCTGCTGCGGGCCAGGGCCGCCCAGCTCGCGGGCGACCCCGCCGCCGCGGAGAAGCTGCTCCACGACAACCCCACCGCCGAGGCGGCGGTCGTCCGCGCCGAGGCCCTCGAGGAACTCGGGCGCGTGCCCGAGGCGATGGAGGTACTCACGCCCTGGCGCAAGAAGCTGCTCGACGAACCGCCCACCGAGGCGGCGGAGGTCACCGCGGGGGCGAAGATCCGCGTCATGCTCGGCCGGCTCGAGGGCGAACCCTCGCGCGACTACCAGGCGGCGATCGGCATGCTCGGCAAGGCCCACTCCGCGACCGACCGGCTCTACTGGCCGGCGAGCATCGCCGAGGCGGAGCTGCTGGCGGAGAAGGACAACGCCCCCGAGGCGCTGCAAGCCTTGCACGACGCGCTGAACCTCAACCCCAACGCGGGCGAGGCGTGGTACCTGCTCGGGCAGGTCGGCGTGGCCGGCTTCAACTTCGAGCTCGCGGGCAAGTGCGTGGCGGAGCTGCGCAAGATCAACGCCGAGCACCCGCTGGCGGACATGCTGCAGACGCGCGTGCTGCTCACGCAGCGCGACCCCGCCGCCGCGCGGGCCGCGCTGGAGCCGGTCCTCAAGAAGTTCCCCAGGCAGCGCGAGGCGTTGGCGCTGCGGGCCGCGGTCGAGGCGCTGGCCTACCGCGCCGATGCGCTCAAGAAGGCGCTCGACGACTACCAAGCGCTCGCGCCGGGCCACCCCCTGGCCGCCTTCACCGCGGGGCAGTACCTCAGCCTCTGCCGGCAGTTCCCCGAGGCCGAGGCCACGCTGCGCCAGGCGATCGCGCTGCAGCCCAACTGGTCGGCCCCGCGGACGGAACTGGGGCTGGCGCTGATGCAGGCGGGCAACGAGGATGCCGCCCGCGTGGAACTGCAGGAGGCGAACCGGCTCGACCCCTTCAACCGCCGCGCGTCGAACCAGCTCAAGCTGCTCGACCAACTGCGCGAGTACAAGCAGATCAAGACCGAGCACTTCATCATCTACTTCCACCCAGGGCCCGACGAGGCCCTCGCCCGCGACATGCCCGAGCCGCTCGAGCAGATCTACCGCGACGTCACCGGCATCTTCCGCCACCGCCCCGCGCGCGTGACCAAGATCCAGGTCATGCCCGACGAGCAGACCTTCGGCGTGCGCATCACGGGCATGCCGGAGATCTGGACCATCGGCGCCTGCACGGGCGACGTGATCGCCATCACGCCGCCCAAGAGCGGCCCCCGGCAGCGCGGCCCCTTCGACTGGGCCCGCGTCATCCGCCACGAGTTCACCCACACCGTCACCCTCGACCAGACGGCGAACCGCATCCCGCACTGGTTCACCGAGGCCTGCGCCGTCTCGCAGGAGCCCGGCCCGCGCGACTTCGAGACCTGCAAGATGCTCGCCGGGGCGCTGCAGGCCGAGCAGCTCTTCACGCTCGACCAGATCAACTGGGGCTTCATCCGCCCCAAGACGCCCCGCGACCGCCCGCTCGCCTACGCCCAGGCGAACTGGATGCTCGAGTACATCATCAACACCTACGGCCACTCCACCGTCATCAAGCTCCTCGAGGCCTACCGCGAGGGCATCGGCGACGAGCAGGCGATCCAGCGCTCCACCGGCTCGACGCCCCAGGCCTTCCTGAGCGCCTTCAAGAACTGGGCCCGCGAGCAGGTGAACAAGTGGGGCCTGGGCCCGCACGAGGGCGACGCGGAGGTGAAGAAGGCGCTGGGCGAGAAGGGCGCGAGCCCCAAGGCTCTGGCCGAACTGCTGGCCGCGCACCCCGAGCACCCCGCGATCCTGCAGGCCGTGGCCCAGCAGGCGATCGAGGGCGGGAACCCCGCGGCGGCGCGCGAGGCGGTGATGCGCTACGCCTCCGCCCGGCCCGTCGACCCGTGGTCCGACCGGGCCCTCTTCGCGCTGGCGATCAAGACCGGCAACGCCGACGAGGCCGTGGGCACGCTGATGCAGATCGACCAGAGCGAGCAGTCGACGGGCGACTGGGCCCGCCAGCTCGCGGAGCTCTACCGGGCCCAGGGGCAGTTCGACCAGGCGGCCGATGCGGCCTTGCGGGCGATCCGGCGCGAGCCGTACAACGCCACGCTGCGCGAGCTGGCGGCGACGCTGGCCCTGCAGAAGGGCGACCTTGCCGCGGCGGCGCACCAAGTGGAGGCGATGGCGATGCTCGAGCCGACGCGCAGTTCGCACCAGGTGCGACTCGCGGCGATCTACGGCAAGCTGGGCCGGGCCGCCGACGCCAAGGCCGCCGCGGAGCAGGCGCGGAAGCTCGACCCCAAGGCGCCGGTGGAGAAGTTCCTCGCTCCGTGACTCCGCCATGGGTCCTGTTGAAACGCCTTTGTCTGATCAGAGACGGGGACTGTGTCCCCGAAATCTGGGCGAGGCGGTATTCCGCCCGCGCGACGTGCGGGCGTCGTTGACGCCGTCAAGAGCGGATGAGGCGTTCGGAAACAAGCCTTTTGGCGCAGGCCTCGCGTGAAACCAAGCGATTGATGGCGGCCGGCGATTCGCGCGGGCGGAATACCGCCTCGCCCGATATTCGGACACACAGTGTCCGTCTCGGATCAGGCTGCGCCTGATGAGCGAAATGCCCATCACTCATCATCATCCTTGAACAACCGCTTGCGCCCGATCTCGGCGCGCGTCTTCTGCTCCGTCGCCCGCACCCAGGCGTCGGCCAGCTTCAGGTCGTCCGGACGGGTGATCTTGAAATTCGTCGCCTCGCCCTCCACCACGTGGATCGGCTCGCCCAGCGCCTCGACCAGCCCGGCGTCGTCGGTGATGCCCTTCCCGGTGACCTTCCCTTCGGTGATCTGCGCGTAGGCGCGGCGCAGCAGCCCGATCTCGAAGACCTGCGGCGTCTGCACCTCGACTAAGTCGGATCGGTCCACCGTCGCGACGACGCGGCGCACCTTGGCGTTCGCCTTCCCGGCCTCGCCGAAGATGGCGTCTAGCGGGTCGTTCCCCGCCTCGGCGTCGACGACCTTCTTGAGCGTCGCGTTCACGGGCATCCCGGGGATGACCGCCGGGTATCGCTCGGCGGCGTCGAAGACGCGGTCGATCAGCCGCGACGAGGCCAGCGGCCGCGCGGCGTCATGCACCGCGACGTGCGTGCAACTGCGATCCACCGCGGCCAGGGCCTTGAGCACCGTCTCCCAACGCTCCGCCCGCCCGCCCGCGACGAGCGTCACGCCGTGGAACCCCGCCTTGTCGCCCCAGCGGAAGCGGAAGTCGTCGATCGCGTCGGGATTCACCGCGAGGAGGATCTGCCCCACGACGGCCAGCCCGGCGAAGAGCTCGATCGACCTTACGAAGACCGGCTTGCCCGCGAGGTCGAGCTCGATCTTGCTCACGCCGGCGCCCGCGCCGAGCAGGTCCGCCGCCGAGGCGGCGCCGGAGGCTTGGCCGAACCGTTTGCCCATCCCGGCGGCGGGGAGGATCACCGCGATCTTCATCGTCAACGCTCCGTCAGTCGTTGTCTGGATGCCAAGCGAACCCTCAAAGCAACTCAATCAAGCCCACTGATCCCGACGGTACACCGTCGGGTTCGGTGGGGTCGGGCTTCCGGAAACCCCACGGAACACGACGGCGTACCGTCGCGATCCGTGGGCTTGGAGACACGGTGTTTTCCAGAGGGATCATCCATCACCAGCCCTTGCCCCGCTCATCGCACCCGCACCGCCGTGGGGAAGAGCGTCAGCACCGGCTCGCTGCGCAGGAGCATGAGCCCCGAGAGCACGGGGCGGGCGGCGCGCCACGCCCGCGGGCCGAGCGCCGCCTTGGCGGTCTGCACGATCGCCGCGGGGCCGCCGCCCCAGGCCGCCATCGCGTTGCCGCCGTCGGCGTCGCCCATGGCGAGCCCCTCGAACATCCGCTGGAGGTATTCGGGCAAAGTCATCGGCGCGGGGAGCGAGATGATGTCGTACGAGCCGGGCTTGAGCTTCAGGTCGCTCGCCAAGTCCGCCAGCGCGACCTCGACCCCGCCGACCTTGTCGGCCAGCCCGTTGGCCACGGCCTGCCGCCCGCTGAAGATCCGCCCCTGGGCGACGGCGGAGAGGTCCTTGATGTGCTTGCCGCGCCCGGTGCGGACGCGGTCGAGGAACTGCTCGTAGGTGCGCTCGAAGGCCGACTGCAGGGCGGTGCGCTGCTCGGGGGTGAAGGGCTGGACGCTGTTGAACATGTCGCCCAGGGGCCCGCGGCTGCGGCGGAAGACCGAGACGCCGATCTTCTCGTAGAGCCCGCCGAGCACGATCTTGCCGCCGACGACGCCAATGGAGCCGACGATGCTCGAGGGGGTGACGTAGATGCGGTCGCCGCCGCAGGCGATGTAGTAGCCGCCGCTGGCCGCCATCGCGCCGATGCTGACGTAGACCGGCTTGGTCTGGCCCAGCTCGCGCACGGCCTGCCACATGAGCTCGCTCGCGAGCGCCGAGCCGCCCGGGGAGTCGATGCGGAGGACCACGCCGCGGATCAGCTCGTCGTCCTGGGCCTGGCCGAGGGCGTCGATGAGCGTGTGGCTGCCGAGGCTTTCGCCGCCGAAGAGCCCGCCGTTGCCCGAGCCGTCGCCGCTGACGATCTCGCCCGAGGCGTGGATCAGCGCGATGCTCTGGCGGTTGGTCGTGGGCTTGGCGTCGTGGAAGAGCATCTGCAGCACCGCGAAGGGGTTCTCCATCGACGGCGCGGCCGCGGGGGCGAGCATGTCGTCCCAGTCGAAGTCCTGCCCGAACTCGCGCTCGGTGACGTCGATCAGGTCGCGGTCGACCAAGTCGTCGACGAGCTTGCGCTCGACGTACTGCTGGTCGCTCATCGACCAGCAGTCGGCCAAGGCCTTCTCGACCTGCTCGCGGGTGATCTTCCGCGCGGCGGCGATCCGGTCGAGCGTCGCGGAATAGATGTCGTCGAGCAGCCCGTCGAAGTTCTGCGACCACTCGGGGCTCGGCCCCTTGCGCGTCAGCGGCTCCTCCGCCCCCTTGTACTTGCCGATCTGCAAAAAGTCGGCCTTGGCGCCGACCTTCTCGAGCAGGCCCGCGAGGTACATCTCCTCGATGGCCATGCCCTCGAGCTCGAGCAGCCCTTTCTTCAGGATCAGCACGCGGTCGGCGGCGCAGGCGAGGATGTAGCTGTGCAGGTCATAGGCCTCGGAGAAGACGAAGACCTTCCGCCCGGCGGCCCGCACATCGCGGATCGCCTGGGCGAGCTCGTCGATCTGCGACATCTCCAAATCAGCCTCGTCGAGGTGGATGACCAGCCCGATGTACTGCTTGTCGACGCCGACCTGGTGGATCTTGTCGAGCACGCGGCGGAGCGTGAGCTTGCCGTTCTCGGAGATCCCCGCGAGGGAGAAGGCCGGAGGCGCGTCGCGGAGGTTGCCGGAGATCTCGATCCACCCGACCATGCGCACGGCGGCGACGGGCGCCTTGGGCGATTTGTCGGGCACGGGGTGCGCGGCCTTCGCCGTGTTCTTGGCGGAGCCTTTCGCGAGCCCGATCGGGGCGCGGCGGGCGTCGCCCGCGGCCTGCGCGCCGGCCAGCGGCAGCGCCGCGAGCAGGCCCAGCACGACAACCCACATCCGGATCGAAACAAAAAGACCCATCGGGTGGCTCCTCCGGCCGAGGCGTCGCCCAGCCGTGAATGTTCCTTGCTCACGCGCCGCGCGGGCGGGCGGCCCAGTGCATCTTCTTCGCGAGCATCTTCCAGTAGTTCAGGTCGGGGTTGTGGACCAGCTCGATCGTGCGCGAGGAGCGCCTGATCCAGATCCGCTGCCCCTTGCGCACGGGGACCGTCTCCTGCCCGTCGATCACCAAGGCCGAGCCCTCGTTGGCTGCGTCGATCCGCACGCAGATGGCGGCGGCGGCGCTGACCACGATCGGGCGGAAGGCGATGGAGTGCGGGCAGATGGGCGTGATGCAGAGGGCCTCGGTGTCGGGGCTGACGATCGGCCCGCCGGCGGAGAGGTTGTAGGCCGTCGATCCGCTGGGCGTCGAGACGATCACGCCGTCGCCGCTGAAGACCGTGGGACTCTGCGCGGTCGAGCCGGGCTCGATGATCAGCGCCATCTCGATCATGCGGAAGGCGGGGCCTGCGTTGAGCACCGCGTCGTTGAGCGCGACCGACTCGAAGACCACCGGGCCATCCGGGGCGGCCGCGGCCGCGGGGTCGCCCGGGGAGGAGCCCGGCGCGGCGTCGTGCAGGCGGACGTCGATCATCATCCGCCGGCTGGTGCGGCATTTCCCGCTGACGACGTCGGCCCAATGGCGCTTGATCTCGTCGAGGCTGAATTCCGCGAGGAAGCCGAGCTTCCCGAAGTTGATGCCGACCACCGGGAGCGTGAGGGAGCGGATCTTGCGGGCCTGGGCGAGGAAGGTGCCGTCGCCGCCCAGGACCAGGGCCACGTCGGCCCGGGGCAGGGCCGCGACGACGGCGGGCGTGAGCGTCGCGAGGTCGGGCTCGGCGACGACGCGGGCCCGCTGCTGCAGCCAGGGGCGGAACTCCTCCATCGCCGCGCGCACGGCCGCCTTGTCGCGGTTCGCCAGGATCAAGACCCGGGGCACTTCGCTCGTCTCTTGCATCGCCACAGTCTACAGCGGGGGATGGCGTGGTGTTGACGGCCCGGGGCCCATGGGTTGTGATGCCCGCGGAACCCCTGCCCATGCCGCAAACAGCGCAAACAAACCACGACGCGGCGCCCCAGTCCGACGGCCTCACGCCCGGGCTTCATCCCCCGTCATGGCTGATCGCGCTGATCCAGATCTTCGTGGTCGCCGCAGCCGGCGCGTACATGCTCCACCACGGCTGGGACCGTTGGAACGACATCCTGGTCGACTTCGGGCGCGAACTCTATTTCCCGTGGCAGATCCTCCAAGGCAAGGTGCTCTACCGCGACTTGGCCTCGATCAACGGCCCCCTCTCGCCCTACGTCAACGCGGTCTGGTTTTCGGTCTTCGGCGTGAGCCTGCGCACGTTGATCCTCTGCAACCTGGCGATCACCGCGGGGATCGTGTGGATGGTCTACCTGCTGATGCGAACCGTGGCCGACCGCTTCGCGGCGACCTGCGCCTGCCTCGCCTTCGTCTTCCTCTGCGGCTTCAGCCAATACGGGCTGTTCGGCAACGAGAACTATCTCGCACCCTACTGCCACGAGGCGCTTCATGGCTGCGCGCTGAACCTCGCGTCGGTCCTCTGCCTGCATCGTTTCCTGCGCTCGCTCCGCCCCGTCTGGCTCATCGCGACGGGGCTGCTAGTCGGGCTAACGTTCCTCACCAAGGTCGAGATGTTCGCCGCCGCCGCCGCGACCGCGGGCGGCACGTTGCTGTTGCACGGATGGGCCAGCCGTCCGGGCCTCGTGGCGTGGCTCCGCCGCGTTTCGCTGGTCGCCGCCGCCGCGGCCGTTCCGCCGGTGGTCGCGCTGACCCTCCTAAGCTTCGCAATGCCCGCGCGGGAAGCTCTGCTCAACGTCCTGGGATCGTCGCGCCACGCATTCAACCGCCAGGTCCGGTCGAACATCTACTTCCAGGTCGTCTCGGGCACGGACCACCCCGCCGAGAGTCTGCGCATCGCAGCCGTCACAGGCCTGGGCATCGCCGCGCTGCTCGCGGCAGTGGCGCTGATCGCGTGGCGCACGCGCCTTCCCCGATGGGGGCAGGCATTGGTCGCCGCGGGTGTCGCCGGCGCGGTCGTGGGCGGACTGGGCGCGGCGTTCGACCGTGTCCCATGGCCCGAGTTGTCACGATCACTCTGCCTGTGGATGCCGGGCCTGGCCTTGGTGGGATTGGCGAGCCTCGCCCGCGCCCGGGCGCCGGGGGAGCAGACGCCGGAGCGCCTGATGCTCGTGATCCTCCCCAGCTTCGCCATTGCGATGATGCTCAAGATGTTCCTGCGGTCGACCCTCAACCACTACGGTTTCGTGTTGGCGATGCCGGCGTTGATGGTCTTCGTCGTGGCGGCGACGGGCTGGCTCCCGGCGCTGGTGGCTCGACGAGGCGGAAGCTCCGCCGTGGCGCGTGCCGGCGCCGTGGCGGCGCTGGCGATGATGACGGTGTTCCACGTCTCCCTCTCGAACCAGAATCACTTGGCCTGCAACACACCGGTGGGCGAAGGGGCCGACCGCTTCTACGCTCCTTACGACCCCGCGGGCCGCGTGAACCAGTTGATGGGCAAGATCCGTGAGATCACGAAACCCGACGAAACCCTCGCGGTCCTGCCTGAAGGCGTGATGATCAACTACCTGCTCCGCCGGACGAACCCCACCCCGTATGCGTTCTTCGTGCCCACCGACCTCTGGATCTTCGGGGAGGAGAACATGGTCCTCGCCTTCGCCGCCCGCCCACCCGACTACATCGCGATGGTCCACAAGGACACGTCGAACTTCGGCCTGCCCTACTTCGGGCGGCACTACGGCCAATCACTCAACATGTGGGTGCAGACCCACTACGGCGAATTGGGCGGCATCGGCCCCAAGCCTTTCACCAGCCCGGAATTCGGCGTGACGCTGTGGAGGCGAAACGACCGGCAGTAGGCCGGATCCTGCACGGCGTCTGAGCGCCGCAAGGCTCAAATCACCCTCCCGCGGACCCAAACTTTGCCATAGTCCGCCGCGCCAACGTCCGATAGATTCAAGGTGGCCGGCGATCGGCCCCGGCACCGATCGCGGCGAGCCCAGACCGCCCTCCAGGAGATGCGTGTGCGTGCCCTGATCTTCGACGGCCAACAGCCCAAGGCGGTGACCAACCACCCCGAGCCCAAGCCCGCCGCGGGCGAGGCGCGGATCAGGCCGCTGCGCATGGGCGTCTGCGCCACCGACGTGGAGCTCTGCAAGGGCTACATGGGCTTCCGCGGCGTGCTGGGGCACGAGTTCGTCGGCGTGGTCGAGGAGGTCGCCGGGCGCGACACGCGCAAGTGGGTGGGCAAGCGCGTGGTGGGCACGATCAACTGCGTCTGCGGCAAGTGCGACATGTGCAAGGCCGGGCTGCGCGAGCACTGCCGCGACCGCACCGTGCTGGGCATCGCCGGGCGCGACGGCTGCTTCGCGCAGTCGTTCACGCTGCCCACGCAGAACCTCATCGCGGTGCCCGACGAGATCGACGACGACCGCGCGGTCTTCACCGAGCCGCTCGCCGCCGCCTGCCAGATCCTCCGCCAGCTCACCATCGAGGGCAGGCCGTTCATCACCGTGCTGGGCGACGGCCGGCTGGGGCTGCTCTGCGCCCAGGTCATGAGCCAGCTCAACGCGACGGTTCGGCTCGTGGGCAAGCACCCCGAGAAGCTCGCGCTGTGCGAGAAATGGGGCGTGAAGCACCGCCTGCTCGACGACGTGGGCCTCCGCGGCGACCAAGACATCGTGGTCGACTGCACCGGCTCGGCCAACGGGCTGTCGACGGCGATGAGGATGGTCCGCCCGCGCGGGAAGATCGTGCTCAAGACGACCGTCGCCCCCGGACAGCCCGGGCAACCGGGGGCGGGCATCGACCTCTCGCCGCTGGTGATCAACGAGATCCAGGTGATCGGCAGCCGCTGCGGGCCGTTCCCCGAGGCGTTGGCGTTGCTGGGCTCGGGCAAGGTCGACGTGCTGAGCCTGATCAGCCGGCGGATGAAGCTGGCGGACGGAGTGGAGGCGATCAAGGCCTCGGGGCGCGGGGGCTCGACGATCAAGGTGCTGCTGGAGCCGTGACGCGGCTCAGCGCGGATAGGCTCAGCGTGGCGCGGCGGCGGGAGCGGCAGGCGCGGGGCCGGGCGCGGCCTCCGGCGCCGGCAAAGGCGGAACGGTCGGTGCGACGACGGACGGGGCCGGGGGCGGATTCTGCGGCGGCGTCGCCTCCACCTCCGCGTTGATCTTGCCCGAGAGGATCAAGCCCATCACCACCATCGCCAGCGCGACACGGTAGTAGCCGAAGACCGCCATGCCGTGCTTGTTGAGATAGCCGATCATCCATTTCACCGCGACGGCCGCCGAGACGCCCGCGGCGACGACGCCGATGAGCATCGCCGACAGGCCCAATTCCGACGTCATCTCGTGGCGGTACTTGAGCACCTCGTGGGCCGTCGCCGCGAGCAGCGTGAGCACGCCGAGCAGGAAGCTGTACTCGATCGCCGCTGACAGGCTCAGCCCGACGAGGAGCCCGCCGGCGATGACCACCAGGCTCCGGCTGGTGCCGGGCCACATGCCCATGCACTGGATGAGCCCGATGAGGGCCGCGCTCTTCCACGTCAGATCGTCGAGGGAGAGCTTGGGGCGCTCGTCCTTGCGCGGGTACCACGTCAAGGCGAGGATGACTGCCCCGCCGACGAACCAGGCGAAGTCGGTCGGCCAGAGGCTCTTGAGCAGGTGCTGCTTGATCGTCTTCTCGAGCAGGAGCGCCACGACGGCCGTGGGGATGAACCCCGCGACCACGTTGATGCTCAGCTTCAGCCCCTGGGGGTCCTTGCCCAGCAGGCCCCGGCCCATCTGCTTGACCCGCGCGAGGTAGAGCCCCAGCACGGCGATGATGGCCCCGCCCTGGATGGCGATGGTGTAGGCGCCGTGGGCCGCGTCGGCCGACATGCCCATCAGCTTCTGCGTGACGATCAAGTGGCCTGTGGAGCTGACCGGGAGGAACTCGGTCACGCCCTCGACGATGCCCAGAATCAAGGCCTGCCACCACTCCATGTCGACTCCTCGAAGAAAACGCGGAACACAAGCACCCTAACAGATCGGTCCGCGCGAGGGGACGGCCTTAAGGTTCGGACGGAACCCCGCAATCATGACGCTCCTCGTAAACTGTGCGGCACAGGACTGACCCGTTTAAGCACCCGCCACGGAAGCCTCTCTTGACCGCTGGTCCGACCGAGCCTGTTCCCGCCCCGACTTCGCCCGACGCGGCCCCGCCGCGCGTCGGCGTGGCCCTGATGGCCATCGTGACGCTCGCAATCGCCCTGCGCCTGCTCCACCTCTGGCTGCTCCGCGGCTCGGCCCTGACCGACCTGCTCATGGGCGACGCGCAGGCCTACGACGAATGGGCCCGCCGGATCGCCTCGGGGCAATGGCTGGGCACGGAGGTCTTCTACCAGTCGCCGCTCTATCCGTACGCGATGGCGCTGGTCTACGCCGCGTTCGGCCCGCAGGCCTGGGCCGTGCGCCTGACGCAGGTCGTGCTCGGCGGGCTCTCCTGCCTGCTGCTCGCCAAGGCGGGCGAGTCGCTGATCAGCCGCCGCGCGGGGCTCATCGCCGCCCTTCTGCTGGCGATCCACCCCACGGCCATCTTCTTCGACGGGCTGATCCAGAAATCCTCGCTCGACCTCTTCCTGCTCTGCCTGACGCTCTGCGCCTTGGGATGCACCCACCGCCGCCCAACAACGGCGAATGTCATGCTCACCGGGCTAGCCACAGGGGCGCTGATACTCAACCGTGAGAACGCCGCGGTGCTGCTCGTGCCGATCATGCTTTGGCTCACGCTGACCTGCCACCCGCGAACCCCCCGGAAAGCCTGGCCGATCGCGCGGACACTGCTGGCGCTGCTCCTAGGCGTGGCGACGATCCTCGGGCCCGTCGCGACTCGGAACAAGATCGTCGGCGGCGAGTTCCACATCACGACCTCGCAGTTCGGGCCGAACTTCTACATCGGCAACCGCCCCGGCGCGGACGGGCTGTACGCGCAGCTCAAGTGGGGCCGGGCCGACGCGCGCTACGAGCGGCAGGACGCGACCGATCTCGCCGAGGCGGAGACGGGACGGAAGCTCTCACCGGCTGAGGTCTCGGCCCACTGGCGCGACAAGGCGCTCGCGGGCATCCGAGCCGACCCCGGCGCATGGCTGCGCGTGCTGTGGCGGAAGTGGCTGCTCGCGTGGAACGCGGTCGAGATCGCCGACACGGAGGACCAGTACACCTGGGCCGAGGAATCATGGCTGCTGCGCCGGCTGGCGTGGCTGCACATGGGCGTGGTCGTGCCGTTGGCCGCGGCGGGCCTTTGCCTCGCGTGGCGGCTGCCGGGCGTGCGGCTCGTGGCGGCGCTGCTCCTCACTTACGCGCTGGGCGTCGTGGCGTTCTACGTCTTTGCCCGCTACCGCTACCCCCTGCTGCCGATGCTCCTGCTCCTGGCCGGCGCGGCCGTGGCGGCGCCGTGGCCCGCGCTCCTGCGCGAGCGGCGCTTCGCCACGATCGGCGCGGCGGCTGTCACCGCGGCCCTCGCGGCCGTGATGGCGAACCGCCCGCTGCTCTCGGTCAACAACATGCTCGCGACGACGCACCTGAACCTCGGGGCCCACCTCGCCGAGGCGGGACGGTTCGACGAGGCGGAGCACCACCTGCGCGAGGCCCAGCGGTTCAAGCCGCGGTTCGTCGAGGCCTATTTCAACCTGGGGCTGATGCAGTTGGCGCAGCGGCAATGGGACCAGGCGGCCGACAGCTTCACGCAGGCGCTGCGGCTGTCGCCGGGCTCGCCCGAGGCGAGCCGAGGGCTGCGTGACGCGATCATCGGGATGAGGCAGGAACGGGAGAAGAAGAGGCCGTCGACCATGCCGGCTGCGACGGAGCCGGCGCGGTGAGGGGCGACACACCGTCGTTTTGTCGGCCGGACGCCCTCACTCCGCCACGTGCTCCGTCCACCTCGCCAGGCGCGAGCGCAGCGTCAGGTCATAGTGCAGCGGCGTGACGGTGATGAAGCGCTGGAACAGCGCCTCGACGTCCGACTCCGGCGGGGTGTAGTGAAACTCCAGGTGTCCCGCGGCGGTGTAGTGCGGCCCCCCCTCCGTCTCCTCGTCGCATTGGTAGCGGTCGACGATCGGGCTGATCGAGATCGGCACGACCTTCATCGGCCCGGGCTCGACCCCGCGGTCGAGGATCGGGATGTTGACGTTGAGGACCGTATGCTTCTCGAGCGGGCCGGCCATCAGCCGCTTGAGCACCGCGCGGGCGTGGCGGGAGGCGGCGTCCCAGCGGGTGAGCGAGGAATCGCCCAGGTGCAGGCTCATCGCGATCGAGGGAACGCCAAGGAACCCCGCCTCCATCGCGGCGGCGACCGTTCCGGAATAGATCACGTTGATGCCAATGTTCGCCCCGGCGTTGATGCCGCTCACCACCAAGTCGATCGGCGCGGGCACCAAGTGGGCGATGGCGAGCTTGACGCAGTCGGCCGGCCGTCCGGCGACGGAGGTGCCCTCGAAGGCGGGCCCGGCAGGCGAAGCCGGGACGCTCACGCGGCGGACGGCCATGGGCGTGCCGAAGGTGACGCCGTGGCTCATCGCCGACTGGACCGTCGCGGGGGCGACGACGTGGATCTCGCCCATGCCTTCGACGGCGTGGCGGAGGGCTTGCAGGCCGGGGGCGGAGATGCCGTCGTCGTTGGTGAGCAGGATGCGCATGGGCGGATTGTAATGGGGAGAGGGGATCAAGGATGAAAACCGGCGAGTCGCGCAAGTCCACGCGAAAAAAAATACAACCGGCCTCGTGGCCGGTTGCAATGGACGATTGGATGTTCTGCGGCGGTCAGAAGGCCGACCCGGGTGGGTCAGGCCTTGGGGGCTTCGGCCTTCTCGGCCTTGGCCTTGCGGACCTCGGCGGCGAACTCCATGCGGCCGTCGGCCTTCTCGCGGCGGCGGGAATTCTGCGGCTTCGGCCGCTTGCCCTCGTCGCCGACGAGCTGGAGGACGCAGAGGTCCGTGCCGTCGCCGATGCGGTGGCGGGCCAGCTTGACGATCCGGGTGTAGCCGCCGGCGCGGTCGGCGTACTTGGGCGCGATCTCGTCGAAGAGCTTCTTGACGATGCGCGGGCCGCCCACCAGCTCGCCGTACTTGTTGCGCTGGGCGGTGTCGTCCTTGTCGTTCTTGACGATGATGCGGTCCTGCAACTCGGCGATGACCCGCCGCCGGGCCGACAGGTCATTCTGCCGGGCGGTGGTGATCAGCTTCTCGACGAACGGCTGGACGCTCTTGGCCTTGGGGATGGTCGTGGTGATCTGCCCGTGGGTGAACAGGGCGACCGCCAGGTTCCGACGCAGGGCGCGACGGTCCTCGGCGTCCCGACCGAGCTTGTAACCCGACATGCGATGTCTCATGACTTCTGCTCCGAGGCACGCGGCCGATCGCCGGCGGGCCATAAACGCTTCGTGGCTTCCTCAAACCCGCACGCCACTCAGGGCGTCGCGGTCGGCGACGACTGCTGCAGCCGCGCCTTGAGCTCCTCGGGCAGTTGCATGCCCATCGACAGGTTCAGGTCCGCCAGCTTGCGCTTCACCTCGCGGAGCGAGGTCTTGCCGAACGACCGGACCTTGAGCAGGTCGGCTTCGGTGTGCTGGACCAAGTCGGCGACCGAGGTCAGCTTGGCGGACTCCAGGCAGTTGCTGGCGCGAACCGAGAGGTCCAACTCGCTCACCGGCATCGCCAGCTTGCGGATCAGATCCTCGTCCAAGCGGGCGGCCGCGGCGGCCTGCTCGCTGGCGGTGGCGCTGCCCAGTTCGAAGTACTGCACGAACGGGTTGAGGTGCTTGCGCAGGATCTTCGCGGCCTCGACGATCGCCATCTCGGGCGTGATCGTGCCGTTGGTCCACACCTCGAGGTTCAGCTTGTCGTAGTTGGTCTTCTGACCGACGCGCGTGTCCTCGACGCTGTAGCGCACGCGGGTGATGGGCGAGAAGTTCGCGTCGACCGGGATGATCCCGATCTCCTGGTCCTCCGACGAGACGTAGTGCTCGCCGGCCGGGACGTAGCCACGCCCCTTCTTGACCGTGAACTCCATGTCGAAGTCGATCTGCTTGGTCAGGGTGCAGAGCACCAGGTCCTTGTTGTGGATGATGATCGACGAGTCGGCCTCGATCAGCTCGCAGGTGACCTCGCCCGGGCCCTCGGCGGGAAGGCGCATCGAGCGGGTTTCGTCGCCCTCGAGCGAGACGACCATGTTCTTGACGTTCAGGATGATGTCGGTGACATCCTCCATCACGCCTTCGAGGCTGGTGAACTCGTGCTGGGCGCCCTTGATCTTGACGGCGGTGACGGAAGCGCCCTCGAGGCTGTTGAGCAGGATACGGCGGAGGCTGTTGCCGATCGTCGTGCCGAAGCCGCGCTCGAAGGGCTCGATGACGAACTTGCCGTAGGTCTTGGTGTTGAGCTTGTTGTCGGGAACGACCCGCGAAGGCAGTTCCAGACCTCTCCATCGCATCCG
Source organism: Planctomycetota bacterium (assembly GCA_026386955.1). Lineage (GTDB taxonomy): Bacteria > Planctomycetota > Phycisphaerae > Phycisphaerales > Phycisphaeraceae > JAPLMQ01. The sequence goes on from JAPLMQ010000103.1 coordinate 44,467, forward strand.
CATGACGGATCTCCAGGTTCAGCAGGATTCAGGGCATACGGGGCCGGGGATTCACGGGCTGCGACGCGCTGCTGAGGGCCGCGCCGAGTCTTCTGCTCCCACGACCCCGGAAAGGGACGCGGTTGGAAACGGCCCCGGCTTCCACGGGCCGCGCTTGGGCGACCGGGGGACGCGGGGCGAAAGCGCCGGGCCGGAAATCAGACGCGGCGGCGCTTGGGCGGACGGCAGCCGTTGTGGGGGATCGCGGTGTGGTCCTCGATCGCCGAGATCTTCAGGCCCGAGGCCTGCAGGGCGGTGACGGCCGACTCGCGGCCGGCGCCGGCGCCCTTGATGCGGACCTCGATCTCCTGCATGCCGAACTTCTTGGCCTTGGAGGCCGACTCCTCGGCGGCGCGGGTGGCGGCGAAGGGCGTGCTCTTGCGCGAGCCCTTGAAGCCGACGGTCCCCGCCGAGTCCCAACAAAGGGTCTCGCCGTTGATGTCGGTGATGGTCACCTGCGTGTTGTTGAACGAGGCCTTGATGTGGGCGATCCCACGCGAGACGCTCTTACGCTGCTTTTTCTGCTTCTTGGCCATGATGCTCCTCGAAGTTGCAGGCGCTTCCACATGGGAAGCTCACTTCGGTTTTGTCTGCTGCGCGAGGCCACGGAGGCCTGGCGCGGAAAGTCACGATGGAAAGGCCTTGGAGTCCCCGCAGGCCGGCCCCACCCATGCTTGAGGTGGGCTTTGGCCCTGCATGAGCCGCCGCGAGCCTTACTTGAGGGCCTTGACGCCCTTCTTCCCGGCGACCGTCTTGCGCTTGCCCTTGCGGGTGCGCGAGTTGGTGCGGGTGCGCTGGCCGCGGACGGGCAGGCCCCGGCGGTGGCGGTCGCCGCGGTAGCAGCGGATGTCGCGCAGGCGGGCGATGTTCTGCGAGATCGCCCGGCGGAGGGTGCCCTCCACCAGGTAGGTGTTGTCGATGAGGGTCGCGATCTGCGCGAGCTGGTCTTCGGTCAGCTTGTTCGCGCGGATCTGCCCGTCGATCCCGGCTTCCTTGAGGACCAGCTCCGCGTTCGCGGGGCCGATGCCGTAGATGTAGCGGAGGGCGATGCGGATGGGCTTGCCATCGGGGATGTCGACGCCGGCGATACGAGGCATGGGGAGCTCCTGGCGGGGTGTCCTCGGCCAATCGAGGCCGAAGGACGGGCGATCAGCCTTGCCGCTGCTTGTGCTTGGGGTTGGTGCAGATCACGCGGACGACGCCTTTGCGGCGGATGATCTTGCAGTGTTCACAGATGCGACGGATGCTTGAACGAACCTTCATGGTCGGACCTTTGCTCGTTGAACTGCTCGGTGAACGTATTCGTTTTCAGTGTTCGTCAATGAGGACGTACGTGTCGGGCTTCTTCAAGGAAGTGGGCCAGCCCTTGGAGGCCGCCCCGTTTGGGACTCAGTGTCGATACGTGATCCGGCCCTTGGTCAGGTCGTAGAGGCTGATGTCGACGGTGACCTTGTCGCCGGGGAGGATTCGGATGTAGTTCATCCGCATCTTGCCGGAGATGTGGGCGCAGATCTCGCGCTTGTTCTCGATGAGCCGCACGCGGAACATCGCGTTGGGCAGGGCGTCGATGACCTCGCCCTCGACCTGGATCTTTTCTTCCTTAGCCATACACGCCTGTTCCTCGTCCGTCGGATCGCCCGGGCGGCCACGCACCGCCCCTGCCACTCAGCGTCCGTCGGTGAGCACCTCAGCGCCCGTGTCGGTCACGGCGATGGTGTGCTCGTAATGGGCCGAAGGCTGCCGGTCCACCGTCAGGACCGTCCAGCCGTCCGCCAGCGTGATCACGTCGGCCGAGCCCAGATTCAGCATTGGCTCGACCGCCAGGACCACGCCCTCTCGAAGCTCGATGTCGTGCCGGAGCAGTTCCCGGCCGACGAAATTGGGGACTTTGGGGTCCTCGTGCATCTGCTGACCGATGCCGTGACCGACAAAATCCCGCACAACGCTCATACCAGCCTGTTCCGCATAGGTCTGCATCAGTCGGGCGACCTGGCTCCAACGCCGGCCGGGACGGATGTTCGCGACGGCCAGTTCGAGCACATGCTCGGTGACCTCGCACAGCTTGCGGACCTCAGGCCGGACATTTCCGACCATCACCGTCGTCGCCGAGTCCCCACACCAGCCGTCGAGCTGCACGCCGCAGTCGATCCCGACGATGTCCCCGTCCTTGACCACCAAGTCGCCGGCGATCCCGTGGACGACCACCTCATTGACGCTGATGCAAAGGTTCGACGGGAACCCTTCACCGGGCCGATAGGTGGGGTAGTTCTTGAACAACCCTCTCGCGCCGCGGGAGGTGAAGAGGCGGTAGGCCTCCTCGTCGATCTCCCGCGTGGTCACCCCGGGTTTGCACATCCCGCGGCAGTGCTGAAGGACCTCATGGACGATCCGACCCGCCGCTCGCATCTTCTCGATGTCTTGCCTGGTCTTAAGCCGGATGGCCATCCTTAGTCCGCCTGCCCCGCCTCTGGAGCAGGAACCCCTCATTGTATCGATGACCGAACTCTTTGCCAAGCGGGGCTGAAATCCGCCCCGCCGCCTCCACTCGGGACACGCGCCCGGGCAGACTCCCTCTTTTACTCATGTCCTCAAGCGGCCCCTCGGCCTCGCATCCGCGGACCCTTGCCGCTCCCGCCCTTGCCCAGGAAGCCTTGGTAGTTCCGCATCATCAGGCCCGCCTCGACGCGCTGCACGAAGTCGAGCATCACGCTCACGACGATCAGCAGGCCCGTCCCGCCCAGCAGCCCCGCCACCGAGGGCGAGACCTTGAAGTAGGCCGCGACGATCGTCGGGATCACCGCGATGACCGCGAGGAACCCGGCGCCGACGTAGGTGATCCGCTCCATGACGACTTCGAGGTACTCCGCCGTGCGCGGGCCGGGCCGCATGCCGGGGATGAAGTGCCCGTGGTCGCGGAGGTTGGTCGCCAGCTCGGTGGGGTTGAACTGGACGGTGGTCCAGAAGTAGGCGAAGAAGTAGATCAACCCGATGTAGATGAACAAATACGGGTAGGCGTGTTCCTGTAGGTTGCGGTTGACGAAGTCGACGATCCAGACGTTGTGGTAGGCGGTCTGGAGGTAGTTGAAGATCATCGTAGGGATGACCATCAGCGAGCTGGCGAAGATGATGGGCATCACGCCGCCGTGGTTCACGCGCAGGGGCAGGAAGCTGCGCTGCCCGCCGACGACCTTGGTGCCGCGGGTGTGCTTGGCCTGCTGGATGGGGATGCGGCGCTGGCCCTGGGTGATGACGATCGACCCGGCGACGACGATGACGAACGTCGCGAGGAGGCAGAAGATCGTCGCGTAGCCGTAGGGCTTGGCGGGGTCGCCCGTGGTGGAGAAGCCGGCCTTGATCTCGAGGATCGCGGGGAAGAGGCGCGAGACGATGCCCGCGGAGATGATCAGCGAGACGCCGTTGCCGATGCCGAACTTGTCGATCTGCTCGCCGATCCACATGAGGAAGACGCTGCCGGCGGTGAGCCCGAGCAGGCCGCAGATCCAGAACATGGGCGTGCCGGCGTAGTCGGCGTAGACCATGTGCCGGCTCTCGATCCAGCCGATCCAGAAGATGCCCTGCATGATGCAGAGGGGGACGGTGGCGTAGCGGGTCCACTCCTGGATCTTCTGCTGGCCGCTGGGGCCTTCCTTCTGCAGCTCCTTGAGCGAGGGCCACACCGTCGCGAGGAGCTGGAAGATGATCGAGGCCGAGATGTAGGGCATGATGCCCAAGCCGAAGATCGTCGAGTGGTTGAAGGTGCCGCCGGTGAAGTTGTTGATGTAGTTGAGGACCGCCGCGGCGCCGCTGGAGTTGGCCTTCTCGGCCCAGTCCGCGAGCTCCTTCTGGTTCACGCCCGGGAGCGCGATGAAATACCCGAGGCGATAGATGCCGAGCATGGCGAAGGTGAAAAGCACCTTGGCGCGCAGCTCGGGGATACGCCAGATATTCAGGAACGCTCGGAGCATGTTGGAAACCTGTGCCGGGGCGGTGGCCCCGGCCTGGCGGTCACTTCTTCTTGGCGGGGGTCGACTTCGCCGCGGGCTTCGCGGCGGCCTTGGAACCGGACGGCGCGGCCGCCTCGGCGGCGGGCTTGCGGGCGGCGACGGTCGCGGTCCCGCCGGCCTTGGTGATCTTCTCCGAGGCGATCGCGCTGAACGCCGCCGCGGTCACGTGGAGCTTCTTGGAGAGGTCGCCCTCGCCCAGGACCTTCACGGGCTTGGAGGCGCTGCTGATCAGGCCGGCCTTGACCAGCGACTGCGGGTTGATCGTGGCCCCGTCGGCGAAGCGGTTCTCGAGGGTCTTGATGTTGACCACTTCGTACTCGACGCGGAACTTGAAGTTCGAGAAGCCGCGCTTGGGGATGCGGCGGAAGAGCGCGGTCTGGCCACCCTCGCGGCTGGGGCGGATCGAGCCCGACCAGCCCGAGCGGGAACCGGCACCCTTGACGCCGCGACCGGAGGTCTTGCCGTGGCCGCTGCCGACGCCGCGGCCGATGCGCTTGCGGCGCTTGTAGCTGCCGACCTGGGGGGTGACTTCGTGGATCATGGCCATGGCGGGAGACTCCTGCGATACGGGCCGCCGGGACAGGCCGGGCGATCCGACAATTTCAATTCAAGGACGGCTGCTGAACCAAATCAAACTCAGGCCTTGGGGGCGGCCGGGGGAGCCGCGGAGGCCGCAGCCTCGCCGCCGCCCGCCGGAGCCGCAGCGGCCTCGTCGCGGCGACCGCGACGCCCGCCACCGCCGCCGCCACCGCCACGGCCACCACGGCCACGCGAGGCGGACTTCTGGTCAACCACGTTCACGGGGCCCTTGGCGCGGAGCGAGACGTCGCCGCGCTGGGGGATGTAGCGCTGCCCGGCGGTGAGCATCTCCTCGACGGTCGTGCTCTCGATGGCGATGCCGCGGAGGGCCGCGATCGCGTCCTTGGAGCGGAGCCCCAGGAGCCCTTCGACGCAGGCCTTGCAGAGGTTCTTCTGGTTGGTCGAGCCGTAGGCCTTGGTGAGGCAGTCCTGCACGCCCGCCATCTCGAGGACGGCGCGGACAGTGCCGCCGGCGATGACGCCGGTGCCCGGCGCGGCCGGGATGAGCCGGACGCTCGAGGCGCCGAAGCGGCCGATCACCGGGTGCGGGATCGTGCCGGCCTTGAGGATCACCTTGAGCATGCGCTTCTTGGCGTCCTTCTGGGCCTTCTCGATGGCGGCGGGGACGCCGCCGGCCTTGCCGTAGCCGATGCCGATGGTCCCGCGGCGGTCACCCACCACGACCATGGCCGCGAAGCTGAAGCGGCGGCCGCCCTTCACGACCGTGGCCGTGCGGTAGATGCCGACGGTGGTCGATTCCAAGCCCTGTGATTCTTCGATCATTTCTGCCATGGGAAGCTATCCAGTGTCCAAAGTCCGGTGCGAGGGTCCATGACGCGGGGCCTGTTCGAGGCCCGGCGACGGGTTGGCCCAGGGGCCGGGGGCGAATCAGAACTTCAGGCCTCCCTCGCGGGCGGCGTCGGCGAGGGCCTTGAGGCGGCCGTGATACTTGAAGCCGTTGCGGTCGAAGGCGACGTCGGTGATGCCGGCCGCCTTGGCGCGCTCCGCCAGGGCCTTGCCGACGATCCCCGCGGCGACCTTGTTCGCGCCCTTCGCGGAGGACTCCTGGGCCGTGCTGGCGGCCGCGAGGGTCTTGCCGTTCAGGTCGTCGATGATCTGGGCGTAGATGTGCCGGAGGCTCCGGAACACGGTCAACCGGGGGCGCTCGGGCGTCCCCACGATGCGCTTGCGGATGCCGGTCTTGCGGCGATCACGGCGGACTTGCTTGAGAATGGCGGCTTGCATATCGGTTTCCTGCTGGGCACATCGGGCATTTCGCCCGCCTGGCGGCTCTGCTTTCCTGTCGCGTTCCTACGGCCTCGATCAGGCCCCACCGCCCGCGAACGCCTTGCCGGCCTTGCGGATGATGTGCTCGTCGGAGTACTTGATCCCCTTCCCGTTGTACGGCTCGGGCGGACGCTGGGACCGGATCTCGGCGGCGGTCTGCCCCACGGCCTGCTTGTCAGGCCCGCTGACCTTGATCTTGTTGCCCGCGATCTCGACCTTCACGCCCGCGGGCACGTCCACAATGCGGACATCGGCGAAGCCGACGGCCAGGTGGATCTGCGTCCCCTGCAGCTTGGCGGTCCAACCCACGCCGTTGACCTCCAGCTCCTTGCTGAAGCCCTTGGTCACGCCCTCGATCATGTTGGCGACCAGGGCGCGGGTCAGGCCGTGCAGGGCCTTGCCCTCGCGGGTGTCGGCCTTGCGCTCGACGACGACGGCCTTGGCCGCCGCGTCGACCCGCACCGAGATCTCGGCGCGGTGGGTGAAGGAGAGCTTGTTCTTGCCGCTCTCGACGACGACGGTCTGGCCATTGACGGCGACCTTGACGTTGTCGGGGACGGACACTGGTTTTTTGCCGATACGGGACATCGCGGTTCTCACTTGGCTGGAGGCATCGGGCTTGGCCGGCGGCGCGGGTTGGCCGGCGGCGGCGACCGAATCAACGGGCGGTCCTCAGGCGGTTCACTCGACGGTGCACAGCAGCTCGCCGCCCACATGCTGGGCACGGGCCTGCCGGTCGCTCAGCACGCCCTTGGGCGTGCTGACGATGGCGATGCCCAGCCCCGCCATTGGGCGGGGAAGCTCGGCCATCTTGGCGTACACGCGCCGGCCAGGCTTCGACTTGCGGGTCAGCGTGTGGATGATGGACTCCCCACGCGAGCCGTAGCGGAGATCCACGCGGAGGATTCCCTGACGGCCGTCCTCGATGACGGCGAAGTCAGCGATGTAGCCCTCCTCCTTGAGCACCTTGGCGATGCCCGCGCAAATCTTGCTGTTGAGGCAGTTCACGCGCGGGGCCTTGTTGCGGGCCGCGTTGCGGATCCGGGTCAGCATATCGGCGATCATGTCGCTCACAGCCATCGAACGTTCTCCAGAAAGCCGCTTGCCGCCGGGACGAACCCGGTCGCCGCCCGCGTTCGCTCGGTGAGCGACGTCGGGTCGGGGCAGGCGGGGCTTAGACTTACCAAGATGCCTTCCGCATGCCGGGGACCTTGCCCTCGAGGGCGAGCTCCCGCAGCTTGATTCGGCTGAGCTTGAACTTGCTGTACACCCCGCGGCTGCGCCCCGTCAGGGCGCACAACGTCCGCAGCCGGGTCGGGCTCGCGTCGCGGGGCAGGCGGGCCAGGGCCGCGTAGTCCCCCGCTTCCTTGAGCTGGCGGCGGAGCTCGGCGTACTTGTCCACCGTCGCCTTGACGCGCTTCATTCGTTCCAACGTCGACTTGCAAGCCATGGTGATCTCCATCTGACTGCGGACTGACGGACCAAACTCCCGCATCCGAACCCCGATCAGGACGCCTTGCGGCGCTCCTCGGGCTTGGCGAACGGCATGCCCAGCTCCTGCAGCACGAGCCGGGTCATCTCGTCGGTCGAATTCTTGAACACGAAGGTGATGTTCATCCCGTGGGTGAACTGGGCCTCGGCCATGTTCACTTCGGGGAAGATGCCTTGTTCGTTGATGCCGAAGGCGTAGTTGCCCCGGCCGTCGAAGCTCTTGGGGTTCACGCCGCGGAAGTCCTTGATGCGGGGGATCGCCAGGCTGATGAGCCGGTCGACGAACTCCCACATGCGGGCCCCGCGCATCGTGACCATGCAGCCGATCTCGAAGCCCTCGCGGAGCTTGAAGTTCGAAACCGACTTCTTGGCCCGCTTCATGATCGGCTTCTGGCCGCTGATCACGGTCAGGTCCGAGATCGTCTGTTCCTTGGCCTTGAGGTTGAGCTTGGTGCCCTCGAGCTGCTTGCCCAAGCCGACGTTGATGATGACCTTGTCCAGCATGGGCATGGCCATGGGGTTGGTGACCTTGAAGGCCTCCTTCACCTTGGGCATCACCTCGGTCTGGTACTTGATCTTCATCCGCGGCGGGGGAGCCGGGGGAAGGGCTGCCCCGTCCGCCAGCTCGACGGCGGCGACGGACTTGCCCTTCGCCTTGTTGCGCATCTTCTCGGCCTTCTCGGCCTTGGCGGCTGCCTTCTCGGCGGCCTGCGCGCTGTCGGCGGCCTTCGCGGCCTTGTCGCCCTTGTCAGCCTTTGATTTGTTCTTGTCTTCGCTCATGGTTCGATCCAGTCTTCAGGGTCCGGAAATCCGGGCGGGCCGGGCTTCTCGGGGTCCTCGGTTTTTACTTGCTCTTGCCCCGCAACTCGCGGCCGATCGGCTGGCCGTTGCTCACCGCGACGCGAACCTTCGACCCGTCGGGCTTGGTCTCGAAGCGGACGCGGGTGGGCTTGCCGTCCACCACCGGCAGGACGTTCGAGAGGTGGATGGGCATCTCCTTCTCGGTGACGCCCCCGCGGGGGTTCTGCTGGGTCGGGCGGAGGTGCTTCTTGTGGACGTTGACGCCCTCGACCAGCACCATCTGCCGCTTGGGGATCACGCGGAGGACCTTGCCGGTGGCGTTCTTGTCGTCGCCGGCGATGACAATCACCAGATCGTCTTTGCGTACGTGTGCGGGCATGACTGCGTATCCTCAAACGGTTCCGGGAGACTTTACGGTGCCGATTCCGGGGCGGGCCGACTCGGCCCAGGCTCCCGCATGCTTGCTCTTGTCTCAGACCACTTCCGAGGCCAGGGAGACGATCTTCATGTAGTTCCGCTCGCGCAGCTCGCGGGCGACGGCCCCGAAGATGCGGGTGCCCTTGGGGTTGCCCTCGTCGTCGATGAGCACCACGGCGCTGCGTTCGAACCGGACGTAGCTGCCGTCGTCGCGGCGGATCGGGTAGGCGGTGCGGACGACCACGGCCTTGTGGATGGTGCCGGCCTTCAGGTCGCCGCCGGGCAGGGCCTTCTTGATCGTCACCACGACCTTGTCACCCACCGACGCGGTGCGGCGCTTGAACTTGCCCTTCGAGGTCGACCCGCCGCTGACGTGGAACACCATGGCGATCTTGGCGCCGGTGTTGTCCGCGACGTCGACTCGTGATTCATTCTGGATCATGGCTCATCCTTCTCGGTCAGTGGCGAACGAACGGCTGCGGTTCCGGGGGCTCAGGCCTCGGTCTTGTGCTCGAGCTGCCCGACGGTCTTCTCGACCACGCGCACCAGGCGCCAGCTCTTGGTCTTGCTCACCGGGCGGCAGTTGGCGATCTCGACGCGGTCGCCCAGGCGGCTCTCGTTGGTCTCGTCGTGGACGTGGTAGGTCGAGCGGCGCTTGAGGTACTTGCCGTACTTGGGGTGCCGGACCTGGTACTCGACGGCGACGGTGCGGGTCTTGACCCGCTTGTCGCTGATGACCACGCCGACCTTGGTGCCGTGGAGTTCGTCGCGGACGACGGTGGATTTGGGGGTTGCCTGGGTCATGGTTTACGCGCTTTCCTTGGCCTTGCGGGCCTGCTTCTCGGTCATCAGCCGGGCAACGTCGCGACGGATGTTGCGGAGCTGCCGGGGATTCTCGAGCTTCTCAGTGACCGCCTGGCAACGCAGGTCATAGAGCGAGCGGCGGAGCCGGGCCTCCTCGACCTTGATCTCATCCAGGCTCAACTTGTGGACTTCATTGGCTTTCATGGTTGTCTCCTCACGGGGCGACGGAGCGTTCCGGCCATTCCCTTCCGGGAAGCCCGGGACGGATCAGGCGTGGCGGCGCTCCACGAACTTGCAACGGAACGGCATCTTGCGGGCGACACGGACCAGCGCCTCGCGGGCGACGTTGGCGGGAACGCCGGCGATCTCCAGCAGGATCGTCCCTTCCTTCACGCGGGCCACCCAGTACTCGGGCTCGGCCTTGCCGGTGCCCATTCGGGTCTCCAGCGGCTTCTTGCTGATGGGCTTGTCCGGGAAGACGCGGAGGTAGATCTTGCCTTCGCGGTGCAGGTAGTGCGTGGCGGCAACGCGGCCAGCCTCGATCTGCCGGGCGGTCAGCCAGCCAGTGCCGAGGCACTGCAGCCCGAAGTCGCCGAACGCGACGTAGTTGCCGCGGTTCGCGACGCCGCGCATCTTGCCTCGCTGCTGCTTGCGGAACTTGACTCTCTTGGGCATCAACGGCATGGTCGGTCTCGTTCAGGCTGCCGGGCCGATCGTTTGATCGTGTGGCCCGTGGACTGTTCAGTTCAACTTCCAGTTCGACAAGGCGGTGCTCAGCGGCGGCCGCGGGCGCGGGGACGGGCCCCGGCGGCGTTCGACTCGAGCTCCGACTCCTTCACCTCGTTGTACATTCCCTTGAAGATCCACACCTTCACGCCGATCACGCCGTAGGTCGTGAAGGCCTGGGCGAATCCGTAGTCGACGTTGGCCTGCAGGGTCTGCAGCGGGATCGAGCCCAGGCGGAGGTCCTCGGTGCGGCTCATCTCGTGCCCGCCCAGGCGGCCGGCCATCTGGATCTTCACGCCCTTGGAGCCGGCGGCCATCGCGGCGTCGCCCTTCATCTTCATCACGCGGCGGAAGCTGGCCCGCTTGGCGAGCTGCTCGGCGATCGACTCCGACATGAGCTGCGCGTCAGCGTCGGGGTTCGAGATCTCGATGCAGTTGATCGAGACGTTGCGGCCCGTGAGGCCCTGGAGGTCCGCGGTGAGGCGGTCGATCTCGGCGCCCTTGGGTCCGATGACCAGACCGGGACGCGCGGTCTTGATGATGACCTTGAGCTCCTCGCGGGTGCGCTCGATGTGGATGTCGCTCACCGCGGCCCCGGGGGGACGGCGGTTGAGGCGGTCATCGAGGTAGCGGCGGATCTTCTGGTCCTCGACCAGCAACTCGCCGTAGAGCGCCTTGGGGGCGTACCAGCGGCTCTTGTGGGCCTCGGTGATGCCGACGCGGAACCCGAATGGATGGACTTTCTGTCCCATGTGCTGCGCTTTCGTCTGCAAGTCGCCCTGGCGTGGGCGAGTCATTCAGTTCTCAAACCGTGCTGGCCGTTCCTTACTTGACGTCGACCGACACAGTGATGTGGCTGGTCCGCTTGAGGATCTGGTGGGCCCGGCCACGGTCCTTGGGCTGGAAACGCTTCATCGTCGGGCCGCCGTCGACGCGGGCGTCGGTGACAACCAGGCGGCGGGGGTCGGCCTCGGCCTGGTCTGCGTTGGCGCGGGCGGCCTTGATGCAGGCGAGGATGTAGACCGCTGCCCGCTTCTTGGAGAGCTTCATGAGCGTCTCGGCCTCGTCGACCCGCTTGCCGCGGATCAGGGCGACGACCGGGACCACCTTCTTGGCACTCATCCGCACACCGCGATGAACATTTGTGTAAGCCATGGCTGAATCTCTCGAAACACCGGCTGTTCGCCGGGCGTGGTCGTTCAGGGTCAGATCGCGCCGGTGGAGCGCTGGGCCTTGGTGCCGGTCGTGTGGCCGCGGAAGGTCCGCGTCGGGCTGAACTCGCCGAGCTTGTGCCCGACCATGTCCTCGGTCACGAAGACGTTGTTGAACATCCGGCCGTTGTGGACCAAGAAGGTGTGGCCGACGAACTCGGGGACCACCGTGCAGACGCGGGCCCAAGTCTTGATGGGCTCCTTGCGGTTCATCTGGTTGAGCTTCTCGACCTTGCGGTAGAGCTTCTCATCCACGTACGGGCCTTTTTTCTGCGAACGAGCCATCGTGATAGTCCTCTGGGGCCGCGGACTTCGCCGCGGGCCGTGCTCAGGTCATGGATCTCAGACCACCAACTGGCCGAAACGCTTCGAGAAGCGGCGGCGGATGATGCGCTTGTTGGACGCCTTGTCGGGCTTGCGGGTCTTGCCGCCCTTGGCCAGGACGCCGGTGGGGCCAGCGGGCGGGCGGTTGCCCTTGCTGCGGCCCGAACCACCGCCCATCGGGTGGCATTCGTGGGTCATCGCCATGCCGCGGACCGTCGGGCGGATGCCCAGGTGGCGCGACCGGCCGGCCTTGCCGAGGCGGACGCTCTGGTGGTCGAGGTTGCCGACCTGGCCGATGGTCGCACGGCAGTCAATCGCGACCTGGCGGATTTCGCCGGAGGGGAACACCAGGGTCGCCCAGTCGCCTTCCTTGTTGGTCAGGCGGGCGTAGGTCCCGGCCGAGCGGCAGAGCTTGCCGCCGCTGCCGGGGAAGATCTCGACGCAGTGGACGTCGAGGCCGGCGGGGATCGACTTGAGCGGCATGGCGTTGCCCGACTTGGGCTCGACCGGGCCAGAGCCGGAGATGAGCACTTGGCCGTCGGTCACGCCCAGAGGAGCGATGATGTAGCGGCGCTCGCCGTCGGGATACTCAAGCAGCGCGATGTTCGCGGTGCGGTTGGGGTCGTACTCGATGCCGACGACCTTCGCGGGCTCGTCGAGCCGGTTGCGGCGGAAGTCGATCACGCGGTAGCGCTGCTTGGCGCCGCCGCCGATATGGCGCGTGGTGATCACGCCGTGGTGGTTGCGGCCGCCAGTCTTCTGGTTCCGCTCCAGCAGGCGCTTCTCGGGCTTGAACTTGGTCACCTCGGAATGGAGGTTGACCGAGGAGTTCCGCCGGCCGGCGCTGGTCTTCTTGTAAACACGAATGGCCATGGTTGGTTCCTCGCGGCTGGGTCGCGGGCCCTCACGGGTCCCGCGGGCTCAAGCCCGGCGACACTCAGAAGAGGTCGATCTTGTCCTCGGGATGGAGCTGCACGACGGCCTTCTTCCAGCTCGACTTGTTGGCGACGCCCGCGCGGGTGCGGAAGGGCTTGCCGTGGCGGATCTGGGTCGAGACCTTCTCGACGCGGACCTTGTAGAGCTCAACGATCGCGTTCTTGATCTGGGTCTTGTCGGCGTGGAGGTCGACCTCGAACGCGTAGCGGTTGCGCTCGGTGCCCTCCCAGGTCGCCTTCTCGGTGATCAACGGACGCTTGATGACGTGGCTGGACTGAGCCATTAGCGGGCCTCCGACTTGCTGGCGGCCTGGCCGGTCGACTGCTGGGCGACGGCGCGGTCGATCCAGCTCTGGAGAGCGGATTTCTCGACCAGCAGGTAGCGATGGTTGAGGAGATCGAAGACGTTGAGGTGATCGACGTTGGTGAGCGTGACGTGGTCGAGGTTCGCGGCCGATCGGGCTTCGAAGCCGCGGGTGTCGGCGAGGGCGACCAGGACGGAACGGTCGATCTTGAGCGTGCTGAGGAGGCCGGCGAACTGCTTGGTGGAGGGCTTGTCGTACCCGAACTTGTCGACGACCTTGATCTCGCCGTCGACGGCCTTGCAGAGCAGGGCGTTGCGGTTGGCGAGGCGGCGCATCTTGTCGGGCATGTCGAGCCGCCAGGAGTGCGGCCGCTTGCCGTGGCCGCGGCCGCCGCCACGCATGATGTTCGTGCGGATGGTGCCTCGGCGGGCGTTGCCGGTGTGCTTTTGCTTGTAGAGCTTGCGGGTGGAGCCTTCGACCCGACCGCGGTTCTTGGTCGCGACGGTGCCCTGGCGCTGGTTGGCGTGGTAGCGGACGTAGGCCTGCTTGAGGAGGGCCGGCATGACTTCGCCGCCGAGCACCTTCTCATCGACCGACAGGGCGCTGACCTTGTTGCCTTGGCTGTCGTAAACGGGGATTTCGATCATGTGGTCACCTGCATCTTCGCCGGCCGCGGGTATTCGCGGCGGTGCGATCCTCATTGGCGGTTCGACAGTGGGGATCATCAGATCCCCTCCCGCCTCCCTGCCCGTCCTGCGACAGCGTCAGTCGCCCGATTGTTGCGGCTTCGCAGTATCTGAGCCACCCGACGAGGGGTGGCGTCCGGCCCACCGGCTCACGCCGGCAAACCGGTCCTTCGACTTACGAAGCCTTGGCCAGCTCGGCCTTGCCCTTGTAAAGGCGGACCGCCTCCCGAATGATCACCAGACCCTGGTTGGCCCCGGGGACAGCCCCCTTGACCATCAGCAGATTGCGTTCTTTGTCGCGGGCCACGATGGCGAGGCTCCGCATGGTGACGCGCTCGTCGCCCATGTGGCCGTGCATCTTCTTGCCCTTCTTGGGCCGGCCCGAGTAACCACGGTTCGTGGCATGGCTGGCGATCGAGCCACCGGAGCGGTGCTTGCGCTCGGTGCCGTGCGAGGCGCACAGGCCGCCGAAGTGGTACCGCTTCATGACGCCCGCGAAGCCCTTGCCCTTGCTCTGGCCGATGACGTCGACGAACTTGATCGCGTCGAAGATGTCCAGCTTGACCTCTTGCCCGAGCTTGACCGCGGCGACCTCTTCGGGCGTCGCGCGGACTTCACGGTGCGAGCGGCGAGGGGTGAGCCCGGCCTTGCCGTCGTGGCCGATGAGCTGGCGGGTGGAGTTGCGGGCCTTGATCTCGTCGAACGAGAGCTGCACGGCGTTGTAGCCGTCGGTCTCGGTCGTCTTGACCTGACTGACGTGGCAGGGGCCGAGCTCGATGATCGTCACCGGCACATTCTTGCCCGCGGCGTCGTAGAGCCTGGTCATTCCAATTTTGCGGCCGATGAGCGTGGCGGGCATTGTCTGAAACCTCCCAGGGGTCCTTGCGGACGATCTTGACGCGTGGTTCAGGCCACGCCGGTCAGAGGATCAATCCCCTGCTTGATTGGACCAGCCAGGCCCATTCAGGGCCGGCGGTCGTGACTGACGAATCAGGCCTTGATCTTCACAAAAACGCCCGCGGGGACGACGAGGCGGTTGAGCGCCTCGACGGTGCGGGCATTGGGATCCTTGATGTCAATGATGCGCTTGTGCGTGCGGATCTCGAACTGCTCCCGGCTCTTCTTGTCGATGTGCGGGCTGCGGAGGACGGTGTAGCGCTCGATGCGGGTCGGAAGGGGCACGGGGCCGGCGACCTTGGCGTTGGTCCGCTTGGCATGCTCGACGATTTCGCGAGCCGAGGCGTCGAGGGCCTGGTGGTCGTATGCTTCCATCCGAATGCGAATCTTGCCTGCGCTCATCGGCGATCCCGTCTTGCTTGACTGACTGTGTCTCTGACCAAACGAACGGTACGAAGCCCATGCGCTTTTGCGCAGGGTCGAAGAGTGTAACAGAAGTTCAGGATGTGTCAACGTGGGCTGAAAGCAGCGTCGCCGCGGGGTCTTTTTCCGGAGTTACGCACAAAATCCCGGGTTCTCGGAACCTCCATCGCCAACTGCTTTTCCGTCGCCATGATGCTGAGAACGCGGTCGGCAATGCACGACTCCTCCTCACATGACGGCTTGCAGCCCATCTCTCAAACCTGATCGCGGCATCCGCGAGAGTTGACCCTCTCTCGCAAGGGCGGCATACTACAGGGCTCCCCGCTCGGGGTTCGCCGACGTCGCCGCCCCTGTCGAGCGCCACTCCGCCCTCCAAACTCGTCACGTCCTGCTCCGCCCCACCCGCCGTTCACCCCCGACCGACCCACCCTTCGATCAGCGACCGCACCCATGGACCCCACGCCCCAGCCTTCGGGCCCCAATTTCGCCGTCCCCAAGGAGCCCGCCCGCCGCCCGCAACTGGGCTTCCTCTGGGTGCCCCCCTTCCGCGTCCAGGGCCTCTCCATCGCCGGCGAGGAATCGGTCGTCCAAGTCCCCGAGCTAGACATCTGCTTCGACATCGGCCGCTGCCCGCGCTCCGCGCTGACCAGCCCCTACGTCGCCCTGACCCACGGGCACATGGACCACTCCGCGGGGCTGGCCTACTACTTCTCGCAGCGGAATTTCCAGGGTATGGGCGTGGGCACGATCGTCTGCCCCGCCGCGCTCGAGCAGCCGATCCACAACGTCATGCGGGCCTGGATCGACATCGAGGCCCAGCGGACGCCCTACAA